>NZ_JBFPKG010000026.1:0-108813 GCF_040948665.1 Paraburkholderia sp. BR14320
AGCACCTGCAAGTCGCCGATATGACGGGGATCACGCGTGAACAGCGGCTCGACCGCGAACGGCCGGTCCGCCTGCACGACCACGTCGACCCACGAACCCGGAATGTCGACGCGCGGCAAGTCGTCGATCCGAGCGGTGTTTTCGTCGAGGCCGCGTGCGCGCGCCGCGCGTAACGCGGGCAGGCCGACGTCGAGTGCGTGCGGGAAGCCGTCCTGCGCTTCGCGCCGCGCGCCGCCGACCTGATAGCGTCGACGCGCGCGTTCGCCGTGGCTATCGGACGAAGCGGCGAAGCGGTCCGGGAAGCAGGCGATCTGCGCGGCCAAAGTGCAGACGCGCGAGGTATCCAGAGGGCTCGGCGCGCCGGCTCCGTGTGTACGCATCGAGGCACTCGAAGACGTTTCGAGCGCGACGCCCGCAACGAGCAGTCCGATGATCCAGATTGCGCCGCGATGCGCATTGCTGCCGCCGGTCGCCTGCAGCATGTCCTGTTCGCCCGCGCGGCCGATCTGCGCGAGTTCGGCGCGCAGCAGCGCCGACGGTTCACCGCGGCGGCGCGCGGTGCGCGCAAGCGCGGCGAAAGTAGGTTCGAGCGCGTGCGCGGAGCGCCGCATGATCGCGAGATCGAGGTCGCGATGCGCGCCGCTGCCGCGCCGGTCGACGAGCGCGGGTTTCGGCGTGAGTTCGGCCTCGTCGATCAGCGCGGTGATCGCGTCGCGCGCGAGTTGCGCGTCGGAAAACGGCGCGATCGGTGAAGTGTCACGCGCATCATTGCGCAGGACTGGAGCAAGTGGCGCGTCCAACCGTTCGAGAACAGCAGCAGCGGACGCCATCGTCACCAGCTCCGGAAGCGCGCGGGCGGCGCGTACAGTCCGCCCGACCACGTGACCAGATCGTCGATGCTGCGCGCCGCGAGCAGCGAACGCTTCGCTTCGCCGCGCCGGATGCCGAGATCTTCCGGATACGCGACGATGCCGCGCCGGCGCAACTCGGCGGTTTTCTCGGGCTTCGCGCGCAGGCCGATCGGCGTGACGCCGGCCACCGCCGCGATCGCCGCGCGCCGCTCGTCGATGCCTTCGGCCTTATGCAGATGCGCGATGCCCTCCTCGGTGACCACATGGCTCACGTCGTCGCCGTAGATCATCACCGGTGCGATCGGCATGCCGTTTTTCGCGCCGACGGCGACTGCGTCGAGTTCATCGACGAAGGTCGGCTCCCCGCCTTTCTTGTACGTTTCCGCGAGTTGCACGACGAGCTTCTGGCCGCGCGATATCGCGCCGTCGCCCTTCAACAGCTTCAGCCACGCCTTGCTCGCATGACGCCGGCCGCGCGGATCGTGGCCCATGTTCGGCGCCCCGCCGAAACCGGCGAGCCGTCCGCGCGTGACCGTCGATGAATTCGCGTCCGCGTCGATCTGCAGCGTCGAGCCGATGAACAGATCGACGCCGTATTGGCCGGCCAACTGACACAGCACGCGGTTCGAGCGCAGGCTGCCGTCGTTGCCGGTGAAGAACACATCGGGGCGCGCCTCGATATACGCCTCCATGCCGACCTCGCTGCCGAAGCAATGGATGCTGTCGACCCAGCCCGATTCGATCGCGGGGATCATCGTCGGGTGCGGATTGAGTGTCCAGTTGCGGCAGATCTTGCCTTTGAGGCCGAGCGATTCGCCGTAGGTGGGCAGCAGCAATTCGATCGCCGCGGTATCGAAACCGATGCCGTGATTGAGCGACGTGACGCCGTACGGTTCGTAGATGCCGCGTATCACCATCATCGCGGTCAGCACCTGCAAGTCGCCGATATGACGGGGATCACGCGTGAACAGCGGCTCGACCGCGAACGGCCGGTCCGCCTGCACGACCACGTCGACCCACGAACCCGGAATGTCGACGCGCGGCAAGTCGTCGACGATCTCGTTGACCTGCACGATCACGATGCCGTGACGGAACGCGGCGGCTTCGGCGATGGTCGGCGTGTCCTCGGTGTTCGGGCCGGTGTACAGATTGCCGTGACGGTCGGCCTTGTCCGCGCACAGCAGCGCAACGTGCGGCGTCAGGTCGACGAACATGCGCGCGTACAGCTCGACATACGTATAAATCGCGCCGATTTCCAGCTGGCCGTCTTCGAGCAGTTGCGCGACGCGCAGACTCTGCGGCCCCGCGAACGAGAAATCGACCTTGTGCGCGATGCCGCGCTCGAACAGCGTCAGGTGCTCAGGACGACTGATGCTCGAAATCAGCAGATGCACGTCGTGCAGCTTCTGCGGATCGACCTTCGCGAGCGAGCGCGACAGGAAGTCGGCCTGTTTCTGGTTGTCGCCTTCGAGCGCGACGCGCTCGCCGGGCTGGATCAGCGTTTCGAGCGCATCGACGATGCGGTGCGTAGGCAGCACGCCGTCTTCGAGCCACGGCGCGATGGCCGCGAGGCGGCGGTTCTTTTCGTCGCGTCGAGTCGTCCATGAGCGGGCAGTGGACCGCGATGAGGCGGCTTCGGCGAGGTGGTTCATCGGCTCGGTCATCGGTGCGGTCAGCTCCCGGTGTGGACGCGCGGGCGTCGGCCGCGCGGCTTCGGTTGATGCGCGAGCGCTTCTTCGCGCGCGCGCTCGGTCAGGAAACGATGCAGAAGCTCGCCGGTGCCGAGCAGATGCGCGACCACCAGCGACTGCGCGGTCGCGATATCGCGGCGCTCGACGGCTTCGAGCAGAGCGGCGTGCTCACTGTCGGACTCGCCCTTGTACGACGGCAAGCCGAACTTCAGCCGCAGATAGCGTTCGCCGCGCCGGTGCAGCAAGCCGATCATGTCCTCCAGCTGCGGCCGGCCGGCGGGCGCGTAGAGACACATATGGAACGCGGCATTGCGCGTCACGTACAGCGACGGGTCCTCCTCGCGCTCGGCGGCGCTGCACAACTGCGCGGCTTCGCGCAGCGTCGCGGCGGTGTGATTCGGAATCGCGAGGCCGAGCGCGAGGCTTTCGAGCGCCGAGCGGATCTCGTAAATTTCGCGCGCTTCGTTGGCGGACAGCGGCGCGACGGTCGCGCCTTTGTGGACCGCCGCGCGCGCCCAGCCCTCGCTTTCGAGCTGGCGCAGCGCCTCGCGCACGGGAATCGCGCTGACGGAGAAATGCCGGGCGATCGCGTCCTGGCGCAATGGTGCGCCGGGCGCGAGGGTGCCGTCGACGATCGCCGCGCGCAGCGCCTCCGCAATCATGTGCGAAGTGCTTTCGCGAGGTGCCGCGGCCGGAAGAAACGAGCCGGTCACGGGCGCGTCCAGGGGAAAACCTTCAGTTGCGTCGGTCATAGTATCAAATATTATATATGAAAAGACGCGTATTTCAGCGCGGGCAAACCCGGACGGGGCCGCAACCACAATCCGGCAATTTCCCCGCGTCGTCCTCTGAATTAGTTGTACGAGGACATCGCCGATCAATCAACGTCGTCGATCCAACCCGAAGCGCGCCCGTCGTTTTTCGTTACGTTCAACCATCGTAGGCTGGAGGAGCAAGATGAATACATTGACCGACCGACGAGCGGTCGCGCGTCAGCGCACACCACTCAATCGTTCACAGATCGCAGGGTTTTGGGGCGCGTGGGCCGGCTGGACGCTCGACGGCATGGACTCGTTCATTTACGCGCTGGTGCTCACGCCCGCGCTGACCGAGCTGCTGCCGCGTTCGGGCTTTGCGGCGACGCCGTCGAATGTCGGCCTCGCGGGATCGATCCTGTTTGCGCTGTTTCTGGTCGGTTGGGGGCTGTCGTTCATCTGGGGACCGCTTGCCGATCGCTTCGGCCGGACCAAGGTGCTCGCCGCGACGATCTTCACGTTCGCGATTTTCACCGGACTGTCCGCTACCGCGAGCAACGTGTGGGAGCTGGGGATTTTTCGCTTCATCGCGGGCGTCGGGATCGGCGGGGAATGGGCGCTCGCGGGCACCTACGTCGCCGAGGCCTGGCCCGAAGATCGTCGCAAGATGGGCGCCGGTTATCTGCAGACCGGCTACTACGCGGGCTTCTTTCTCGCGGCCGCACTCAATTACACGATCGGCGTGCACTTCGGCTGGCGCGCGATGTTCCTGACCGGCGCGGTGCCGGTCGTCGTCGCGATTTTGATTCTGCTGCGCGTGAAGGAGCCGGAGAAGTGGCAGAAGGCCGACGCAAAGACGGTGCGCGTGAAGCCGCTGCGCGAGATCATGGGGCCGGCTTACCGGCGTCGCACATGGGTCGCGTGCATTCTGCTGACGATCGCCATCATTGGCTTGTGGGCAGGCGCCGTGTACGAGCCGTCCGCGGTGATCCAGCTCGCGACGCGCGCGGGCATGTCGAAGGGCGATTCGATGCGCACGGCGTCGCTGGCTACCGGCCTGCTGTCGATCGGCACGATCCTCGGCTGTCTCGCGCTGCCGCCGATGGCCGAGCGAATCGGCCGCAAGATGACGTTGGCGGTGTACTTCGCGGGGATGGCCGTGTCGATCGCGGCGAGCTTCGGCTGGGCGTTCTATCTGCCGAACGGGCTCGCGCCGTTCATCGCGTGGCTGTTCGTGCTGGGCTTTTTCGGCGGCAACTTCGCGTTGTTCAGCCTGTGGCTGCCCGAGCAGTTCGAAACCCGCGTACGCGCAACCGCGTTTGCGTTCTGCACGTCGTTCGGGCGCTTCGTCGGCGCGGGCGTCAACTTTCTGCTCGGCGCGGCGGTGCTGCACATGCAGACCCTCGGCGTACCGATTGCGTTGACCGCACTGGCGTTCGTGCTCGGCCTGTTCGTGATTCCGTTCGCGCCGGAGACGAAGGGCGAGACGCTGCCGCAGTGAGAACCAGGCGGGCGGCGCGCGTTACTTCGCGTGACTGCGCGCCCGCCCGGCCGGATGCAGCAGCGTCAGCAACGGCCAGCCGAGATTGACGCCGAGACTCGCGGCGACGATCAGCGCCATGCCGGCCAGTTGCGACAGCGACAGCGCACGGCCATACACGAGCGCATCCACGACGATCGCGGTCAGCGGATAAACGAACAGCAGCACCGCGATCACCGGCGTGCTGAGCTTCGGCAGCGCGCCGTAAATCAGCACGTACGACAATCCCGTGTGCAGCACGCCCATGCCGATCAGCCAGAACCACTGCATCGGCCCGATATGCGTGAGCGTCAAAGGCGCGATGAGCGGCGCGATCAGCGGCAGGCAGATCACGCCGACCGCGCATTGCATGAGCGTCAGCAGGTGCGGGCGCATTTCGCCGAGGCTTTTCGCGATCAGCGTGACGCTGGCATATAGCAGCGAGCCGAACAGCGCTTCGCCCAAACCGATCAGATAGCTGGTGTGGCCCTGCAGATTGCCGGCCGCGATGACCCCCGACGCGAGCACGAGCCCGACGAACGCGGTCGCGATCCAGCCGAGCCGATCCGCGCCGAGCCGTTCGTTAAAGAGCGCCGCGCCGATCAGCACGACCCAGAACGGCTGCACATGAAACACGACGGTGGCAACCGCGATGCTGGTGCGATGAATCGCGTCAAAAAAGCCGACCCATTGCGTGACCATTAGTACGCCGGAAATCAGCGCGAGCACGACCGTGCGGCGTGTGAACTGCGCGCGCGTGAAAAAGCCCTTCCACGCGCAATAGGCGGCCAGCGACAGAAAGCCGAACAGACAGCGGAAGAACACGAGCGTCAGCGCATCGAGCCGCGCCTCCTCGACGAAAACGCCGATCGTGCCCATCAGCAGCCCGCCGCTCGCCAGCGTGATCGCGCCTTGTTGACGTGAGGTGAGGGACATGCGCAACGGCTCCGTTAGATCATGCCTGCGAGTATTGCGCCGCTTGCGGGCTTATCACAAACGAATTAAATTGAGCAATTCCATAAGCTCAGTTGATAAATCGTGAACCCTGAATTCGACGTCGATCTGTTGCGCAGCTTCGTCGCGGTCGTGGAGGCGGGCAGCTTCACGAAGGCGGCGGCCAGCGTGCATCGCTCGCAGGCGGCGGTGAGCATGCAGATCAAGCGGCTCGAAACGATGCTCGGCACGACGCTGTTCGCGCGCAACACGCGCAATCTGTCGCTGACGCGGCCCGGCAATACGCTGCTCGAATACGCGCGGCGCGCGCTCGCGTTGCAGGAGGAGGCGTGGTCGGCGATCGTGCGGCCCGAGGTGACCGGGCGGGTGGTGCTCGGCGCGCCGGACGACTACGTGTCGTCGCTGCTGTCTCCGGTGTTGCGGCGATTTGCGACGCTGTACCCGCGTGTCGAGATAGAGATCGTCTGCGCGCAAAGCACGGCGCTTGCGCCAATGCTCGCCGACAACAAGATCGACCTCGCATTCGTCACGCGCGACCGCAAGCTGCGCGGCGAATTCGTGCGCAGCGAGCCGATGGTGTGGGTGGGAGCGTCGGTCGATACGCCGGTGTTGAAGGCGTCGCCGTTGCCGGTGGGGTTGTACGAGCCCGGCTGCGTCGCGCGCCAGCATACGCTCGCCGCACTGGATGGCGCGCGCATCCGCTACCGCGCGGCATTCAGCAGCGCGAGCCTGATGGGACTCGTCGCGACCGTGGATGCCGGTTTGTCGGTGATCGCGCTCACGCGTTGCAGCGTGCCGCCGCGGCTCGCGATTCTCGGCGACGCGCAAGGCCTGCCGAAAATCGCGCCGCTCGAAATCGTGGTCGCGCGCAGCGCGAAATCGGATCGGCCGACCTGCGATTATCTGGCGCAGCAGATGGTGCAGGATCTGTCGTTGCGGTAGCCGAGCGCGACGCGGTCGGCAACTTCATCACCAAGGACGACGATCCGCTCAGCGCGCGGCGGGCGGCATCAAAAGTTGATATTGGTCCGCACGCCGACGACGAACGTATTGCGCAGCGGCTGCGTCGGGTCGTTCGGGTTCTGGCCCGCGCCGGCGTTGAACGTGTATTGCGCGTCGGCCTGCACCTGCCACCACGGATTGATCTGGTATTGGTAGGTCGCCTCGAGCGTGGTTTCGCTGGTGCGCACGCCGTACGGGCTGCCGTTGAATGCGAGGAAGTCCCTGTCGAGTCCGTTCACGTGACCGCCGACCTTGATGTAGGTCAGCGCGAGGCCGGCGCTGTCGTTGTCACGGCCCTTGAACGGCGCCTTCAGCACGACGCCGAGGTTGGCCGCGACCTGCACGAGATTGCGATCGCCCGGCGCGCCCATCACGCGCGCGAACACGCCGAGGCTGCGTGGTTCGTCGGGGTCGGGGCGCCACACCATCTGGTCCGCGACCGCATAGAAGCTGTAGTTGCCGCTGTGATTCGCGGCGATGCCGGTCGACGCAGGATTCGCGAGCGACAGTCCCATATTGTCGAAACGCTGATCGGCGAATTTGTTGGTGTTGTACCAGACGCCGAGCTTGTAGGTGCCAGGTAGACCGCCGCCGCCGGTGCCGCCCCTTTCGCCTTCGGACGGCTGGTTGATCGCGTACTGCAGCTCGCCGATCCACAACGCGCCGTTATGCAGGTTGAAGTTCGTGCCGCTCATGTTGTTCGGGTTGTTGCCGAGCGGGTCCCCCGAATACACACCGGCCAGCGCGGTCAACGATGGGGTGATCTGGCCGCGCACGCGCACGCCGAGACCCGCGAGCGGATAGGCGGGACCGCCCGACGGCAGATCGTATGAGGGCAGCGCGGGCCAGCCGAACATCGTGTTGAGGAACAGCGCCGCATACGCGCTGGTGATGAATTCCTGGTCGAGACTCTGCTGACCGATCTTCACGTCGACGCGTTTGTTCAGGAACGACTGCTGATACCAGAGCTCCCACAGACGCGTCGCGTTGTCGGCCTCGATGCCGCTCGCGGTATTCAACGTGCCGAGCTTGTTCGCGCTCAGGTTGGCGCCGTGAATCTGCAGCGCGCTGACGTTGAAGAGGCCGCCTTGCAGGCCGAACGCCTTTTGCGTATCCATCTGCAACGTGGCGGTGGTGAGGCCATCGTAGTCGGCGCCGCGCGCGAGACCGCCGCGCAGATTGGCCAGCACTTCGCTGGTCTCGGTCAGAGTGAAGGTCATGCCGTACTTGCCAAGCCACGGACGCAGGCCGCCCATGTCGCCGAGCATTTGCTGACGATCCCAGAAGCCGGTCGACTCTTTGGTCTGCGTCGCCTCAGTGTTCACGTCGGCTTCGGGCGCTTCCGGGTTCGCATCGGGATTGGCTTCGGCCAGCGCCGCGTGGCCGGTCAACGAGGCAGACGCGAAGACCGTACACAGTGCAACGCGCCGCATAGAAGGCAAAAGCGTACGATGAATTGCAGCGGTACGTGCTGAAGGGTCGCAAACCGGACGCGCGCCGGCGCGCAGTCCCTTGAGTTGGGCGAACTTCATCGAAATCCTTATTGGTGTTGTTTCGTCCGATGCCGAAGCAGGTAATGGCCTGATCGTACGCAGGCGACTTGCGAGAGTCAAACAAATGAGAACGATTCGCATCAATATCGCTGGCGCGTCATTCGGTGTTAACGAAAACGTAACGAAACCGAATTGACGTAGCCAGACCGAACGCGACAAAGGGCAAGTTGTCGAAGCGCTCGAAGTAACCCTGAAAGTCAATGTAAGGAGTCGAAATGAGCAAGCGCATTCTTCTGGTTTCGTTGCTGGCGAGTGGCGGTCTGTTGCTGGGCGGCGCCGCGCACGCGCAGTTGAATCTGAAGCAGTTCGGTATCGGCGGGGGCGGTCACAGCTCGGCGGGTGCCGGGGCGGCGTCGGGCGGTGTGTCGCAGCTGCTGCAGAGCTATGTGGGCGCGAACCAGCAGGTGCTGAGCGGGCAATCGAGCCTCGCGTCGGCGATGGGCATGACGAGTGCGGCCGGCCAGGCGCAGCAGGCGGCGGGGCTCCTCACCGGCGGCACGCCGTCGGTCAGCCAGTTGACGCAGGTCGGCAGCACGCAGCAGTCGCTGTCGCAGAAGCTCACCGATGCGTTTGCAAATCATGCAAGTGGCGGAGCCTCGGCGACGCCGGTCAACAAGGAAGCGTTCACCCAGGGGCTGTCGTCGCTCGGCAAGGGAGTGAGCCAGTATGCGAGCTTGCAGTCGGGGCTTGGCAGCCTGGGTCAGATGAGTCCGTCGTCGCTGCTGCAATCGGGCCTCAATCCGCAGACCGCGCAAAGCGCTTCGTATATCGCGCAGTCGGCGCCGGAGCAGTTGCAGTCGCTGATGTCGACGCTGAGCTCGGCCGTGCAGTTCGCGTCGAGCCACGGCATTACGGTGCCGTCGATCGCGACGTCGGCGTTGAAGGGAATGTAGGCGCGTTTCGCTTCGCCCAGCGCGGTCGATTCAGCGCCGAAAGCCGCTATGATCGCGTCGAACCCGCAACTCAACTGGAATTCCGCCGATGTCCCACGCCGTCAATCTGGAAAACTACTTCGCCCGCATCGGCTATCAGGGCCCGCGCGCCGCCACGCTCGACGTGCTGCGGTCGATTCACCGGCTCCATCCCGCCGCGATTCCGTTCGAGAACCTGAACCCGCTGACACGCCAGCCGGTCAGGCTCGAGCTCGAAGCGATCGAACGCAAGCTCGTGACCCAAAAGCGCGGTGGCTACTGCTTCGAGCAGAACATTCTGCTCGCGAACGTGCTGATGCAACTCGGATTCAAGGTCACGCCGATGCTTGCGCGCGTCGTATGGGGCCGCGAGCCCGGCACGATCTCGCCGCGCACGCACATGGTGCTGCGTGTCGAGATCGACGGCGACGAATGGATCGCCGACGTCGGCTTCGGCGGCGTGACGTTGACCGCGCCGCTGCGCCTGACCGCCGGCCTTGCGCAACCAATTCCGCTCGGCACGTTCCGTCTCGCCGACGCGGGGCACGACACCGTGTATCTCGAGGTGCTGGCGCCTGACGAGACCTGGTCGCGCGTCTATCACGTCGATCTGCGCGCGGTCGAGTGGGTCGACTATGAACTCTCGAACTGGTACACGTCGACGTCGCCCGATTCGAAGTTCGTGAATAACCTGCTGGCGTGCCGCGTGCTACCCGAACTGCGCCTCGCGCTATTCAACGATCAGTTGAACGAGCGTGACGCGCAAGGGCAGATCGTTAGCGAACGGCGCCTCGCGAGTGCCGCCGAACTCGCCGACTGCCTGCGCGAGCGCTTCGGCTTGAACCTGGAGGACATCGATATCGCCGCCGTGTTCGAGCGCGTGCGCACGCGTGATGCGGCCGCATAAGCCGAGCCGATGAAGGAGCCGCGATGGTCGCACGTATGATCCTGCAATCGCTGGCCTGGCTGGCGTTCATGGGCGTGCTGCTGTTCGGCGCGGCCGGCACGCTCGCGTGGCCGGCCGCGTGGTGGTATCTGCTGGAGCTCGCGGTGTTGAGCCTGTGGCTCGGCTCGTGGCTCGCGCGCCATGATCCCGCGCTGCTCGCGGAGCGGCTCGCGCCGCTCGTGCAGGCGCAGCAGAGCCGCTGGGATCGCGTGTTCATGGTCGCGATCGGAGCCGCGTGGTGCGGCTGGCTGATCCTGATGGGCTTCGACGCGATGCGGTTTCGCTGGTCCGCGCCGCTGCCTTTGTGGCTGATGGGCTTCGGCGCGCTATGCGTGTTCCTGTGCATCTTCATGTGCCGCTTCGTGTTTCGCGCGAACAGCTACGCCGCGCCGGTGGTCAAGGTTCAGGCGAGCCGCGGGCACAAGGTCGCCGATACCGGACCCTACGCGTACGTCCGTCATCCGATGTACGCGGCCGCGCTGGTGTTCTTCATCGGCACGCCGCTGATGCTCGGCTCCTGGTGGGGGCTCGTGGCGCTGCCCGTGATGGCGTACGGCATGGGCTGGCGCGCGGTGCGCGAGGAGCGGCTGCTCACCGAGCAGCTCGACGGCTATACGGCGTACCTGCAACGCGTGCGTTACCGTTTAGTGCCGTTCATCTGGTAGCGCGTCCGGGTGGTCTCGCCGCCGTCGAAGCGGGTAAGATGGCTCCCGGCCGCCGGAGAACCGGCCACGGTGTACCTGATGTAACACCGGCGAACCACCGACGAGGTTTGGAGTGAAAACAACTACACAGGCGCGCATCGCGCCCGCCGCACAGACCGAGCAGAACCAGGACGCCGCCGATCGCAACCGCGACACGCCGGTCAAGGCGATGCCCGCCTACGAGCAGATCAAACGCTACGTGCTCAAGCGCATCAGCGAGGGCGCATGGAAGCCGGGCGGACTGATTCCTTCCGAAACGGAGCTGGTCAAGGAGTTCGGCGTCGCGCGCATGACGGTGTCGCGCGCGCTGCGCGAGTTGACCGCCGAGCGCGTGCTCACGCGCGTGCAAGGCTCGGGCACCTTCGTCGCGCCGCAGCGGTACGAATCGACGGTGCTGGAGATCCGCAATATCGCCGATGAAATCGCCGCACGCGGTCATCGTCATTCGGCGCGCGTGCTCACGCTCGAACCGAGCGACGACGCCGATGCGCTCGAAGCGCTCGGTCTCGCGAGCGGTCCCGCGTTTCATTCGTGCATCGTGCACAGCGAGGAGGGCGAGCCGATCCAGTACGAGGACCGTTACGTCAATCCGAAGGTGTTCCCCGAGTATCTGCAGCAGGACTTCTCGGTCGAAACGCCGAATCACTACATGGTGCGGCTCGCGCCGGTGCAGCGCGCCGAGTTCCGCATCTATGCGCAGAAGCCAGACGCCTATGTGCGGCGTCATCTGATGATGGATATCGGCGAGCCGTGTCTGCTGCTGTGGCGGCGCACGTGGGTCGGCGAAAACGTCGCGACGTCGGTGCGGCTATGGCATCCGGCGTCGCGGTTTCATCTGGCGGGGACCGTGTAGCGCGGTTTCCGAAGCGCGCTTTATCCCTGGCGCTGCGACGTATTCGGCGAAAAGCGGCAGCCGAGCCGGTAGCGCGAACCCGGGTGCACGAAACGCGCGAACGTCACCGCGACGCCGCTCGTCCACGTGCGGCGCGTCAGCGTCAGGCACGGTTCCTCCGCGTGAATTTCGAGCAGCTCGGCTTCCGCGGGCGTCGGCAGCGCGGCGTCCACCACGTGTTCGAGATCGTGCATCGGCACGGCCGTCAGCAGATACTCGGACGGCTTCAGCGCCGAAAAATCGTGCTGCAGAAAATCCGGTGCGACGGCCGGATTCACATAGCGATCTTCGAGCTGCACCGGCAGGCCGTTCTCGCGATGCACGCAGATCACATGAAACACCGAAGCGCCCGGCGCCAGTCCCAATGCGTTCGACACCGTGACCGACGCGGTCTCGCGCTGCAATAGCACCATGTCGCAACGATATGCGTGGCCGCGCGAGCGGATCTCGTCGCCGATATGGGCGATCATCAATAGCGTGGATTGCGGCTTGTTCGGCGCGACGAAAGTACCGACGCCCGATACGCGCGTGACGAGCCCCGCGTCGGCGAGCTCGCGCAACGCGCGGTTGACCGTCATCCGCGATACGCCGAGCGTCCCGACGAGATCGAGTTCAGAAGGCAGACGATCGCCCGCCTGGCGTTCGCCCGAGACGATGATCTGGCGGATGTGCTGCTTGACCTGCTCGTAGCGCGCAGCGGGCGCCTCCTCACTGCCGCGCGCGGTTCTGGCCGCGGCGCGGGCCGCGCTGGCGGAGAATTTGCCGTGAGGTTTGTTGCGAGCGGTGGTGCTCATAGCGGCTGGCTGTCGTCGGGGCCGCGCGTCCAGAACGCATTGCGGTCGAAATAGTTTTGCAGAAACTGCCGCAGACGCGGCTGCGCGGCACCGTGAAACACGTCGCGCGGCTTGCCCTGCACGGCAATGCGGCCCTCGTCGATGAACATGACCTTGTCGGCGACCTGTGCGGCGAAGCCCATTTCGTGCGTGACCACCGCCATCGTCATGCCGTCGCGCGCGAGCTGCTTCATCACCTGCAGCACTTCGCCGACCAGCTCCGGATCGAGCGCCGAAGTCGGTTCGTCGAACAGCATGATGTGCGGCTCCATCGCGAGCGCGCGCGCAATCGCGACGCGCTGCTGCTGACCGCCCGACAGCTTCGCCGGATACGCATCGCCCTTGTGCGCGAGGCCGACCGTCTCGAGCACCGCGTTCGCGCGGCGGCGCGCTTCGTCGTTCGACAGGTGCCGCACGCGCAGCAGCGCTTCCATCACGTTGCCGAGCGCGCTCATGTGCGGCCACAGGTTGAACTGCTGGAACACCATGCCGACGTTGCGGCGCACGCGGTTGATCTCGCCATGCGACGCGCGCACGCGTTTACCGTTGCGCTCGGTATAGCCGAGCAGTTCGCCTTCGATGCGCACGTCGCCGTGATCGTAGGTTTCGAGCGCGGCGAGGCAGCGCAGCAGCGTGCTCTTGCCCGAGCCCGACGGCCCGATGATGCAGACCACTTCCGAGCGCGCGATCTCGAGATCGATGCCGCGCAGCACCTCGACATCGCCGAAGCGTTTGCGCAGATCGCGCACTTCGATCAGCGGCGCGGCATTCGATGCGTTCGCCGTTGCGCTGGCGGACGGCGCGGAAGATTGCGCGGAAGATTGCGCGGGGGAGTGCATGTCGGCGATGGCGTTCATAGGGGTCCCGGAATCATGCCATGAAGCGTGCGAGGCGGGCTTCGGCCCACATGCCCGCGCGCGAGGTCAGCTCGACCAGCGCGAGATAGCACACGCACAGCACCAGCAGCGTTTCGACGAAAGCGAAAGTGGCCGAACCGATGCCGGTCAGCACGAACGTCAGTTCGGGGACGGTGACGATCGACAGCACGGCCGTTTCCTTGCTCAGCACGATGATCAGATTGGTCAGCGCGGGCACGATCAGCACCAGCATTTGCGGCGCCTGGATGCGTACGATCGCCTGCCAGCGCGTGAGGCCGAGACACGACGCCGCTTCGAGATGGCCTTTGGGCACCGACTGGAAGCCGGAACGGAACGCCTCGGCGAAATACGCACTGCCGTAAAGACCCAGCCCGACGATGCCGGCCGTCATCGGTTCGAGCGTGAGGCCGATCGACGGGCCGCCGTAGTACAGCAGAAACAGCTGCACCAGAAACGGCGTGCCGCGCAACAGTTCGATATAGACGCGCAGCGCGGCGCGCAGCCAGCGTCCGCAGAACAGTTGCAGCACCGCGATCAGGAAGCCGATCACGAGACCGATCGCGACGCCCGCGGCCCAGCTGCCGAGCGTCGTCGCGAGGCCCGCGGCGATCGGCTGCAGGTTGTGCGTGATGACGGTCGGATCGAACGTTTGCATGGCGAGGTTGGCTTAAACGTGAGTCGATTCAGGTGTGCTGCAAACGGTGCTCGGCCGCATGCGCGACGAGCGCGAGTGAACCGCAGATCACGAAGTAGATGAGCCCGGCCGCGACATACGCTTCGAGCGGCCGGTAAGTGCTCGCGGCGATGTTCTGCGCGGTGCGCGTCAACTCGGCGACACCGACCACCGAGATCAGCGAAGAAGCCTTGATCAGCAGCACCATTTCGTTGACGAGCGACGGCAGCGTCAAACGGAATGCTTGCGGCACCAGAATGCGCCGTAGCGTATCGAGCCGGGAGAGCCCTAGCATGCGCGCGGCTTCGAGATGTCCGGGCGGAATGCTCAGAAAGCCGCCGCGCAGAATCTCGGCAATATACGAGGCCGAGCACAACGACACCGCGCTGATCGCAGCGACGATCGGCGACACGTTGATGCCGGCGAACGGCAAAAGGTAGTACACGAGCAGCAACTGCACGAGCATCGGCACGCCGCGAAAGAAGAACACATAGGCGCCGCCCGCGAGCCGCGCGGCGCGATGCTGCGACAGTCGCGCGGTGCATACGCCGATACCGACGAAGAAGCCGATCACGAGCCCCGTCAGCGAAATGCCGACGGTGGCGAGCGCCGCGTGCAGCAGCAGCGGCAGGCCCTGAACGAAGACGGTCGTGTTGAACATGGATCGCGGCCGGTGGAACGGGAAGGGCGATGCGTGGCGCCGACGCTAAGGACGCTCAGTAGTTCGGCGTGGGCATCGTGGAAGGCATCTCCATCGCGACACCGAACCACTTCTTCTGCAACGCGGCGAGGCGGCCATCCTTCTGCATCTTCACGAGCGCGGCATTGAACGCGTCGGCGAGCGGCTTGCTGTCGGCGTCCTTACGCAATGCATATGCGAAGTACACCTTCGCGCCGAACGGCGGCTGCACGACCGCGAACATCTCGGGGCGCTGCTTGGCGACATACGCGATGTTGGTCATCGAGTTCGCGACCGCGGCGATGCGGCCTGCCGCGAGGTCCGCGTAAGCCTGATTGTTGTCGACGTACTCGCGGATTTCCGGCGGCTTCGGCAGCGTGGCCGCGTAGCTCTTCAGCTGATCGAGCTGCGCGGAGCCCTTGCCCGCGCCGATCGTTTTACCCGCGCTATCCGCCGATTGCTTGATCGACGCATCGTTCGCGCGCTTGAGCAGCGCGTCGGTCGCATCGGCGACGGGCAGCGTGTACGTGTAGCGTTCCATGCGCGCCTTCGTGACCGTCAACGGGCCGCCGACCATATCGAACTTGCCCGCTTCGAGACCGGGCAGCACGCTCGGCCACGGCAGATCGATGAAGCGCACCTTGACGCCGATTTCCTTGCCGATCTCCGCGAACAGGTCTTTGTTGAAGCCGGCCTGCTGACCGTTCTCGAGGAAGTCGAACGGCGCGAACTGCATTTCGGTGCCAACCACCAGTTCGCCGGCTTTCTTCACTTTGGCGAGCTGGTCTTCGGCGTGCGCTGCGACGCTTGCCGCGCACAGCGCCAGCACGACCAGACCACATTTCCAGCCTGCAAGGATACGCATGGGGTTCTCCGGGGGCGAATTGGTGTTGGGTGGCCGGCGTGTCGAAGTCTTCGTTGTGGACCCGCCGCGCCGACGCCAGGTGCGGGCCCTGCTGGGCAGTATATACTGCGTTTCCGGCGAAAAATAAATGCTCGCGCGAGTAGAGAAAAGCCCTGATATTGAGGTGCGCGAAGCAACTTGCAGCACTGCTTTTGGCGGTATATACCACTGCAATACCGATCCCTCGAAGGAGCAGCGCGATGCCCGCGACCCGCATTCCGATTATCGATGTCGCCGGCGTGCGCGCGGGCGATCAGCAGGCGCTGCGACGCGTCGCGAAGGAAATTCATGAAGCGTGTACGACGATCGGTTTTTTCTACATCGTCAATCACGGTGTGCCGCAAGCGACGATCGATGCCGCCGCGCAAGCCGCGCGCACCTTCTTCGAGTTTCCGGTCGACACGAAACGACGCGCGGCGGTCAATCATCGGCATCGCGGTTTCAATGCGCTCGGCGACGCGACGATGTACCAGGCCAAGCGCCCCGACTACAAGGAGTTCTTCAGCATCGGCCTCGAACTGCCGGAAGACGATCCCGACGTGCTGGCGGGGCAGGCATTACGCGGGCCGAACAACTGGCCGGATTTCATGCCCGGGTTGCGGCCGGTGCTGTATGACTATTACGAGGCGGTCGGCGCGTGCGGCGCCGATCTGCTGCGCGCGGTCGCGGTGAGTCTCGGCATCGAAGAAAATTTCTTCGTGCCGCGCTACACGAAGCGCATGCAGCGCACGCAAATGGTCTACTACCCGCCACAGCCGCCGCAATCGGATGAAGATCAGTTCGGCGTCGCGCCGCATACCGACTACGGCTGCATCACCTTGCTGTGGCAGGATCAGGTCGGCGGCCTGCAGGTGCGCGAAATCGCCAACGATACGTGGGTCGAGGCGCCGCCCGTCGAAGGCAGCTTCGTCGTGAACGTCGGCGATCTGCTCGCACGCTGGACCAACGATCGCTTTCGCTCGACGCTGCATCGCGTGATCAATGCATCGGGGCGCGAGCGCTATTCGATCGCGACGTTCTACGATCCGACCTATGGCGCGCTCGTCGATCCCCGTGAGCTCGGCGCGAGCGACGCACAAAGCAAATATCAGCCGGTCGCCGCGGGCGACTATATCCTCGGCCGCATCAACGATTCGATGGGCTATCGCAAGAAACTCGCCGCTACGGCACAGTAAGGAAATCCTGCATGACAGAGCAGAGCATCACCGAAGAGAAGAAGACCCCGATCGCAAGCGCGACCGCGCCGCTCGCGTCGACACTCGAAGCGTTGCGCGCCGCGCTCGGCGCCGACGCGGTGCGCGTCGGCGAACAGATCGGCGAACACGCGATGACCGACTGGACGCGCCACCAGCCGACGCGTCCGGCGGCGTTGCTGCTGCCGCGCACGACCGACGAGGTGTCGCGCGCACTCGCGATCTGCCACGCCGCGCATCAGCCGGTGGTGCCACAAGGCGGCATGACCGGACTCGCGGGCGGCGCGATCGCGCGCGCCAACGATATCGCGTTGTCGCTGGAACGTTTGAGCGGCGTCGAAGAACTCGACGCGGCGTCGGCTACCTTGACCGTGCGTGCCGGCACCACGTTGCAGGCCGCACAGGAAGCCGCCGAGCAAGCGGGCTTCGAACTCGCGCTCGATCTCGGCGCGCGCGGCTCATGCCAGATCGGCGGCAATCTGGCGACCAACGCGGGCGGCAATCGCGTGATCCAGTCCGGCACCGCGCGCGATCAGGTGCTCGGTCTCGAAGTGGTGCTCGCGAATGGCGACGTCCTCAGTTCGCTCGGCAAGATGGTCAAGAACAACACCGGCTATGACCTGAAGCACTGGTTCATCGGTTCGGAGGGCACCCTCGGCGTGATCACCCGCGCGGTGTTGCGGCTGCATCCGCGACGCGCGGCGCGTCATACGGCGCTCGTCGCGTTGAACGACTACGATGCCGCGGTGAGCCTGCTGCGCCGTCTCGCGACGCGCTTCGGCAACGACATCGGCGCGTTCGAGATCATGTGGCCGGACTTCTATGATTTCGGCGTGAAGCTGACCGGCGCGCGCTCGCCGTTCGACGCCGCACATCCGCTCTATGCATTGATCGAGCACGCGGGTTTCGATGCCGACGACGCTGGCGAACGTTTTGCGCAAGCGCTGACCGACGCGCTACAGGCGGGCGCGCTGCGCGACGCGGTGATCGCGCAATCGGTTGCCGATGCGCGCGCGCTATGGGCGATCCGCGAGTGCACCGCGGAGTTTCCGCTCAAGCTCGATCCGATCAACTTCGACGTGAGTCTGCCGATCGGCGAGATCGGCACGTTCGTCGACGGTTGCCGCGCGGCGCTCGATCAGCGCTGGCCCGGCAACCAAGCGTATTTCTTCGGGCATATCGGCGACTCGAATCTGCATCTGACCGTCGATGGCCATTCGATCCCCGGCGTCGATCATCACGCGGTCTATGCGTTCGTCTACGAGATGCTGGGGCCGTTGCGCGGGTCGGTGTCGGCCGAGCATGGCATCGGTTCGCTCAAGCGCGAGTTCCTGCCGATTTCACGCTCGCCAGCCGAGCTCGCCGCGATGGTCGCGATCAAGCATGCGCTCGATCCGCACGGCATCCTGAATCCCGGCAAGCTGTTCTGATGCTGACGCAGGCGGCGCGTGTGCCGCCTGATTGGTCGAGCCGCTTGAACATCGCGCTGAATATAGACGCCGCTCGCGCTGTCCGAGTGGGCGATCGACTTCGCACGGCGCACGGTCGACGCCGCGCCGTCAGTGCGCGTTCAGATAGCCGACGATCAGCGGATAAACATCGACCGCCGCGTTCTTGCCGAAGATGCAGTCGATATGCCCATAGCCCGGAATCAGATGCCGCTCGTACGGCTGCTCGGGGAAGCGCCCGCGCAGCAGGTCGTAAGTGTGCGCGGTGCTGACCGGCAGATACGTTTCGTTCTTCTCGCCGTGAATGAAGCCGATCGGCAGACGCATCCCCTCGAGTCCTTTCATGCCGTTTGCGCCGCTCAGATAGACGTCGTCGCCGCGCGCATCGACGACATGGCCCGCGCGCACCATCGTGGCCAGATGCTGGAAGACGGCCATGTCGTGAATGCCGAACAGTTCCTGCAGGTTCGCATGCAGCGTCTCGTTCAGCTTGTCGTGCTCATAGAGCAGGCCATACAGGAACGTCGCGCGATGACAGATCGGATTGCCGCAGCCCTCGTCGTGATCGACCGGATAGAGACGCAGCGCTTCGTCGAACAGGTTCGCGGGCCACGAGTCTTCCTGCGTATAGGCAGTGAGGTCGCGGATGCGCAGATGCTGCATCAGGTCGGGAATATGCAAGCCGGCTTTGATCCGTTGCAGCGTGCCCGGCACCGGATGTACGGACACCTGCGAGATCACCGCCGAGCGCACGCCTTCGAGTCCATATAGCAGCGACATGCTGAGCGCGAGTCCGCCCAGGCAGTGGCCGAGTACCTGGATGTTCGGCGCGCCGGTCACCTCGCGAATCTTCGCGACCGCGGCGGGAATATCCTCGCGCGCGACCATGTCGACGTTGGCCGGCACGAGCACGCTCGGCAGTTCGATGCTGACGCGCAGATCGACGAGCCATACGTCGTAGCCCGACGCGTACAGATATTCGACGAGGTTGGTCGAGATCAGATCGGTCGAGAAGATGCGGCTCGAGACGCCCGAGCCGTGGATCAGCAGGATCGGCTTCGACTCTTTGTCCGCGGCAGGATCGAAGTAGCGTGTGAGCTTGAGCCGCGTGCGGTCCGGTGTATCGAAGTAGGTGACCTGCGGCGCCGGCGCGCGCAGCGTGCGCTTGGCGCGCGGCGGCGTGTAGGGATCGTAGAACTGCAGCGGCGCGGCCACGCCACCGTATTCGGTGAACAGCACGCCCGCGAAGAATTTGCCGAACTTCAGCGTCCATTCGAGGCGCGTCTTCAGGTCGGGCGCGTGGGTGACTTCGAGCGTGCGCTGCTGCTTCAGGAAGTTTTCCGGCGTGATGACGAGCGTGGCGGTGCCGACGACGGGCGCATCGTCCTTATCCGACGCGCGTATCTCCGCATACAGCGTGTTGGTCTGCTCCCACAGGTTGATCGGCGACGTGCGCGTGATGATCTTCTTGCCGGTCAGATACCAGGTGTTGCCTTCGGCCGCGTCGAGCGTCATCCGGTAGTTCATGTTGCGCTCGTCGACGTCGGAATCGTCGACGACGAACAGGTTGAACGTGCCGTCGCTGATCGTCAGCGGTTGCGCGGACAGGGCGGGGCAGCTCAGCGTGCCGGCGGTGCGCGCGAGGTGATTCGGGTTGCTCAGCATGTCGGCGAGATCGTCGGACTCGACCGTCAGCGTGAATTCGATCGGGCTTTTGGCGGCTTCGCCCGCCACCTTGGGCGTGTAGGTGCCGACCATCGTCTCGGTGAAGCGCAGGCCGATCTTTTGCGCGGGCGGCGCGGCGGCGGTGCCCTTCGACGCGTAATCGATCGACCAGTCGTGCGCTTTGGCCAGCAGCGCGCAATTGCGTTCGGCGAGCGCGGAGATGGTCAGAAGCGGATTGACGCCGAGCGACATCGGCATCACCGCCCCGTCCATCACGTAGAGGCCGTCATGCACCGCGGCGCCGTCCGTGCCGCTGAACACGCGGCCCAGATGATCGACCACGCCATGCGCGGCGTCCTCGCCCATGCCGCAGCCGCCGAGCGGATGCACGGTCACGGTGTGCCGGCCGGCGATCTTCGTCGAAATCGGGTTGCGCAGATATTTGCCGCCGAGGGGCCTGGTCGCGTCGATCAGCACGTCCTCGACGGTCTGGAAGATCGGCTGGCGACCCGCCTTTTTCCATTCGATGCGCGCACGGCCTTTATCACCGATCTTGATGCGGCCGCTTTCGTCGTCGTGCGCCATCACGAGGTAGCTTTGCGTGTGATTGAGCGCACCGTGGTACGGGCCGCGGATCAGGCTCTCGATCGCGCGCGCGTCGTAGGCCGCGCGCTCGAGCAGCGACGGGGCGCCGGCCGCATCCACGCCTTCGAGCGGCGCGACCGCGCCGAGCATGCCGACGAGCGCTTCGCCGACCGCGCCGGCCAGCGAGCCTTCCTCGATCACAAAGCCATCCCTGACGTTTTTCTCGGCGGCGCGATTGTCGATCAGGCCGGTGATGGTCGGCCCGACAGGCGGAATCTGCCCGGGCTTGTGCTCGCCCCAGCCGACGCCGTTGATCGGGTCATTCGTGTTGTACGCGAAGGCGAGCACGTCGCCGTTGCCGGTGAAGTGCTGGCCGAGCATGTCCGACGTGCTCAGGCCTGCGTCGCGCGAGCGCAGCAGCAGCGCGGTCGAGCCGATCGTGCCCGCCGCGACGATGACGATATCGGCCAGCACGAACAGATCGGGCGCGTCGTAGCTTTCGCGGCCGAGCTTCACGAGCTGGAAGTTGACATTCCATTGCTGCGTGTCGGGATCGCGCAGCACCGAATGCACGGCCGTGCCGGTGAAAATCTGCGCGCCGTGGGCGACCGCGTCGGGCAGATAGTTCATGTGAGTCGAGTTCTTTGCGTCGTAGTTGCAACCGGAGTTGCAATCGCCGCAACCGACGCAGCGCTGCTGCTCGACGCCCGCCGCGTTCGGGCCGCTCCTGAACGTGACCGTGATCGGCGGACGGCTGAAGCGGTCGGCCATGCCGAGCGCCTGCGCCGATTTTTCGAGCGCCTGCAGCTTCGGCAGCGGCGGAAAGTCGTCCGGCACCGGCGACGGCGACAGCATTGTCCGGGCGAGCGCATAGCCGTCGTCGCGTCCGGCTTTGTCGGCGCGCAGCGCGGCCGGCCAGCGCGGGTCGTCCCACAGGCGCGGATCGGCCTCGAGCGCGACGTTCGCATTGATCAGCGAGGTTCCGCCGAGCCCGCAGCCCACCACCGCGTTGACGTCCTCGTTCACGTGCACTTCGAGCAGCGCGAGCGGCGAACCGATCTGCGCCTCGGCGGTGTTGTACTGGATATTCTCGACGCCCTGCACGGGCGTGCGCGGATACTCGCCGGCCATGAATTCGCGGCCGCGCTCGAGCACGCACACGCGACGGCCCGCGCGCGCCATGCGGCTCGCGGCGATCGCGCCGCCGTAGCCCGAGCCAATCACCACCACCTCGTAATGCCGTTGCAGCGCCGTCGGCGCGCTCGATAAGCGGTTCATCAGGACCACCTCGTCTGGAATCGGATGCGGGAAAGGAAGCGCGGCTTCGGAACAAAGACGGCGTGCTGCGGCAGCTTTTTTATCGTAGGCGGAATATCGCTGCAAAAAAAGCGGATGCAAAAAAAGCGCGCCATGGAGGGGCGCGCCGAAGTCGTAGCGTGCGACGGTCAGAGCGGCATGCCCGCCGGCCGTTGCCGGGTGTACCCGCCCGTACGGGCATGCGCTCTTACTTCGCTTCTTATGTGGCCTGTTGGTTCTCCGAATTGTTACGCGGCCACTTCATTGCATTCGCTATCGCTCGATTCCGCCGCGAGCAGATTCAGCGCAACCAGAATCGCCGCGCGATTGTCGACGTCGATCTCGATGCCGAGCGCGTCGGTGAGCCAGCGGCCGATCTTGGTGTTGGAAAATTCCGCGGCGCCGGCCGTCTTTTTCATCGTGACGCCGAGTTTGACGGCGCGATAGTGATAAGAGGGCACCCGATGCTGCGCCGCGACCGCCGAAAGCCCGCCTTTGCTTTCCGAGCACCAGCCGAGACTGCCGGCCAGCACGATCCGCTCGGGTTCGTCGAGCCCTTCGATGAACTCGCGCGCCGCGCGCCGCACGCTTTGTTCGTCGAGGCCGTATTGCAGCAGCACGCTTTCCACCGGGTCTTCGAGCGCGTGCGCGTGCAGATCGATTTCCTGCGCGACGCCCTCGGTCTCCATCGACACGTTGCGCTGATGGCACGCGCTGCGCAGGCAGTCGATCAGATAGCGGCGGAAATACGCGCACACCGCGTAGCTGTTGGACGGCGCGCTGTCGGCGCAGGCGTTCGTTTCGGTGTGGCCGGGCGCGAGGCGCAACACCTTCGCGTAGATGAACTGCGCGACCAGTTCTTCCTTGTCCTCGCCGAGCGCCTGCAATTCGAGCGGGTGATAGGTCCGCAACGCGCGCTTGACCAGTTCGACCATCGACACCATTTCGTCCGCGGAGAGGTGGGTGCGTCTGCGCCACAGGTCGGGTAGGATCGCGTCGTCGAGTTGGCGGGCGAACTCGTAGCTCGGGACTGCGCCCATGGAAACCTCCGTCACGGTTGACAGGGAGCGCGGTGAGCCGCGGCGCGTGGGCCGCGCAGCGAGGGAAGTTGCCTGTAATGCCGCGCTGAAACGTGAATGCAGTATGGTTCGCGGCAAGGCCTTCGCCTATATGGAAGAAGTGTTAGCCGATGGGTAAACCGCCGGGTAAACCTTCTGACGGAATGCTGACGATTCGTCAGAAGCGTGCGCATTCGCCGTAGAATGAACCGCTCGGGCGGCGCGTCTGGTCGCCCGGTTCCGACCCGCGGGTTTTCCGGAGCACCGCCGCCTGGCCAGTGCTTCGTCTCAACGAAGTTGTCATGCCCCCGCGATCAAGCTGCGCGGGATCGGATCAGGCGCTATCGCGCTAACGCCGACAGAGGAGACCGCCCGATGCGGGCCGACCCGATCCAGCGTGCCATCGACGAAGACCTCGTGCGCGTGCTCTACGCGCAGGACCCGATCGCGTTCTTTTCGCACTGGTTTTCGATCGCGGTGCTGGTGGCCATCTACTGGCCGCATGTGCCGGCGCCGCCGTTGTTTATCGCGTGTTTCGTTTTTTATGCGCTCGCCAATTGCGCGGGCCTCGCGCTGTGGATCTGCAATCGTCGCTATCCGCAGTTGGTGTCGCCGCGCGACTGGATTTATTTGCACGCGCTGCGTGGCGTGCTCCTGTACAGCGGGCCGGGCTTCGCGGTGTGGTTCGCGTTCCAGAGTCCGCAAACCGATCTGCCGCTATTGCATACCGTGCTGCTGGTGACGCTCGCGGCCGGCGTGTTCATGTCGAATGGGTTCGATCTCCTCAATTTTTCGACGTCGATTCCGTTTCTGCTGCTGCCATCGATCGTGCTGCATTTCGGTTCGCATACGTTCGATCGCACGATTCTTGCGATCGTGCTCGCGTTCTTCTTCTGCGCGATCAACGTCTACGCGATGAGCTATCGCAAGCTGTTTCGCCAGGTCGTGCAGGCGCGTGTCGATCAGCAGTACCTCGCGGAATCGCTGGCCGCGCAAAAGCGCGTCGCCGAAGAAGCGAGCCTCGCGAAGACGCGCTTTTTCGCGGCCGCAAGCCACGATCTGCGCCAGCCGCTGCATGCGATCGGCCTGCTCGCGGCGTCGCTGAACGACCCTGCGGCGACGCCCGCGCAGCACGCGAAGACGGCCGGGCACATCGTCTATAACGTCGAGGCGCTCAATCAGCTGTTCAACCAGGTGCTCGATCTCGCGCGGCTCGAAAGCGGCGTGACCCAGGTGATCCGATTGCACTTCCGGCTCTCCGAGCTGTTCGAGCGGGTCGGCAGCCAATATCGTCCGCAGGCCGCGGCGAAGGGGCTCGCGCTGCGCATAGCGCCGACTTCGATGGTCGTCTACGACGATCCTGTGCTGCTCGAACGGGTGTTGAGCAATCTGCTGTCGAACGCCGTGCGTTATACCGAGCAAGGCGCGATCTGGCTCGGCTTCCGGCGCGCGGGGCGACAAAAGGGCGGCTATATCGAGGTGCGCGATTCGGGCGTCGGCATCGCGCCGGAGGAGCACGGGCGTATTTTCGAGGAGTTTTACCAGGTCGAGAATCCGCAGCGCGACGCGCGTCAGGGGCACGGGCTCGGCCTGCCGACCGTCAGGCGGCTCGTCGGCCTGCTCGGCGGCGAGTTGCAGCTGCGCTCGGCGCCCGGGCGCGGCTCGGTGTTCCGCTTCGCGGTGCAGGCGGGCGACGGGAGCGGCATCGTCGCGAGTCTGAACGATCCGGTCGCGGGCGGCCCGGCTTCGCTGGGGCGGCGTGTGCTGTGCATCGACGACGAGCCGTCGATACTAGAGGGCCTCGCGAGCCTGCTCGAGCGCTGGGGCTGCGAGGTGCGCGGCGCGCGCGACGAAGCCGGTGCGCTCGCCGCGCTCGCGGACGGCTTCGTGCCCGACGCGGTGCTGTGCGACTACCAGCTCGCCAATCACCGCACCGGCGCGCAGGCGCTCAGCGCGATGCGCGGCGCGCTCGCGCGCGAGGGGCACGGCAATGTGGTTACGCTGCTGATCACCGGCGATATGGCGTCGGCGGAGCTGGCGGCGCTCGCGTTGCAGGGGATTCCCGTGCTGCACAAGCCGGTCACACCGGCGCGGCTGCGGCGCACGCTGGAAATGCTGTGGCAGCAGGCCGAACTCGACAAGGGTCGGCCGGCGGGCGCAGTCGTGTTGGGAGACGGGGCGGGAGAGGTTGGTTCAGCGCAGTCGCCGGCAGGGGGCGGCTCGCCGCAAACCGAAGCGGGCTCCGGGGCGCAAAGCGAAACGCAGCCTTAGCAACGGGAAGCAGAGACGGTTGACGCTGCGGCGCAGCGCTATAGCGTTTTCCCCGCCTCCAGCCATCCATTGATTACCGCGATCGCCGTCGAGCGGTTATGCACGCCGAGCGCGCGAAAAATTACCGACAGATGCACCTTCACGGTCCCCTCGGCGACGCCGAGATCGCGCGCGATCATCTTGTTGGTCCAGCCGCGATGCACGAGCCGCATGATGTCCTGCTGACGCGGTGACAGGTTCTCCAGCAGATGCTGCTGGTGCGGCTGCAGCGACGGCGCCGACCTGAGCGGTTCGGTCTGCGCGGCGACGCTCGGGGGCGGCATACCTGCCGATGCATCCGCTTCGGCCCCCGCGCAGCCGGCCGCTTGGGTTTCGCGCGTGCCGAGCAGACTCAGCGCTTCCATCGGCACATAAGCGCCGCCGGAAAGCACCAGTTCGATGGCCTTCAGCATCACGCTGGCGGGCTGGCGCTTCGGCACGAAACCGAGCGCGCCGGCCGCGAGCACCGCGCGCATCTCGTCGGGCGATTCCTCCGCGGACAGCACCACCACCGGCAGCGCCGGATTCGCCTTCAGCAGCGATTCGAGCGACGTCGCGCCGCTCATGCCCGGCATATGCAGATCGACGATCGCCAGATCGTGATTGGCGTCGGGGCGCGCGGCGGTCGCAAGGGTTTCCCAGCTGTCGGCTTCGTCGAACTGGGCGTCGGGATCGAAGCCGCGCAGCATGCCTTTGACGCCTTGCCGGATCAGTTCATGGTCGTCGGCTACAAGAAACTTCATGATGTCTCCGCGAGTCGAGCCAGTCCGTTGAGGGCTACCGCCGATGCACATTCCGCCCTGGCGGGCTGCGCACTTGCAGCGCAATTAACTGCGGTACTCATGACACACATCATGGCCGGTTTTCCCCGCTTCTTGGTCGATCCCACGGACCCCGGCACGTTCCAACTCGCCAGGGTCCCGCTCCCTTGCCGTGCCGCGCGCCGCTCGGCTGGGCTGCGACGCGCGTGGCCGGCTGCCGGCATCGTTCGATGCGCTTCGTGATGTTAAGGCAGGTCTCCCGCGCATAGGTTCCGGCTTGCTACGTAGACGAGCCGTGCGAAGCTTTTTTGAAGCGCTGGCGCGCGATCCGGCAGGTTATGCCCGCCGGATCGACACGGGTTCGCGCGCCGCTATCCGACCGCGAATAGCGTCGCTTTCATCAGAAGCTTGAAGGCGAAACCGAGCGACATCGCCGCGGCCACGCCGAAGCACCAGAGCGCGATGAACCAGAGCCAGCCCGGCAGCTTGCGGCCGGGCGCTGCCGCATTGGCATTGGCAGCGGGAGTCGACGCGCGGACACCCCGCTTTTCAGTGATAGTGATGTTGGTCGCCATGACGCACCTTGCCTCGAAAGACCCAGTAACCCATCGTCGTATAGGCGACGATGATCGGCAGGATCACCGCCGCGCCGGCCAGCGTGAACGTCTGGCTCGTGCGTGGCGCGGCGGCTTCCCATAGCGTGATGCTCGACGGAATCGCGTACGGCCACAGGCTCACCAGCAGCCCGAGATAGCCGAGAAGCACGAGCGCCAGCGCGAGCACGAACGGCGTGTTGTGGTGGCGCGCGCGCACCGCGCGATGCATGAAGAACGCGCAGATCGCGACGAGGAACGGCACCGGCAGCAGACGATAGAAGATCCCGTCATGGAACCAGCGTTGCGCGATGCCCGCATCCATCAGCGGCGTCCACAGGCTCACGATCGCGATGAAGCCGAGCAGCACCAGCGTCAGCGGCCAGACCACGCGATGCAGCCGGCGCTGCAGGTCGCCTTCGGTCTTCGCGACGAGCCAGCAGCAGCCGAGCAGCGCGTAAGTCGCGACGAGCCCGAGGCCCGTCAGCAGGCTGAACGGCGTGAGCCAGCCGAACGCGTCGCCGGCATACGCGCCATCGACGACCGGAATGCCTTGCAGGAAAGCGCCGAGCACGATGCCCTGGAAAAACGTCGCGCCCGCCGAGCCGCCGATGAACGCGAGGTCCCACAGGTGCCTCGTGCGACGCGACTTCGCGCGGATCTCGAACGACACGCCGCGAAAGATCAGGCATACGAGCATGAACACGAGCGGCAGATAGAGCGCCGACAGCACGGTCGAGTAGACGACCGGAAACACCGCGAACAGCGCGGCGCCGCCGAGCACGAGCCAGGTTTCGTTGCCGTCCCACACTGGCGCGACCGTGTTCATCATCAGGTCGCGCTCTTTCTCGTCGGGGAAGAACGGAAAGACGATGCCGATGCCGAGGTCGAAGCCGTCCAGCACGACGTACATGAAAAGGCCCAACGCGATGATCGCGGCCCAAACGACGGTTACGTCCATATTCTTTCTCTCGTAGCGTGGGTTAGACGACGTCGATCATCTGATCGGCGGCGGACAGCGGGCGGCGCGCGGTCTGCGCGGGCGTCGGCTGCGGTGTGTCGTGCGGCTTGCCGCCAGGCAGCGCGAGACCCGAGCGCATCAGCTTCAGCATGTAGTAGATGCCGGTGCCGAACACGAGGAAGTAGACGACCACGAAGGTCATCAGCGACAGACCGACCTGCTGCGTGGTCAGCGGCGACACGGCCTGCGACGTGCGCATCACGCCGTAGACGACCCACGGCTGACGGCCCGCTTCGGTGGTGACCCAGCCGGCCAGCAGCGTGATGAAGCCGCTCGGGCCCATTGCGACGCACAGCCGCTGGAACCACTTCGCTTCGAACAGACGTCCACGGCGATGCAGCACCCAGGCCGCGATCGACATTGCGATCATCAGCACGCCGAGGCCGGCCATGATGCGGAAGCTCCAGAACACCACGGCCGAATCCGGCCGGTCCTCTGGCGGGAATTCCTTCAGCCCGCGGATTTCGCCGTCCCAGCTATGCGTGAGGATCAGGCTGCCCAGGTGCGGGATCGACACCGCGTAGTGCGTGGTTTCGGCCTTCATGTCGGGGATGCCGAACAGGTTCAGCGCGGTGCCGCCTTTTTCGGTGTCCCAGATGCCTTCGATCGCCGCGATCTTCGCCGGCTGATATTCGCGCGTGTTCAGGCCGTGCTGATCGCCGATGAATGCCTTGATCGGCGTCAGAATCAGCAGCAGCCACAGCGCCATCGAGAACATCTTCTTGACGGCGGGATCGCGTCGGCCGCGCAGCAGATGCCACGCGCCGACCGCCGCGACCACCAGCCCCGCGACGATGAACGCCGCCAGCGCCATATGCGCGAGCCGATACGGGAACGACGGATTGAAGATGATCTTGAACCAGTCGAGCGGCACGACATGGCCGTCGACGACCTCGAAACCCTGCGGCGTCTGCATCCAGCTATTGGACGCGAGGATCCAGAAGGTCGAGATCAGCGTGCCGATCGCGACCATCAGCGTCGCGCCGAAGTGCGCGCGCGGACTCACGCGCTGCCAGCCGAACAGCATGATGCCGAGGAAGCCCGCTTCGAGAAAGAATGCGGTCATCACCTCGTACATCAGCAACGGACCGGTGATGGGCCCGGCGAAACTCGAGAAGCCGGACCAGTTGGTGCCGAACTGATAGGCCATCACGACACCGGAGACGACGCCCATGCCGAAGGCCACTGCGAAGATCTTCGACCAGAACAGACAAAGATCTTTGTAGTAGGCCTTGCCGGTTCTCAGCCAACGCCATTCGAGAACGGCAATGAAGCTGGCGAGACCGATGCTGAGCGCGGGGAAAACGATGTGAAAAGAAACCGTGAACGCGAATTGAATGCGCGCGAGATCGAATGCCGATAGTGCCGAGTTCATGATCCTGTTGTGCGTGATTGCCGCGTGAGCTGAATTACGCGCGTCGACCGATGTCGGTGCGCACTGCGCTTGGCAGATGGCGCAAGAGTAGGGGATCGAAACAAAATGTGTTGCAATGCGGTGTGCGTCAAAAAACCGCCTTGTTTTCTGCGAAATGCACGAGTCGATGAGGCAAGCCGTTGATGAGTCTCAAGTTTCCTTTAGCGGCCGAGGCAGGGCCGCGTGTGCGTCGTTGCATGTGCTGCGTCAATCGACCGCGCTGCAGCAATGCTTGTCGCGCAGCCTTGCGCGGCAAGGTCGCCAGCGGTGCCCGTCGTCAGCCGACAATCGATACATCCAAACCGACTTCGTCGGTTCGCGCGCTAGTCAGCCGATTTTTTTATCTCTACGATTCGGCCGTTTCCGTAGTTCTGTGATTCATTGCCGTATTCGCACGGCGTTCTGTCATGCGTCGCGCGCATGCTTCGTGAGCAGCTTCCGCTTCATCCACCTGCCGGCGACGGCAAACTTCAACGACAAGGAGTTAGCAGATGAGCACGATCAGGACGAAAGACGGTACTTCGATTTTCTATAAGGACTGGGGCAAGGGTCGCCCGGTCGTGTTTTCGCACGGCTGGCCGCTGACCGCCGATGCGTGGGATGCGCAGATGCTGTTTCTCGGCAGCAAGGGCTTTCGCGTGATCGCGCATGACCGGCGCGGCCACGGACGCTCGGAGCAGCCGTGGGACGGCAACGAGATGGACACCTACGCCGACGACCTTGCCGCACTGATCGAACATCTCGACTTGCAGGACGCGACGCTGGTCGGCCATTCGACGGGCGGCGGCGAAGTCGCGCATTACATCGGCCGACACGGCACGGGGCGTGTCGCGAAGGCCGTGCTGATCGGCGCGGTGCCGCCGCTGATGCTGAAGACCGCCGATAATCCGCTCGGCCTGCCGATCGACGTGTTCGACGGCATCCGCAAGGGCGTCCTCGACGATCGCTCGCAGTTCTTCAAAGATCTGGCCGTGCCGTTCTATGGCTATAACCGCGAGGGCGCGAAGGTGTCACAGGGCGTGATCGATTCGTTCTGGCGCCAGGGCATGGCCGGCTCGATCAAGGGGCTATACGACTGCATCAAGCAGTTCTCCGAGGTCGACTACACCGAAGATCTGAAGAAGATCGACGTACCGACCCTGGTGCTGCACGGCGACGACGACCAGATCGTGCCGATCGACGCAGCCGGCCGACGCACCGCGGAGATCGTCAGGAACGCGACGCTGAAGGTCTATGCGGGCGGCCAGCACGGCATGTGCACCGTGGAGGCCGACAAGGTCAATGCCGACCTGCTCGAATTCATCGGCGCTTGAGCGATCAGAAACGCGTAATCAGGTGATTTGCTGACTGCGCGGGCGGCGTACAGAGGCCGCCCGCGCCGAATGCCGGGCGACCGCGGGCGTCAGGCGATTCACTTCTCGAACAAAAAACCCCTCAAGGTCATACGATGTCGCATGAAGGCGATATCCGTATGTCTTTGTTTTTTAAGAGGCTACCAAACGCCTCATATGCAATTTAAGGGTAAATGCGGAGTTGAAATCCGCCGGTTCATCATCGATAGTACGTTATCGTACAACCTGGGTGTGTTATGCGACGCGCACAGCGCGATCCGCGGGCCGCTCGATCCCTCTGTCTGTTCTCTGTAGACCTCGCGCGCGGCGCAGTTAAAGGAACCCCTATGAAGAAGATTGCCCTGAGTGGCGCCGGCGGCCAGCTCGGCTCCGTGGTACGTGCTGAATTCGTCGCGCGCGGCGTGCCGTTGCGCTCGGCCGCTGGCTCGAAAGTGCTGACGCCGCTCGTCGACGGCGAAGACGTGATGAACGGCGACCTGCGCGATCCGGCGGTTGTCGACCGTCTGCTCAACGGCGTGGACGTGCTGATCCATTTCGCCGGCACGAGCGTCGAGCGTCCGCTGCCCGAGATCATCGAGAACAACCTGCGCGGCCTCGTCGAAGTCTACGAAGGCGCGCGCCGCAACGGCGTGAAGCGCATCGTGTTCGCGAGCTCGAACCACGCGATCGGCATGTATCCGGTCACCGAGCATCTGAGCCTCGACTGCGAACTGCGCCCGGATGGCTTTTACGGTCTGTCGAAGGTGTGGGGCGAAGCGCTAGCGCGCATGTACTGGGACAAGCACGGCATCGAAAGCGTGTGCGTGCGCATCGGCAGCTGCCTCGAGCGTCCGACCGAGCAGCGTCACCTGAGCACCTGGTTCGGCCATCAGGACCTGATGCATTTCCTCGATCGCTGCATCGAAGCGGAAGAGGTCGGCTTCCTGACCATCTGGGGCGTGTCGGCCAATACGCGCAGCTGGTGGGACAACAGCGTCGGCGCCGCGCGTCTGGGCTACGAGCCGAAGCAGAACGTCGAGGACTACGCTCAAGACATCCTGTCGCGCCCGAATCCGCTCGATGAACTGGGCCAGCGCTTTCAGGGCGGCAGCTTCGTCGGCATCGACTACTCGCGCAAGGAATAAGTCCCGGGCAGTTCGACGGGCAATGCATCACGAGGAGATCGCGAAAGTGTCGCTGTTCACGTCGCGCAAGATGGTGTTCGTGGTCGGTGCGTTGTTCATGATCGGGCCGGCTTGCGTCGGTCTCGTCGAGAGCCCGTACATGGCGGTGGCGCTGCTGTGCGTCGGTGGCTTCGCGCACCAGACGCTGTCGGGCGCGCTATATGCGATCACGTCGGACATGTTCGGCAAGTACGAAGTCGCGACCGCGACGGGCATGGACGGCATGGCAGGGTATCTGGGCGCTGCCGCGTTCACTGCGCTGTTCGGTGTGCTCGTCACGCAGATCGGGTATAGACCGCTGTTCGTCGTGCTGGCAGTGTTTGATCTGATTGCCGCGGTCGTGGTGTGTCTGTTGGCCAGGAGTTCGGAGAAGATGCCGGAGCCGATGTGGGTCGCGCCGGACGCGGTGACGGCGAAGTAAGGCGAAAGTACGCTCGGCTCGTGTGGGCCGATCCGGCGAAAGAAGCGGCGCGCAAGAGTAGGTGCCGTTTCTTTCGTCAGGTTTGCGGCCGATTGCGAGATTGCAGTCTTGCGCCCCGAGCGTTACACGCGCAAACAGATTAATCGCCCAGCGGACGTTTTAATTCGTCAAAGAACAATGCGGTTATGTATCCCCACAATTTCCGATAAAAATTAAATCCATAGTCTTCGTAAGATTTTTGTCGCCTAACAGATCGCTACCCTGGTTCAGATATCCACCAAACAGGGCGTGGAACTGAGGATATGACTCTTCGTTCATCATTTGAGGGATCTGAGGCGGTTGACCGGATGCAGAGCGGTGGCGCGAGCATCGCGACAAATTACTCGCTGAGAAGCCTTTTTAATTCGTCAAGAAATGAGGCAGTCGTGTAGCCCCATAACTCCGGAGAAAAATCTTGGCCATAGTCGTTTCTGAACGCCGAATCCAGATCCTCCCGGTGCTCGCTCATGAATGAATTGATTTCGTGAACCATCTCGAGGTGGCTCTCGCGTGGGCAGTCTCTCTTGTAGCAAGCGATGATTTCGGGAATCGTATCTCCCCATATATCGAAATCCTCATTCAGGTATGCGCCAAACAGCTGATACATTTTGGGGTAGCGAGTTGACAGCATAAATTCTCTCTATTTAATGTAAGCAGTAACAATATAGTATGGCATTCCGTTGTAGGTTTGATATTTCAGAACGACTACAACCTCATTCATGGGCGTCAGTTTCCCTGTCTCCCTCGTTATGCCATAGCCGACGTTACCCGCCACGCGCCGCGTCAAAGCGAGAGGGCCGCCTCTGCCCGAAGACTGCGCCCATTCCCGAATGATGGTCGCATTGGCACGCATGACTTCTGAGATGGCTGATTCGGCCCGCTCGAGGTTCGTGAACGACGAAACCTTCTCTCGACGCGGCTCGAGTTTGAGTCTTTCTCGCAACTGCGCTTCGGTCCGTCCGACATGCTTCAAGAGCGTGTGTCCGCCAATCCCGCTCCCTGCCTTCGCTTCGTGCATGTCCAGACTGATCCGGCCCATCGCGATACGCGAAGCCCGTATAGCCTTGATCGAACTAGCAAAGCCAAACGGCACGACCATATCGAGCCACAGACCGATATTGTTCGCCATATCGGGGCTGGCCTTCATCGCTTGCGCGAGTTTCGTCGTGCCCTGTTGGGTCAGCGTCGCCGTATCTCGCGCCGTCCAGATCTGACGCAAGCCAGCGGCCGCCGTGTCCGAGCCATGTACGCCGAACACAACGCATCCAGCCTTGCTCGCCATGGTCGGTTCAGGCATCACACACAGCGCGCCGGCCCCGACCATTTCCAGCAAACCGCCGACAAGTTGCAATCCGCCCCATAACCGGTTGGAAATCATTTCGCTGTGGCTGATCGATTGACGGGTCAGCACCGCCGCTAGTTGCGGCGCACTCACCACGACACGCACGCCGTCTCCATCTTGTTCGCCCGACATTCGGTATCCCTCTGTGATTGAGGCCGCCAACGTAGCAGTCGACCAAAGGCACAGGAAATGGGCGATGGATGATTCTTGTGTCCCATTAATCCGATGAGCTGCGAGTCATTGACTGCATATCGCTCGTAGTCATGCACTAGCCACGCGGCTTAACGCACGGGAGCAGACGGCAATCCGAGGAGACACGGGGCGGGGAGTCGCCATCGCTAAGCACGATACGAACGTGTCGCGTTAGGCGGCGAAAGAACTCTACGGCCGGAAGAGGGAAAGGGCATCATGCGCGAACTACGCACGACGCCCAGAAATGCCGAGTGCAATCGAGCCGCCCATCGGTCACATGAACACCGACGGACAACCCGATCGCAACTATGTTCGAACCTACCTCAAATCACGCAGTCTTCTGCCCAATCTCGTGATTCGCGAGCACTTCGAGCGCGCGCACCATCGCCGAGTGGTCCCACGCCTTGCCGCCGTGCGCGACGCACGCGTTGAACAGCGCCTGGCAGGTGGCGGTGTTCGGCAGCGACACGCCGAGCGCCTGCGCGGTCGACAGCGCGAGGTTCAGATCCTTCTGGTGCAGCTCGATGCGGAAGCCCGGATCGAACGTGCGCTTGGTCATACGCTCGCCGTGCACTTCGAGAATGCGCGACGACGCGAAGCCGCCCATCAGCGCCTCACGCACGCGCGCCGGATCGACACCCGCCTTCGACGCGAGCAGCAGCGCTTCGCCGACCGCCTCGATGGTCGCCGCGACGATCACCTGATTGGCGACCTTGCACACCTGACCGGCGCCGACCGCACCGATCAGAGTGACGTTCTTGCCCATCATGTCGAACATGGGCTTGACGCTGTCGAACGTGGCCTGTTCGCCGCCGACCATGATGGTCAGCGAGCCGGCCTTCGCGCCGACTTCGCCGCCCGACACCGGTGCGTCGAGGTAGTCGGCGCCGGTTTCGCGCACGCGCGCCGCGAAGTCGCGGGTCGCCATCGGCGAGATCGAGCTCATGTCGACGACGGTCTGGCCGGCGCGCAGCGCGCTCGCGAGGCCGTTTTCGCCGAACAGCACGCGCTCGACGTCCGGCGTGTCCGGCACCATGATGAAGATCACGTCCGCGTTGGCGGCGACCGCGGCGGGGTTGTCGCATGCGACGGCGCCGGCCTGCGTCAGTTCGGCGGGCACGCCGCTACGCGTGAACGCGGCGAGCGACACGCCGTTTGTCAGAAGGTTGGCGGCCATGGGCTTGCCCATGATGCCGAGTCCGATAAAGCCTGCTTTTTTCATGGAATGCTCCGAAGATGTCGTGGCGGCCGCGTTCAAGCTTCGCCCGCCGGTTTCTGCATGAAGTGTTTCTGCGCCGCCTGAGCGGCGCCCTTGAGCAGCCCGAGATCCGCGCAGACGGCGACGACGCGCGCGCCCATCGACAGATAACGTTCCGCGTCGGCCTGCACCGGCGCGAGAATGCCGCTCGACTTGCCGGCCGCCTGCGCGCGCTCGAACACATGCGCGATCGCCTGCTGCACGTCCGGATGGCTCGCGTTGCCGAGGTGGCCATACGATGCCGCGAGGTCGGACGGACCGATGAAAACCGCGTCGATGCCGTCCACCGCGAGGATGCTGTCGATCGCCTCGACCGCCTTGCGGCTTTCGATCTGCGGGATCACGCAGATGTTGTCGTTGGCGAGCGCGAAGTAGTCGGACACGGTGCCATAGCGGTTGCCGCGATGGCCGACCGACACGCCGCGGATGCCCTGCGGCGGATAGCGCGTTGCGGCGACCGCACGGGCGGCGTCCTCGGCGCTGTCGACGAACGGCACGAGGAAGTTCGAGAAGCCGCTGTCGAGGAATCGTTTGATCACGACGCTGTCGTTAGCCGGTGGTCGGACGACCGGCGCACTGCCGCTGTCCTTGAGCGCCATCAGTTGGGGGATCAGCGTGAGCACGTCGTTGGGCGCGTGTTCGGCGTCCAGCAGCATCCAGTCGAAGCCGACCGTGCCCAGCAGTTCAGTGGCGATCGGACTGGCAAGCGATGCCCAACAGCCGATCTGGGTTTTTCCCTCGCGCACCGCGCGCCGGAAGCGGTTCGGCAAGGATTCGTAAGGCGTGACGGCGGGCATGCGGGGTCTCCTCGAACGACGATGGATCGGGAATAGCGCTTCGACGACCGCAGTAAAATCGCGCAGAACGCGAGGTTATAAGTCGTCGTATGACTAACGGCAGGTTAGCACTGAGCCCGTCCGTTGTAACGGTCGTGTATACCCGAACGACCCCGTCCGACAAGCGTTTCGGGTTGCATGGAGCCCCCGGAATGTTGTAGGATGACCTATATCTGAAGCCTTCATTCAAGGAAAGCCAAAAAATGCCTATTACCGGTGAAATGCTGATCGGTCGCAAAGCAGTGCGCGGCGAAGAAAAACCGCTGCGCGCGTTCAATCCTGCCACGGGTTCCGAGATTGCCGAGCCGGTGTTCGGCAGCGGCACCGTCGAGAACGTCGAGCAGGCCTGCGTGCTCGCGCAACAGGCGTTCGACGCGTACCGCCAGCTGCCGCTCGCAGTGCGCGCCGAGTTTCTGGATCGTATCGCGGACGGCATCACCGCGCTCGGCGACGAACTGATCGAACGCGCGATGGCTGAATCGGGCCTGCCGAAAGCGCGTCTGGAAGGCGAGCGCGGCCGCACCACCGGTCAGCTGAAGCTGTTCGCGCAAACCGTGCGCGCGGGCCAGTGGCTCAACGCGACGCTCGATTCGCCGCTGCCGGAACGCAAGCCGCTGCCGCGCTCGGATCTGCGCATGCAGAAGATCGCGCTCGGCCCGGTCGCCGTGTTCGGCGCGAGCAACTTCCCGCTCGCGTTCTCGGTCGCGGGTGGCGACACCGCCGCGGCCCTCGCTGCCGGCTGCCCGGTCGTCGTGAAGGCGCACCGCGCGCACCTCGGCACCTCGGAGCTGGTCGGTCGTGTGATCCAGCGCGTCGCGCAGGAAATGGATCTGCCCGAAGGCGTGTTTTCGATGATCGTCGGCGCGGGCAACTCGGTCGGCGAGGCGCTGGTTGCGCACCCGGCCATCAAGGCGGTCGGTTTCACCGGTTCGCGCGCGGGCGGCACGTCGCTGATGCGCGTCGCGGCGGCACGGCCGGAGCCGATCCCCGTCTACGCCGAAATGAGCAGCATCAACCCGGTGTTCCTGCTGCCGAACGCTCTGACCGCACGCGGCGACAGCATCGCGCGCGGTTTCGTCGACTCGCTCGTGCTCGGCGCGGGCCAGTTCTGCACGAACCCGGGCCTCGCGATCGCGATCGACAGCGACGCGCTGAAGGGCTTCGTCGCGACGGCATCGGAAGCGCTCGCTGCCAAGCCGGCGCAGACCATGCTGACTTCGGGCATCCACGCCGCGTATGAAGACGGCGAGGGCAAGCTGGCCGCAACGAAGGGCGTCGAAGTCGTGGCACGCGGCGTCCCCGCGACCGGCCCGACCCAGGCCTGCGCGACGCTGTTCGTGACCGACGCGCAGACGTTCCTCGCGAACCCGGCGCTCGAAGACGAAGTGTTCGGCCCGGTGTCGACGATCATCCGCTGCAAGGACGAGCAGGAAATGCTGAAGGTCGCCGAGCACTTCGCCGGCCAACTGACCGCGACGCTGCAGATGGACAACGCCGACGTGGCGGCTGCGAAGAAGCTGGTGCCGATTCTCGAGCGCAAGGCCGGCCGCATTCTGGTCAACGGCTTCCCGACCGGCGTCGAAGTGTGTCACGCGATGGTCCACGGCGGCCCGTTCCCGGCAACCTCGGACAGCCGCGCGACCTCGGTCGGCACCACGTCGATCGACCGCTTCCTGCGCCCGGTCTGCTACCAGGACTTCCCGGCCGAGCTGCTGCCGCAAACGCTGGCCGACGGCAATCCGCTGGAACTGTGGCGTCGTCGCGATGGCGAACTCACGCGCGGTTGATCGCGTGACGCCGTCCTGAAGGGATGCGCGCGTCGTGCCGATATGGGCATGGGCGCGCATCGAAGGAAAGGGCGGTTGCAATCACAAAAAAAAATGGCCGGGAATTCCCCGGCCATTTTTTTCGCCCGCGTGCTTCTTCGCGCAAATCAGCTGTTCGAGTCGTTCGCTTCATTCGCGCGACGCAGCCGCTCGCGGCTATTCGACAGATGCATGCGCATCGCCGCCCGCGCGCCTTCGGCGTCGTGCCGGCTGATCGCTTCGAGGATGCTTTCGTGCTCGAGGTTCACGAGCGACAGATACGCATCAGGATCGGCGCGCGCAATGCCGGCCGAGTCGAGCCGGTTGCGCGGAATCAGCGCGCTGCCCATCTGCGACAGGATGTCGACGAAATAGCGGTTGCCGGTTGCACGCGCGACCGAGATGTGGAATTGCAGATCGGCCTCCACGCTGTCGAGCCCGTTGTGACGCGTGGCTTCGATCGCGTCGAGCGCGGTACGCATGTGCGCGAGGTCGTCCGGTTTCGCGCGTTGCGCGGCAAGACCGGCGCATTCGGTTTCGAGGCTGATGCGCAGCTCCAGAATGGACAGCACGTCGCGCAGCGTGGTGGCGGGCACCATGTCGATGCCGAGCTTTTCGCGCTGCGGCTCGAGCACGAAGCTGCCGATACCGTGCCGCGTCTCGATGATTTTGCCTGCCTGCAGGCGGGAGATCGCCTCGCGGATCACCGTGCGGCTCACGCTGAGCGTGTTCATCAGCTGCGATTCGGTCGGGAGTTTGTCGCCCGGCTTCAGCACGTTGGCCGCGATCTGCTCGGTGACGTAATTGACGACGAACTCGGCAAGATTGCGAGCGCGTCGTGGCGGTGCCGCGGATGCTAGTGGTGTAGCCATCGAAAACGCTCCTTGTTTGGAAGATCGCTGGGAATCCTGCATTTTTATTATATCGTCGTCTGACGACTGATTATATAAGCGCCGGATCGAATTCGGCGCGATTGTCACATGTATCGGCGGATGCCTGAACTTTGGCGCCTCGGTGCGCACGGCTCGCGTAAGGCGCCGGGCGTCCGCCGGCCGGAAGTACGATAACCGTAACGAAAACTGAGCCTATAGCGGGCTCACGCTGAGCGCAACTCGACTCGCCGGATGTCCTTGACGATCACCAGATAGCTGATCACCGTCATCAGGGCGTTCGCGCCGACGAACACCAGCGCGCCATTGAACGAGCCCGAACGCGCGACCAGATAACCGATCACGATCGGTGTCACGATGCCGGCGATGTTGCCGAACATGTTGAAGATCGCGCCGGACAGACCGAGCGCTTCCTTCGGCGCCGTATCGGCGACGACCGCCCAGCCGAGCGCGCCGATGCCCTTGCCGAAGAACGCGAGCGACATCAGCGCGACGACGATCCAGTCGGTCGACACGTAGTTGCAGCCGATGATGCAGGTCGACAGCAGCATGCCGCCGACGATCGGCACCTTGCGCGCGACGGTCAGCGACCAGCCGCGGCGGATCAACCCGTCCGACAACACGCCGCCGAGCACGCCGCCGAGAAAGCCGCAGATCGCCGGCAGCGAGGCCACGAGGCCCGCCTTCAGAATCGTCATCCCACGCGCCTGCACGAGGTAGATCGGAAACCACGTCAGGAAGAAGTAGGTCAGCACGTTGATGCAGTACTGCGCGAGATAGACGCCGAGCAGCATGCGGTTGCCGAGCAACTGACGCACGAGCGTCCAGCCGCCGCTCTTCGACACGTCGTCCGGACCCGTCTTGCGCGCACCGCTGACGAGGCCGCCGCCTTGCTCGATGTACTCGAGCTCGGCGCGCGACACGCCCGGGTGATCGGCGGGATTCTTCATGACCTTCAGCCACGTCAGCGCGAGCAGCAGCCCGGCCACGCCCATCACGACGTAGACCGTCTCCCAGCCGAACGCATGCGTGAGCCACGCCATCAGCGGCGTGAACACGACCGCGGCGAAGTATTGCGCGGCGTTGAAGATCGCCGACGCGGTGCCGCGCTCGTTGGTCGGGAACCAGCTCGCGACCACCTTTGCGTTCGCCGGAAACGCCGGCGACTCGGCCGCGCCCATCACGAAGCGCAGCGCGAACAGCGCGGTGATCGCCGCGCCGGCGCTGCCGAGCAGGCCGACCGAGCTTTGCAGCAGCGTGAACAGCGACCACAAGAAGATGCTCGCCGCGTACACGCGGCGCGCGCCGAAACGGTCGAGCAGCCAGCCGGCCGGCAGTTGCGACAGCACGTAGGCCCAGCTGAATGCGGAAAAGATATAGCCCATGCGGATCGCGTCGAGGCTGAACGCGGTGCGCATCGCGGAACCGGTGACGGACAGCGTCGCGCGGTCGGCATAGTTGAGGGTGGTGATCACGAAGATCAGCGCCAGGATCCCGTAGCGGACCTTGGTGCGTGCCGCGCTAGAGGCGGCGTCGGTGGAACTGGCCGTGCGGCTCAAGTCCATGGGTCATCTCCTGTATTGTTGGGCGAGGTGTGGTCTCTACGCCGGGCGGTCCGCAGACCGCCTGCCTGTCGCGCAAATGCACGAACGCCCGGCAACGTTGCCGTGCCGGGCGTTCGCAACGGGGCCGTCTATGCAGCCCTCGTCGATGAGGCTCGCGAGCTTCTCCGCTCGAAGCCCCGACGCCGGTTCCTTACTGCGGTCCGAGCTTCTTGATCAGCGAGTCGAGCTGTTCGAGTTCTTCCGGAGTCAGATCGGTCAGCGGTGCGCGCACCGGACCTGCGTCGTGGCCGACCAGCTTCGCGCCAGCCTTGACGATGCTGACCGCGTAGCCTGCGCGGCGGTTGCGGATCTTCAGGTACGGCAGGAAGAATTCGTCGATCAGCTTGCCGGTCGTTGCGTGGTCGTCGGCGGCGATCGCGCGGTAGAACTCCATCGCCGTCTTCGGGATGAAGTTGAACACCGCCGACGAGTACACCGGCACGCCCAGCGCCTTGTACGCAGCAGCATAGACTTCCGCGGTCGGCAGGCCGCCGAGGTACGAGAAGCGGTCGCCGAGGCGGCGGCGAATCGTCACCATGTTTTCGATCTCGCCCACGCCGTCCTTGAAGCCGATCAGGTTCGGGCAACGGTCGGCCAGACGCTCGAGCATGTCGGCGTTGAGCTTCGAGTTCGCGCGGTTGTAAATGATCACGCCCATGCCCGGAACGGCCTTGCAGACCTCTTCGGCGTGTGCGGCGATACCGTCCTGGCTCGCTTCGGTCAGGTAGTGCGGCATCAGCAGGATGCCGTGCGCGCCGAGGCGCTGCGCTTCCTTCGCGTAGGCGATCGCCACGCGGGTCGGGCCGCCTGCGCCGGCGAGGATCGGTACCTTGCCCTTGCAGACTTCAACCGCGGTCTTGACGACTTGCGTGTAGTCGTCTTGCGTCAGCGAGAAGAATTCGCCCGTGCCGCCGGCGACGAACAGCGCCGAAGCGCCGTACGGAGCGAGCCATTCGAGGCGCTCAGCGTAAGTGTTGGCGCGGAAATCGCCTTTAGCGTCGAAGTCGGTGACGGGGAAGGACAGGAGGCCTTCCGAAACGATCTGCTTGAGTTCCTGCGGTGTCGTCATGATGTAAATATCCAGGCGTCGGATGGGGTCGTTAGTAGGATCCAACTAGTACGACGGACGTCGTACTAGTAGAAAATCTTTGAAATCAGATTTCTTATACGTCATCGTACAACAACGAATCCCGTAACTCAACGGGGTTTTCACGGCATAATGCTGTCTATAGGGTAAATACGGAACACCGGGCAAACGCTGGCGTTGTAGGATGACGTATGATTTCTGGCGAAGCAGGCCTACGCGCCTTAAGGATTTATCAATGGAACAAACCCCGCTCTACATCCGCGTTCATCCCAATGACAATGTCGCGATCGTCGTCAACGACGGCGGTTTGGGCGAGGGCGCGGTATTTGCCGATGGGCTCAGGCTGCGCGAGCGTGTGCCGCAGGGCCACAAGGTCGCGCTGGCCGATCTCGCCGAAGGCGACGAGGTCATCCGCTATAACGTCGTGATCGGTTATGCGCTGAAGCCGCTGCCGAAGGGCAGCTGGATCAACGAGCACGTGATCCGCATGCCGAGCCCGCCGGGACTCGAGGACCTGCCGATCGCCACGACCAAAGCGCCGGACATGCCGGCGCTCGAAGGCTACACGTTCGAGGGCTACCGTAACTCGGACGGCTCGGTGGGCACGCGCAACATCCTCGCGATTACGACCACCGTGCAGTGCGTCGCCGACGTCGTGCAACACGCGGTCACGCGCATCAAGGCCGAGCTGCTGCCGAAATATCCGAATGTCGACGACGTCGTGAGCCTCGGCCACACCTACGGCTGCGGCGTCGCGATCGACGCGCCCGACGCGATGGTGCCGATCCGCACCGTGCGCAACATCGCGCTGAACCCGAACTTCGGCGGCGAAGTGATGATGGTGAGCCTCGGCTGCGAAAAGCTGCAGCCCGAGCGTCTGATGCCGCCGGGCACGATTCCGATCGCCGCGGCCGCGGTGGTCGACGACGTCGCGGACATCGGCGATGTCGCGCTGGATCAGAACGGCGACGTCGTGGTGCTGCAGGACGAATCGCACGTCGGCTTCCAGTCGATGATCACGTCGATCATGAGGATGGCCGAAGGGCATCTGAAGCGCCTGAACAACCGCCGTCGCGAAACCTGTCCGGCGTCGGATCTGGTGGTCGGCGTGCAGTGCGGCGGCAGCGACGCGTTCTCGGGACTGACCGCGAACCCGGCCGTCGGCTTCGCGACCGACCTGCTGGTGCGCGCCGGCGCGACCGTGATGTTCTCGGAAGTCACCGAAGTGCGCGACGGCGTCGATCAGCTGACCGCGCGCGCGGCCAACGCGGACGTCGCGGCGGCGATCATCCGCGAGATGCAGTGGTACGACGATTATCTGAAGCGCGGCGGCGCGGACCGTAGCGCGAACACGACGCCCGGCAACAAGAAGGGCGGCCTGTCGAACATCGTCGAAAAGGCGATGGGCTCGATCATCAAGTCGGGCAACTCGGCGATCTCCGGCGTGCTGTCGCCCGGTGAAAAGGTCAATCAGAAGGGCCTGATCTACGCGGCGACGCCGGCCAGCGACTTCATCTGCGGCACGCTGCAGGTTGCTTCGGGCATCACGCTGCACGTGTTCACGACCGGCCGCGGCACGCCGTACAGCCTCGCCGAAGTGCCGGTCATCAAGGTGGCGACGCGTTCGGACCTCGCGCGTCGCTGGCATGATCTGATGGACATCAACGCCGGCACGATCGCGACTGGCCAGTCCAGCATCGAGGAGGTGGGCTGGGAACTGTTCCGCCTGATGCTCGATGTCGCGAGCGGCCGCAAGGAAACATGCGCGGAGAAGCTCGGGCTGCACAATGCGTTGACCCTCTTCAACCCGGCGCCGGTGACCTGATCAGGCAACCCGCACCATCCAATCTCAGGCGAGCGCCGGTCCAACCGGCGCTCGCTTTTCCGTTCAGAAGACCCGATCGCATCACAACAGCAAAGAGACATGACCGATTTGAACGTTGACCGCTCCGCGGCAAAGAAACCCTTCCGCCGTCTGCTGCTCACCGGCGCCGCGGGCAACCTCGGCAAGCAACTGCGTCCCGCGCTCGCGCAATGGGCCGACATCGTGCGCGTATCCGATATCGCGCCGCTCGGCGAAGTCGCCGCGCACGAGGAAGCCGCCGTCGTCGATCTCGCCGATGGAGCGGCCGTGCACGCGCTGCTCGAAGGCGTGGACGCGGTGGTGCATCTCGGCGGCATTTCCGTCGAAGCGCCGTTCGAAGACATCCTCGAAGCGAATATCCGCGGCCTGTACAACGTGTACTCGTCGGCGCAGAAGCACGGCGTGAAGCGCATCGTCTACGCGAGCTCGAATCACGCGGTGGGTTTCCATCCGGTGACGTCGGTGCTCGGCACCGACGCGCCGCTGCGTCCGGACGGCATGTATGGCGTGTCGAAGTGCTTCGGCGAATCGCTGTCGCGCTACTACTTCGACCGCTTTGGCCTCGAAACCGTGTGTCTGCGGATCGGCTCGTCGTTCGAGAAGCCGAAGACCGCGCGCATGCTCGTCACATATCTGAGCTACCGCGACTTCATCGAGCTCGTGCGCTGCTCGCTGTTCACGAACCGCGTCGGCCACGCGATCGTCTACGGCGTGTCGAACAACCGCACCTCGTGGGTCGACAACACCAACGCCGCGTTCCTCGGCTACCGTCCGCAAGACAGCTCGGCGCAGTTCGAGCACCTGTTTCCGCCGAGCGCTCCCGACACGCGCTTCGACGACCCGACCCAGCTGTACCAGGGCGGCCCGTTCGTGCTCGCCGGTCCGATGGAGCCGAAGCGGGAGCCTAAATAATGAGTGCGAATCCGCAAGTGGAACGCTTCGAAGCGGCCGGTCCGTTACCCGCAGCCACCGGTGAAAGCCCGGTCTGGCGCGCGGCCGGGCAGGCGTTGTACTGGGTCGACATTCCGGCGAAGAAGATCGTGCGCGGCTCGCTCGAAACCGGCAAGCGCACCGAATGGCTGCTGCCGGAGCAGGTTGCCTGCATCGCGTTCGATCACGCCGGCACCGTGCTCGCCGGCTGCGAGACCGGCTTGTTCGCGGTCACGCTCGCCGACGCGTCGAATGCGCCGGGCGGCGAGCCGCTGACAGCGTCGCTGCGCAAGCTCGCGGCGCCAGAATTCCCGCACGGCGGCATGCGTTTCAACGACGGCCGTTGCGATAGGCAAGGGCGCTTCTGGGCCGGCACCATGGTGATGGACATGGCGGCGGCGATCCCGGGCGGCGCGCTGTACCGCTTCGATGAGAAGGGCGTGCTGTCGGCACCGGTCGTCGATTCGCTGATCACGCAGAACGGCCTCGGCTGGTCGCCGGACGGGACGACGATGTATCTGTCGGACTCGCATCCGCTGCGCCGGCTGATCTGGGCGTTCGACTACGACGTCGAAACCGGCGAGCCGCGCAACCGTCGTGTGTTCGCCGATCTGCATCACTATTCGGGCCGCCCGGACGGCGCGGCGGTCGATGCCGACGGCTGCTACTGGATTTGCGCGAACGACGCCGGTCTGCTGCTGCGTTTCACGCCGCAAGGCAAGCTCGACCGGCAGATTCCAGTGCCGGCCATCAAGCCTGCGATGTGCGCATTCGGCGGCCGCGACCTGGATACGCTGTTCGTCACGTCGATTCGCCCGGCCAACGGCGCGAGCGAGCACGACGGCCATGTGTTCGCGCTGCGGCCAGGCGTGCGCGGGCTGCCTGAGCCCGAATTTGCAGGACAACTGTAATCTTGCTTACATGAGACATGCGCCGGGACGAAGTTTTTCGCCCGGCGTTTTCATTTGTGAGGGTCATTCGTGTGGCCCTTTATTCGTCACTCGTCATACAACATTTGACGTAAGGACCCCATTCCCGCATCTTTGTTCGGCAAAAATACAACAGTTCCGCAGACTAGGCCGGTTTCCGCTCATTCAGCGCCAGACGGCGTGGGGCTTGGTGGCGTGCCATTTCGCCGATAGCTGCTGGAGCTTTTCTTGATGCGGGTAAATACCGTCTGTACAAGTTAAAACCCCTTTTATAGACTTCGTATGTCGTCGTACAACATATAAGTCCAAACAAACGGCTTTCTATGTATGTGTGACAAGCGCAATTTGGTAGGTTTCAGGCGAGTGGTGCGGCTGTGGTCGATGCCGCATGCATGTCCGAAGCCGGCCGCCGTGATTGAAGTAAGTAGTCGAGTTGTCGACTGGAGTGCTGGGGCAACTGTGCCGGGGAAATTGCACAGCCAGTACGGCCAGCGCCCGCGCCTGAGAAGGTAGCGGGCGCGAAGACGGAGACGCGTCAAAACCATGTCACATCCGCTGTTGCTGGGATGGTCTATTTTTCAAGGAATGTCACGATGAACAAGAAGTTTGCCTCTTCCCGTGTTTCGATGATCGTCGCAGCCGCGGCGCTGGCGTTCAGCACGATGTCGGCTGAAGCGCGCGTGTTCCGCGTTGCCGATGTGCACGGCGACACCTTCCCGACCAACATGGCCGTGAAGTACATGGGCGAGCAGATCAGCAAGGCGACCGACGGCAAGGACTCCGTGAAGGTGTTCGGCAACAGCGCGCTCGGCTCGGAAAACGACACGATCGACCAGGTTCGTATCGGTGCGCTCGACATGACGCGCGCCAACGGTGCTGCGTTCAACGAAATCGTGCCGGAATCGATGATCCCGTCGCTGCCGTTCCTGTTCCGCGACGTCGACCATTTCCGCAAGGTCATGTACGGTCCGGAAGGCCAGAAGATCCTCGACGCGTTCACCGCGAAGGGCATGATCGCGCTGACGTTCTACGAGAGCGGCGCACGCTCGATGTACGCGAAGAAGGCGATCAAGTCGCCGGCTGACATGAAGGGCCTGAAGGTTCGCGTGCAGCCGTCCGACCTGATGGTCGACGAAATCAAGGCAATGGGCGGCACGCCGACCCCGATGCCGTTTTCGGAAGTCTATACGGGCCTGAAGACCGGCCTCGTCGACGGCGCCGAAAACAACATCCCGTCGTACGAAGAAACCAAGCACTTCGAAGTCGCTCAGGTCTACTCGGAAACCCAGCATTCGATGACCCCCGAAGTGCTGGTGTTCTCGAAGAAGGTGTGGGACACGCTGTCGCCGCAAGAGCAGCAGATCATCAAGAAGGCCGCGGCCGACTCGGTGCCGTACTACCAGAAGCTGTGGACCGCGCGTGAAGCCGACGCGCAGAAGACCGTCACGAAGGGCGGCGCAACGGTGGTCGCGGCTTCGCAGATCGACCGTGCGGCTTTCGTGAAGGTGATGCAGCCTGTGTGGACGAAGTACGAAAAGACCCCGCAGATGAAGCAGATCGTCGACGAGATCCAGGCAATCAAGTAAGTCTCGCGTCCCGGACGCAATCAGCAATAGCAACGTTTGTCGCAGCAGCGGCGTGAATGGTCCGCGAGGAAACTCGCGAGACCTTCCGCCGCGCAGTTTCGCGCGCGCGGATCGCGTCGCTTCGGGACGGCTGAATTTCAAGCACAGGTCGGACGTAAGCAAGGACAGGGTCATGAGTTTCCTGAAACGCCCAAATGATTTTCTTTTTCGCGTGCTGCTGGTCGTGGCGTCGGTTAGCCTCGCCGCACTTTGCCTGCTCGTGATTTATAGCGTGGTGATGCGCTACGTGTTTAGCGATGCACCCGATTACGTGGAGCCCATCGCATTGTTGCTGGTGATCCTGATCGCGATGTTCGGCGCCGCATTGAAGGTTCGCGAGGGCGGTCACATCGGACTCGACTCGCTCGTCAAGAAATTGCCCGAGAAGGGCCAGGTGATCGCGAAAGGGATTCAGCACCTCTGCCTGTTTGCTTTCGCGGTGGCCGTTTTCGTCGGTTGCTTCGAGATGGCGGAAACCACGATGGGCGACCGCATTCCGATCATCGGCGTGCCGGAAGGCGTGCGCTACTGCATTCCGATCTTCGCGAGCGTGTGCATCGCGTTGTTCTCGATCGAGCATCTGCTCGAGCTCTTCGCCGGCAAGCGGGAAGAGCCAGCGCTCGAACTCTCCGTCACGGAATAAAAGTAGAGCCATCATGGAACTTGCCCTCCTTACCGTCAGTTTTCTAGTTTTCCTTTTTTTAGGTGTTCCGGTTTCATTCGCGCTGGGGCTGTCCTGCGTCCTGACCTATCTGTTCGAAGGTCTGCCGACCGCGACCGCGATGCAGGCGATGATCTCGGGCATGAACGGTTTCTCGTTCCTCGCGGTGCCGTTCTTCATCTTCTCCGGCGAGCTGATGCTCCACGGCGGCATCGCTGACCGCATCCTGCGTTTCGCGCAGGCTACGGTCGGCCATTTCCGCGGTGGCCTTGGCATGGCCAACGTGGTCGCCTGCACGCTGTTCGGCGGCGTGTCGGGTTCGCCGACCGCGGATACGTCGGCAATGGGCGGCGTCGTGATCCCGCTGATGAAGCGCGAAGGTTATAGCGCCGCATACGCGGTCAACGTGACCACGCACTCGTCGCTCGCCGGCGCGCTGATGCCGACGTCGACCAACATGATCATCTACGCGTTCGCGGCGCAAGGCGTGAGCGGCGTGCTGAACGGCAAGCAGATGAGCGGCGTGTCGATCGGCGATCTGCTGTTCTCCGGTCTGTTGCCGGTATTGTGGGTGATGGGCCTCGTGCTGGTCGCCGCATACTGGCAGGCCGTCAAGTTCGGCTATCCGCGCCGTCCCGACGGTTCGACCCAACTGCAGCGTTTCCCGGGCTGGATGGCGGTGCTGCGTACGTTCATCGGCGCGGTGCCGGGCCTGATGGTCATCGCGATCATTCTGTTCTGCGTGGCGCGCGGTATCGCCACTGCGACAGAGGCGGCCGCGATCGCCGTGGCTTACTCGCTGATATTGACCATCGTCGTGTACCGCACGTTGACGCTGAAAAAGCTCGGCCATGCGCTCGGCAAGGCCGCGAAGACGACCGGCGTGGTGCTGCTGCTGATCGGCGTGTCGAACATGCTGCGCTTCCAGATGGCCTATCTGGAGATCCCGGACGCGATCGAGCGCATGCTCGACGGCGCGACCTCGCTGCCGTGGCTGATGTTGCTGTACATCAACGTGATTCAGGTGTTCCTCGGTACGTTCGTCGACATGGCGGCGCACATCCTGATCACGACCCCGCTGTTCCTGCCGATGGCGATGCACAACGGCGTGGGTCCGGTTCAGTTCGGCATCATGATCCTGCTGAACTGCGCATTGGGTCTCGTGCATCCGCCGATTGGCTCGGTGCAGTTCATTGGCTGTGCGATTGGGAATGTGTCTATAGGTGAAACTACTAAGGTGGCTTGGCCGTATTACCTCGCTATCTTCTCGGCCATCAATATAGTCACCTATGTACCGTGGTTCTCGACCTGGCTGCCGAGCGTCATCAACGGCCATCCGGTGTTCTGATTCCAAATAAAGCGTTTTACCCACACTCGGCGGTGCTTGGATGGGCCGCGTCTGAAAGTTTTTAACAACGGAGTAGAAATGAAAAAGACTCTCTTAGCTTCGGCCTTGGGGTTGGTCGCCCTGGGCGCACATGCGCAAAGCAGCGTGACGCTTTACGGTATCGTCGATACGGGCCTGGGTTGGCAGAACAGCTCGGCATCGCTGACCACGGCAGCGAAACCGCAGACCGTCCCCGGCAACTCGCAAGTCAAGATGATCAACGGCATCTGGGCAGGCAGCCGTTTCGGTTTGAAGGGCTCGGAAGATCTGGGTGGCGGCACGAAGACCATTTTCCAATTGGAAGAAGGCTTTAACAGCGCAACTGGCGCGCAAGCCGTGTCGGGTCTGGCATTCAACCGCCAGGCATGGGTCGGTCTGACGAACGCGCAGTTCGGTACGCTGACGGCAGGCCGCGGTTATACCTCGTACTACACCTTGCTCTCGCCGTACAGCCCGACCACGTGGCTGACCGGTGCATACGGCGCGCATCCGGGTGATATCGACTCGCTGGATACGACGTTCCGCGTGAACAACCAACTGGTCTATACGTCGCCGAGCTTTGGCGGTCTGACGGTTAGCGGTTCGTACGCACTGGGCGGCAACGCGGGCAGCTTCGCGGCCGGCCAAACGTGGAGCGTGGCGGCACAGTACCTGAACGGCCCGATCGGTATCGCGGCTGGTATCCAGCGCATCGACAACGCGGCAACCGTTGGCACCCCGGCGTGGAATTCGACGGCGTCGAACAACGGCGCTCAGCCGTCCGTTTCGGCAATCAACAACGGCTTCCAGACCGCCGCGAAGCAGCAGCGTGTTGCTGTGACGGGTGGTTACGCGTTCAACTCGCAGTGGGACGTTTCGTTCGCATACTCGAACGTTCAATACACTGCGGGCCAGGCTTCGCTGTTCCACGACACGCAGATCTGGAATACCGGTGGCGCAGTGCTGCACTGGAAGCCGATCTCGGTGCTGGATGTGGCCGCTGGCTATAGCTACACCCGTGCAACGTCGTCGAACGGCATTCAGAGCACGGCTACCTACAACCAGTTCAACCTGTCGCAGTACTACTCGCTGTCCAAGCGCACCGGCCTGTACGCACTCGAAGCGTATCAGCGCGCTAGCGGTCAGACGCTGTCGGGCAACGGCAAGTCGATCATCAACGCAGTGGCAAGCATCGGTGACGGCCAAAACGGTTCGCCGTCGTCGTCGCGCAGCCAGACCGCTGTCGGCGTTGGTATCATCCACAAGTTCTAAACAGTTACTGAACACGTGGCGGCACGTTGTTTTGCCGCCACATCGACGCGATTTTTTTCGCGTTGTAAGCCTCGAAAGCTGCGCACCTCACGTGCGCAGCTTTTTTTTCGATGCCTATTTTTTATGCATCGAAGCGCTGGTCTCGCCGGCGCTTTTTCGGGTCGATCAGGCCTCCGACCATAAACGCCCACCCGTTGCCCAGTTTTCGCGTTTAACGTCGGTCAGGATGATATCGACCGAGTTCGGCTCGACGCCGAGCGACTCGCAGGTGGCTTTCGTGATCGCTTCGACGAACTGGCGTTTCTGTTCCAGCGTACGGCCTTCGAAGAGTTCGATATGAAACGTGGGCATGACGTTGCTCCGTAGGGTTGAGAGTTGGGACTGAAATGAAGCGGACCGGCTCGGGTGTTCAGGCGCGATAACCTCGATCGAGTCGATCGAGTTTGCGCAGCAGCGCGGGCCATTCGAGCGCGCCTTCGATCGCGCTGCCATCGCAGAGCTGCTCCGCCGTGCGCGCGGCGACCGCGTCGCTCGGCACGACCAGCGGCGCGCCGCAGGTTTGCGCCTGGATCTGGATTTCACAGGCTTTCAGCAGCGTCGCCATCAGCACATAAGCTTCGGCAACCGTGCGTCCGAGCGTCAGCGTGCCGTGATTGCGCAACAGCATCGCGTGGTGATCGGCGAGGTGCGCGACGAGGCGCTCGCCTTCGGCCGGCGTGAACGCGAGGCCTTCGTAGTCGTGATATGCAAGCTGGCCGTAAAAGCGCAGCGCGTGCTGCGACGCCGGCAGCAATCCTTCCGGCTGCGCGGACACGGCCACGCCCGCGGTGTTATGCAGATGCATCACGCAGAACGCGTCGTCGCGCGCGGCATGCACGGCCGCGTGCAGCGCGAAGCCGGTGGCATTCACCGGATGTTCGCTGGCGCCGACGATATTGCCCGCGATGTCGATTTTCACGAGATTCGACGCGCATACCTCATCGAACGCGAGGCCGAACGGATTGATCAGGAAGTGGCCCGGTTCGCCGGGCACGCTCGCGGAAATGTGTGTGTAGATCAGATCGTCCCAGCCGTTGAGCGCGGCGAGTCGATAAGCGGCGGCCAGATCGATGCGGGTTTGCTGTTCCGCTTCCGACTGCGGACCGGTCTCGGCGATGCGGCCGGCGGGTGAGTGGGCGAACGACATATCTGTCTCCTGTCGGCTGGAGTGAGTGTTTCAGCACCGACTTCGGCGCCATGCGATGGATCGCCAAGGCAAGAAGGTTGCTGAATGCGAGGCCGTGCGACGCGCGAACCGGCTTGGGATGCTACCGCACAATCCCGCGCCGTTGGCGACAGCGCACGACCCAGCCTTGCGTTACGCGGCGCGGCGCCCCAGCGACTGGATGCTCCACGTTGCGAGCACGAACGGCGCGCTCATCGTAAGCCGACCGCAATGCAGGGCGGCCGCTTGCAACGGCACCGACATCGCGATGCCGCCGAGCATCGCCGCGTAGCCTGAGTCGGCTAGCGCGAGCGCGGTCAGCGCGCCGTTGAATCCTGACAGGCCGGCGTCGAATGAGGCAACGCTCGGCCGAGCAACAGATGCGCAGCACTGGCCAAGGTCGCGCCGCCCAGCGCATACAGCGCGTGTCTTCGCGAGGCGGCGGCAATCCCGAGCAGCACCAGCACACCCGCTGGCGCGTCCGCCGCGAAGCCGGTCTGCGCAACGCCCGCGAGCACGCCGCTGACGAACCGCATCACGTCGAGCGGATGAGCGGCATGGGGACCCGCTGACAAGGAACGGCTCGCGATCAGCGGCAACCATAGCCACGTGACGATCAGGCACGGACTCGACAGATAGCCGAGCCGACGCACGCGCAAACAATGCCACCACGGTCGCAGCAGCCACGCGGTGGCCGTCGCCGCAAGAATCGCGACGGCCGACGCGCGCGCCGGATCGCCGATGAAGCTGAACGCGGCGAGGCTCGCCAGCGCGCCGTTGAAGCCGAGCAGGCCAGCGCGCAGGTCGGCGTCGGCCGAACCGGCGAGCACCGCGCTGACGTTGGCCGCGATCGCGCCGAGCAGCGCGGCGCACACGAGACGCGGCTCGCTCACCAGCCACGCGCCGAGCATGCACGCGCCGGTCGCGGCGTTCGATTGCAGCACGATCTGGCCGAAGCTGCGCAGCAGCGTGCGCAGCGGGGCGCTGAGCGAGGAAGAGGGCGCATCGGTCGCGGCGGCGTGCATCGGCGGCGGGTTCGGAGTCACGACAAACCGCGAGCATAGTCGAGCGGCCAACACTCAGGCATCTCGCGCGTTGATACTGGCTATTTGCCGGCCGTAAGCGCCTGGGTCGGGATTGACTCGCGCGCGGACTTTCGCGCTACGATGAAAGGCCGGCGCGCCCACTGCGCCGTTTCGCGAGGAGACACCGATGCGTGAATTACGATGGGCCTCGGAAGAGGGCGACGGCATCGAACATCTGGTATTCGATGCGCGCGACGACGGCTTCGCCGTGGAAAGCGTCGTGATAGGGCAGCGCTACGGCAAAACCTACGGGCTGCATTACTCGGTGCGCTGCGACGCGCGCTGGCGCACGCGCTACGCGCACCTGAAGATCGTCGGCGGCGGCGAGCTGGAATTGCATGGCGATGGCGAAGGCCATTGGCACGACGGGCACGGCCTCGCGCTGAGTGCGATCGAGGGCTGTATCGATATCGATATCGCCGCGACGCCGTACACGAATACGTTGCCGATCCGCCGGCTGCAACTGGCCGAGGGCGAACGTCAACCGATCGAAGTCGCGTACATCTCGACACCCGACTTGCAGGTTACGCGCGCCGAGCAGGCATACACGTGCATCGAGTTGAATGGCGAGTACCGCTATGAAGGCATTTTTCGCGAGTTCACCGCCAATATGCGCGTGGATAGCGATGGCCTCGTGATCGACTACCCGACCTTGTTCGCGCGTTTGCCGCGCGGGCGTTAGGTTTTGCGTCCGGCGTCACGGTTGCTACGCCGCGTCGTGCGCGCGGCGGCCTACCCGTGCGTGCCGCCTGCAGCGTTTGAAACGTCGTCGGGCCCGGTCGACGCTCCGCGGCCGAGCGTGCGTTGCATCAGCGTCGTGTCGAGCCAGCGGCCGTGCTTGTAGCCCACCGCCTTCAACGTGCCGGTCAGCTCGAAGCCAAGCTGCGTATGTAACGACAACGAGCCGCCGCTGCCGCCATCGGCGATCACCGCGATCATCTGACGCCACGGTCCGGTCTCGCAACGATCGATCAGCGCCTGTAGCAGCAAGCGTCCGATGCCGCGTCCGCGATATGCGTCGTTCACGTAGATCGAGTCTTCGATCGTGTTGCGATAGGCGGCGCGCGGGCGATACGGCGTCGCATAGCAATAGCCGGCGACGTCGCCGTCGATCTGCGCGACGATATACGGCAGTCCGTGGCTGCGCACGCTTGCGAGCCGCGCGCGCAGGTCGTCGACGGACGGCGGGGTTTCTTCGAACGACGCGACACCGGTCAGCACGTGATGCGCATAGATCGCCTGAATCGCGGGAAGGTCGGCTTCGGTGGCGTCGCGGATCAGCGGGACGTCGAGCGCAGGGCGGGTTGAACTCATGCGTGGTCCGGTCGTGGCCGGCTCAGTTTGACGGAAGCTTTGACTATGCCTGTCGCCGGTGCGGATTTGAAGCGGGTCAAAAATCGAATTGATCGAACTCGCTCTGTAGCTCGCGATTGCGCGCCACGCGTTCGTCGATAGCCGGTCCGCGCCGTTCGACGACCGCCGAGATCAGCAGATTGAACAGGCACGTCAGCGGCGCGAGCGAATCCCAGAACTGACCGACGTCGGTCTTCACCTGCAGCAGGTCGCCGTCGAAATCGCGCGCCCACGGACAGTAGATATCGGTGACGAGCGCGAACGGCAGACCGCGTCGCGAGGCCGCCTGGCAATAGCGTCGTGCGATGGTCGAATAGGCGCGCGTGTCGGTGACGATCAGATACGGTGTATTGAATTCCGAGTTCAGCGAATCGACGTAGGAACCTGACATGCCATCCGAATAGAACACGCGCGGCCGGATGTATTCGAGGTAGCTGTAGAACGCGTTGCTGATACCGCGCGTCGACTGGATGCCGAGGATGTAGACCGCATCGGCGTTCGCGATGCGCTCGGCGACGCGCGCAAAGGCCGGCGAGCGCGCGAGCTCGTATACATGCTGGATCGCACCGATTTCGAGTTCGAGCGATTGGGCGAGCGCCGCGTCGCCCGGCGAGGCGCCGTTAGCGACGCCCGGTTCATGCGGCTCACGGGTTTGGGTGCTGTCGCTCGGGCCACGGCGGAACGCGTCGAGCCGGTCCGTGATCAGCCAGGGGCGCTGCTGCGTGCCGCGCAGCTCGCGTTTCAGATCGTCGAGATTGCGATAGCCGACACTGCGCAGGAAGCGGCCGACCGAAATGCCGCTGGTGCCGGCTTGCTGCGCGATCTGATCGGCGGTCTCGAGGCCGAGCCGGTCGAGATTCGCGAGCATATAGCTGGCGACGCGTTTAGACGTCGGCGTGAGTTCGGAAAAACGGGCTTCGACGGTTTGGGCAAAAGCGGTCGTCATCGTCAGTCGCGGCGCAAGGCGCTGGTTGTGCCAATCTGCGAAATGATGACATATCGACCCACGACTCGCGTCATTCGATCCTGAAAAAAGACGGTTTGCCGTGCGCTGGTCGAGCCGCGTCAGACCGCCCGCCGCGCCGGCGCCGCGCGCGAAAAATGCCGAGCGCCGGCCACGCAGGCGACCACGATCACGGTGACGATGATCATCGACGGCGGGACCTGTTCGTGCAGCAGCACGCCGGCGAGCAGCAGCCCGAAAAACGGTTGCAGCAACTGCAGTTGTCCGACCGCCGCGATCCCGCCGAGCGCGAGTCCTCGATACCAGAACACGAAGCCGATCAGCATGCTGAATAGCGACACGTACGCGAGTCCCCACAGCGCGGCGGCGCCGACACCGTCGAACGACACGGGCCGCGTCCACCAGGCGAGCGGCAGCATCAATGGCAGCGACAGCACGAGCGCCCAAGAAATCACCTGCCAGCCGCCGAGGTGACGCGACAGCCGCGCGCCTTCCGCGTAACCGAGCCCGCACACGATGATCGCCGCGAGCATCAGCGCGTCGCCGAACGGCGACGCGTCGATGCCGTGCCGCAGCGCGAACGCGGCCACCGCCGCGCTGCCGAGCGCCGAGAACAGCCAGAACGCGGGCTGCGGCCGCTCGCCGCCGCGCAGCACGCCGAAGATCGCGGTGGCGAGCGGCAGCAAACCGATGAACACGACCGCATGCGCGGCGCTCACATGCCGCAGCGCCAGCGCGGTCAGCAACGGAAAGCCGACCACGACGCCGAGCGCGACCACCACGAGCGGCAGCAGATCGCGGCGCTGCGGCCGCGTCTCGCGGAACACTAGCAACAGTAGAAGACCGAGAACGCCCGCGATCGTCGCGCGCGCCACGGTCAGAAAGACCGGATCGAGTCCCTGCACGGCAAGCCGCGTGGCCGGCAGCGAGCCGCTGAAAATCAGCACGCCCGCGAAACCGCTGAGCCAGCCGTTGGTGGTCTTGTCCATTGCGAACATCCCTGCGCTGAAAAAGTCACATGATGCGCGCCGCGGCCGTAAACGTTAAGCTACAGATCAGTACAGTTTGGACGAACTGTACTGAACATGGAGCAGTACAGATGGCGCAAAGCGACAACAACGAGACGGTGCCGGGCACGCGCGTCGGCCTCGTGATGGACAATCTGCGCGAGCGCATCGCGAGCCGCTCGCTGATGCCGGGCGCGCGCGTGCCGTCGATTCGCGCGATGACCGACGCGCTCGGCGTGTCGAAATCGACCGTGGTGGAAGCCTACGACCGTCTCGTCGCGGAAGGCGTGATCGTCGCGCGGCGCGGCTCCGGCTTCTTCGTGTCGGGCCATGCGCCGCCGCTCGCGCTCGCCGATCTGGGACCGCGACTCGATCGCGAGGTCGATCCGCTGTGGCTCACGCGGCAGTCGCTGGAAACCGGCTCGAAAGCGCTGAAGCCAGGCTGCGGCTGGATGCCGGCTTCGTGGCTGCCGGAAGATGGCGTGCGGCGCGCGCTGCGTGCGGTCGCCCGTGATCCGCAGTCACTGCTCGCCGACTACGCGAGCCCGGCCGGCTTGCCCGCGCTGCGTCAGCAGCTTGCGTGGCGGCTGTCTGCGCACGGCGTCGATGCGCCGCCCGAGCAGATCCTGCTGACCGACGGCGGCACTCATGCGCTCGATCTCGTGTGCCGCTTCCTGCTCGAACCCGGCGACACGGTGTTGATCGACGATCCGTGCTACTTCAATTTTCAGGCGCTGCTGCGCGCGCATCGCGTGCGGATCGCGAGCGTGCCGTACACGCCGCAGGGGCCGGATCTCGCGGCGTTCGAGCGCGTTCTGATCGAGCAGCGTCCGCGGCTTTACGTGACGAACTCGGCGATCCACAATCCGACCGGCGCGACGCTCGCGCCGGCCGTCGCGCATCGGCTGCTGAAGCTCGCGGGCGAGCACGATCTGCTGATCGTCGAGGACGACATCTTCGCGGACTTCGAAGACGAACCGGCGCCGCGCCTCGCCGCGTTCGACGGGCTCTCCCGCGTCGTGTCGATCGGCAGCTTTTCGAAGACGCTATCGGCGGCGGTGCGCTGCGGCTATATCGCCGCGCGGGCCGAATGGGTCGAACCGCTGATCGATCTGAAGCTCGCGACCTCGTTCGGCAATGGTCAGCTCGCGGCGAGCGTTGTGCATCGGATGCTCGTCGACGGTACCTATCGGCGTCATCTCGAGGCAATGCGCGCGAAGCTGGCCGATGCGATGGGAGAGACCATCAGGCGTCTCGGCTATGCGGGCCTCGATATCTGGACACGGCCGCGTGCGGGCCTGTTCGTGTGGGCGCGCTTGCCCGGGGCGCTCGATGCCGCCGACATCGCCCGTCATGCGTTGACGGCGGGCGTCGTGCTGGCGCCGGGCAATGTGTTCAGCGCGTCGCAAGCGGCGGCGGGTTTTCTGCGTTTCAACGTGTCGCAATGCAATCGACCGAAGGTGTACGAGGCATTGCAACGGGCGATGGATGCGTGCGCGCTGTCGGCCGACGCGGGGCGCGAGCGCGTCTGAAACGAACTGAATCGAATCAGGCGCGCGCGGTCCTTGCTACGGCGTTATTTGCACAGCAGAAGCATCCGCTCCTGTTCCGAGCAGGGCGTGTGCGGTTTCGGCGCGGGTTGCGCGGCCGCCGCGCTCATCGCCGCGGTGCGGTTCGCGAGACACGCGCGCAGGTGCTTCTCGACCGGACCGTAATACTTCCATCCGCGTACGAGCGTCGGCAATTCGAGCTTCACCTGTTTCCATTTCGGATGGCCGTGCTCCTGCAGATTGTCGAAGTTCGCGCACAACGAGTCGGCGAAATGATTCAGATTGCTGACGGTGTCGCGCAAGCCATAGTCGTAGGTGACCAGAAACGCTTTGACCGTGAGGCCCGGCACGTCTTCCTTCAACCAGCCTGGGTAGCTGCTCTGACGGATCGTCGTCGGAAAGTAGGTTTGTTTTGCGCGGTTCGTCTCCGGCGCGTTGGGATCGGCGGGCAACAGACGCAGTTGCGACAGCAGGTCGGGCTTCATGCTGGTGAACAGATTTGCCGGCTGCCCGACCACGATGATCGCGACGTCGATCTTCTGCACGATCAGCGCGGCGAGCGCGTCCTCGTTGCTCAGATGCACGACGTTCTGCTCGGGAATCGGCTGGCCGAACATCAGGCGGTAGAGCGTCGTCGCCGACTGCGCAGTGCCGCTGCCTAGCAGACCGACGCTGATGGTCTTGTCCTTGATGTCGGCGAGCGTCTTCAGCGGCGAATCCGCCCGCACGACGACATTAATTTCCTCGTCGTAGAGCGGCATGATCAGTCGCAGCGGCCGGATCGTCGTGCCCGCATCGGGGTTGCCCGTGTTGGCCATATCGATGAACGCCTGGTACACGTCGGACTGCACGAGCGCGAGCTTCACGCCGGGCTCGAAACGCATGCGCTGCACGTTTTCGGCCGAGCCTTTCGACGCCACCACTTCGAGGTCGATACCGACCGGCTGGGCCACCCATTTCGACAGGTCGTTGCCGATCTGGATATAGGTGCCGCGCTCCGGTCCGGTGACGATTTTGTAGTGCGCGGGTTCGGCGCCGGCCAGCGAACATACGACCAGTACCACCAGCCCCAGCCAGCCTGCGAGAAGTCTCTTCAGCATGGTCTTTCTACCTATCGGTCAGGTTGATCCCGCTTCACGCGTGGCGCGTGGAAGCACCAGTGATCCGGTTGCCATGTCATGTTCAAACTGCTGCCAGGGCCGCTCCGTCTGTTGCCGCTCAGAGAGCGCACGATTATGTGCGAATCGGCACAGACGGCGACCATCTGATCTGGTATGCGAAGCAATGCTTTCGCGCGACGGCGCAGTCGCTTGCGTCTCCGCGACCCTGAGCGGAGGGTCGCGTCGCGCGTGAGCACTAGTTGCTCCGCGACGTCGCCTGCAGCATGCCGGCGGGCAGCGGTACCTGCAGTTGTGCCTGCGCGAGCGGCGCGCCCGGCGCGGCGTCCGTCGCCGCATGCGGCGGAGTCAGCGGCGCCCAGCCGGTCTCGCGGATCACGCGCTCGAGGATCACTTTCGCCGCGTCGTTGCTGCTGTCGATCGCGAGCGCCTCGTTCGCGTGCTGACGTGCGCACGGCCACGACTGCTGCGCGACGCAGACCTGCGCGGCCTGCAGCGCAGTATCGCGACGCTGGACCAGCGGCCGCATCTGATCGGCCAGAACCTGCACGTCGCTGTTTCCCGGTTGAAACGTTTGCGCGGCAGCGAGAGCGGCCTGCGCGGCGGACAGGTCGTTGGCGCGGAACGCGGTCCTCGCGACCTGCAGCGCCTGAGCGGCGTCGTGCAATTGCGTCGCGGGCCGCACGGGCGTCGCGGCCAGCGGCGGCGTGACAGGCGGCGCAGCCGGTGTCGCTGGAATGACGGGAACCGCGGGCACGACGGGCGCGGGCTTCGCCGCCAGTTCGGTCACGGGCGGTGGCGCCGGCCTGGTCGCGGCCGGCGCGTGCGCGGTCTGCGCTTGAGCAATCACCGGTGCGGACGCAAGCGGCGCGATCATGCCGGTCGTCGTTGTGCGGGCATCCTGAGTAATCTGCTCGACGCCTTTATCTTCCGATTCGCCACCGTCGCTGAATAACGTATAAGCGATATACGCCAGGCCGATCGCGATGACCGCGCCGATCACATATAGCACGCGCCAGATCGTCTGCGCGGTGTTGCTTGGCGCGTACATCGGATCTTCGTAAGGCGGGATAGCGGTGTCGGTCGACACGAGCGCCGTGTGCATGATCGGCTCGCTCTGCAACAGAGATTCGGACGCCATCGTGGCAGAGGCGATGACAGGCTCATCCCGTGTGCCCAGCTCGTCGTCGAAGCGAGGCAGCGGCTTGTGCGTGGCGCTCGCGCGGCTGCCTGGAATACCGGTGCGGATGTGCGGATCGTCCTGCTCGAACGGATGCGCAGCGCCACAGTAGGGGCAGGCGTCGACTTGTCGGTACAGTGCGCCACCGCAGCGTTTGCAGGGCGTGGGGAAACTTTGGCCGGTTGCTGTCTGGGTGGACATGCCGTGGACCCACCTTTGGAAAACGATGCCGTAAAGGCATGCTCCGGATCGTGTTGAGGCAGGAGCCTTGTCCGCGGAATCACGATCCACATGCGCCGGAGGTCGCGGAGACGTAGGCCGCGCCTGCGTTTCCACGGTTTCCAATATGTGATGTTTCACGGGGGACGTCAACGCGGTAGGCCCCTGGATTGTGTGCGCTACCGCTCATTCGGAGGTATGAAGAAACTTCGGCGAGACCCTCGAAACGCATATATGTGTCTGTTGTTCCACGACAAATGCACGCTGCGCGCCACACGTAGTGAGCGCGACAAAAAAACAACGAGGCCGACGCGTTGCGCGTGCGGCCTCGTGATCACCCGGCTATTGGATACTTGCCGGTAAGCGTTTGCATCAGCATCCGGACCAGGCGTAGAAGAACGCTCAGTGCTTGCGCAACGGATGATCCTTCAGCAGCCACGCCAGCGCGAACGCGAGCACCACGACGCAGGCGGCCGACAGATACACGGTATGCAACGCGCCAGCGAACGCATGCAGATAGTCGTTGCGCAATGCTTCGGGTAGCTGATGAATCGCGGCGGGACCCAAGGCCTGCGGAAGTTCGGTATCGGGCGGGATCAACTTTTCGAGGCGTGCGGCGAGTCCGTTCGAAAACACCGCGCCGAAACCGGCCACGCCGATCGAGCCGCCGATCGAGCGAAACAGCGTGACGCCGGACGTCGCCACCCCCATATGCTTGAACTCGACGGTGTTCTGGACCGCGAGGACCAGCACCTGCATCACCATGCCGAGGCCGCAGCCGAGCAGACCCATGTACAGATACATCACATGAATCGGCGTATCGATCTGCAGACGCGCGAGCAGCAGCATCGCCACCGAGACGAGGAACGTGCCCATGATCGGGAACAGCCGATACTTGCCGATCTTGCTGATCAGGCGGCCCGTCACCATCGACAGGATGAACAGGCCGCCCATCATCGGCAGCATCTGCATGCCGGCTTGCGACGGCGTGGAGCCCTTCACCACCTGCAGATAGAGCGGAATGAACGTCACGGAGCCGAACAGCGATACGCCGATGATGAAGCTCACGAGGCTGCTGATCAGAAACGTGCGTTGCTTGAACAGTCCGAGCGGCATGATCGGTTCGACCGCGCTGCGCTCTTCGTGAATGAAGCCCCAGATCGCTACGAGGCCCATGCCGAGCGTGAACCATAGTTGCGGCGAGGTCCACGGCAGAATCGTGCCGCCCTGGCTCGTGAACAGGATGATGCAGGTCAGCGCGCCGGCGAGAAACGCGGCGCCCATGTAGTCGATCGTGTGCTTGACGTGGCGCACGTGCGGCTTGAACACCGCGCCGATCACGATCAGCGACAGGATGCCGAGCGGCAGGTTGATGTAGAAGATCCAGCGCCAGGTCAGATGCTCGACCAGAAAACCGCCGAGCAGCGGACCGATGACGGTCGCGAGACCGAAGATGCCGCCGAACACGCCCTGATAGCGGCCACGCTCAGCGGGCGGAATCACGTCCGCGATCGCCGCCATCGTCACGACGAGCAGGCCGCCGCCGCCAAGGCCTTGCAGCGCGCGCAGCACGATCAGTTGGCTCATGTTTTGCGCGATGCCGCACAGCGCCGAGCCAACGAGAAAGATGACGATCGCCGTCTGTAGAACGATCTTGCGGCCGAACAGGTCGCCGAACTTGCCGTACAGCGGCACGACGATCGTCGAGCTGAGCAGGTAGGCGGTCACGACCCAGGACAGGTTATTGAGCCCGCCCAGATCGCCGACGATGGTGGGCAGCGCGGTCGACACGATCGTCTGGTCGAGCGCGGCGAGCAGCATGACCAGCAGCAGCGCCGGAAACAGCAGCCGGATCGGCGGATGATCGGCTGCGCCTGCGGCCGAGGCTGCGGCTGGGCGGGATTCCTCGGGCGCGGAGTCGGCGGACAGGGTCGTAGCAGGTTGTTCCATGGTGGCAACGCGTTGAAATTAATTAACCGAAAGATTAATATATGCGACATCGCCTCTCACGTCAAATTCAATGCAATGACAAGGATCTCATCTGATGACGCCGCGGCGGACCACGCCGTGACAGATGCGGGGCCATCCGCGCGGATTGCCGCGAAAGAGCGGGGCGCGTCGAAGTCCAAACTCGAGGGGACACAAGCGGATACGCAAACCGCGAATCCCGCAAGTGTCGCGCCAAGCGGGAGGCCCGCCCGCCGCCCCGGCCGGCCGACGGGCGCCGCGCGCGGCCCCGAGCAGCGCGCGCGCTTGCTCGACGCTGCGCTGACGCTGTTCGCAAGGCAGGGCATCGTCGAGACATCGCTCGGTGAGATCGCCCGCGAGGCCGGCTTCACGCCCGCGATGGTGCACTACTACTTCAAGACACGCGATCAACTGCTCGACGTACTGATCGACGAGTGTTTCGCGCCGTTGCGCGCGAGCCTCGGTCTGCCGTTCCAGGAACATCCCGACGATCCTGTCGCGGCGATCACGCAACTCACCGAGCGGCTCGTGCAGATCGCGAGCGATAACCCGTGGTTCGCATCGCTATGGATTCGCGAAGTGATCAGCGACGGCGGACTGCTGCGCCAGCGCATGCATGAGCGTTTCGGTTTCGCGCATCAGAAGGAGTCGCTGCTGGCGATCGCGCGCTGGCAGAAGGAGGGCCGCCTGAATGCATCGCTCGAACCCGCGCTCGTGTTCGTCACGCTGCTCGGCATGACGATTCTGCCGCTCGCCACTTCGAAGCTGTGGCGTAATGATCCATTGCGCCGCAATATCGGCGGCGCGGAGATCGCACGGCACGCGGTGGCGTTGCTGGTGCAGGGCATCGGACCCGGCAAGGGCGCCTGAACCGGCGGCCGGTGTGACACATCGGTCGCCGTGTTGGTTGAAAAGGCGCTAGATTTTGCGGTTTTTCTTCCACTCGTCGAACGCCGCCTTCGTCTCGTCGTTCGGCGGATAGGTGCCGGGCAGCACGGCGCCGGCGCGAATCCTTTCGGTCAGAAACGCTTCGAGCCGTTCCTGCTCGGCCGCGGCCTGCGCGACCTCGTCGGCCGTCTTCAGCGGAATCACGACGACCCCGTCCCCATCGCCGACGATCACGTCACCTGGAAACACCGCGACGCCGCCACAGCCGATCGGCACGTTGATGTCGACCGCGTGATGGCGGATCAGATTGGGCGGCGCGCTCGCGCCGGCGCAAAACACCGGCATGTCGAGCGCGGCGATCGTCGCGCTGTCGCGCACCGGGCCGTCGGACACCATGCCGGCCACGCCGCGCACCTGCAAACGCAGCGACAGAATCGATCCGAACGACGCGCTGCCGCGCTCGCCGCGGCAATCCTGGACGAGCACATGGCCCGGCGGAATGGTCTCGACGCATTTGCGTTGCGCGTACTCAGGGTCCGCGAATAGCTCCAGCACGTCGATGTCTTCGCGCGATGGGATATTGCGCAGCGTGAACGCCGGCCCAACCAGATTCGCGCCGCGGTGCGGAGCGAGCGGTGCGACGCCCTGCATGAAGGTATTGCGCAGACCGCGCTTGAACAACTGCGTGGTCAGCGTGGCGGTGCTGACGTGACGAAGGATCTCGAGCGTCGCGGTGCAAAGCGCGGGCGATGTGGCGGACATGGTGTCGGGTGACCTCGGGTTGAGATGAAGAGACATCAATAGATGCGTGCGGGCAGCCGCGAACCGCAGCATGCCGCGCATGCGCGCCCACGATGATAGCGCCGCGGCGCCAACGGTTAGCGGGTAAGCGCCAATTCATCTTTGTGTCATCTGCACGCGCGACCGGCCCCTCTTCAAGTGACGCGAACCGCTGCAGCGAGGCACGCGACATGCTTGCAGAGTCGTCGGGTGCGAGCGGCGCAACACGAACGACAGCGCCGCGTCGCGCAAACAATACGAAGGACAGAATCGATACCGGGCGGAGAAGGCCGTACGAACGGGGTTCGTGCGAACCGCGCCGGAACATCGGGTGCCGGCAATCGGCGAGCCGCGGAAAAACTGCGGACACTCAGCAGCTAAATCGCGGCATGCGTCGAGCGCCGTTTTTTCATCGACGTGCAATTTTGGCGCGTTACCGTGCGCACGCGTTGTACTCGGGAAGGTGCTCAGCAATGTTTTACAATCGCGGACCTGTCTGCAACTCGGCGTGCGAAATCGAGTCGGAACCATGGACAGCAACACCTCGGCCGCGCAAATCGGCGGCAATCAGCAGAGTGAAACATTGGCCACTTCCGATGGCCTAACCGGTTTTCCAGAGCAACAACATACGATGAATGCAGCAATGAGGCTCGATCAGGCCACGATCGTGCTTGTAGAGGACGACCCCGACAGCCGGGAATCGTTGACCTTGCTACTCGAGGCGGAAGGCGCGAAGGTATGCGCGGTCGCCGATGCGGAAGAGGGTGTCGTGGCGGCGATGGAGTTGCTTCCCGACGCGGTCGTCTGCGACCTCGACTTGCCGACCATGGATGGCTTCTATCTGATCCAGCGGCTGCGCGACCACGAGATTTGCGGCGGCCATTCGCCCGCGGTGGCGGTGGCGCTGACCGGCCACACCGACGACGCCTACCGCCTGCGCAGCATCGGCGAAGGCTTCCAGCATTTCATGACCAAACCCGCGTTACCCGAAGCGCTCGTGACGTTGCTGCGCGACGCGATCGACGCCCGCGCGGCGGGCTGATCGCCGCTTCGCAACGGGCTCGCAGCGGGCTTTCGTGGAAGTGAGTAGTAGCAGGCCGGCGCGCGGCGGGAAGACGTCGTTTCGCGGAGAGCAGCGCACGGCCATCGACGCTTCGCGGCGCATCACACCGCGTTGCGCACCCGACGCGTAGCGCGCCGCTATTTGGCCGCGGCCACCGGCGCGGCTTCGCCAGCCATTGCGGCCGCCTGACAGGCCGCACAGAGACCCTTCAACTCGATTTCGTCGCTCGCGAGCCGATAGCCCGCGTCTTCGATCTGCGCGATGAGCGCCTGGCGCAGCTTCGGTTGATGCAGCTCGGTGACGCTGCCGCATTGCTGGCATACGACGAGAATGCCGTGCTGGCATTGCGTCAGATCATGGCAGACGGTGAACGCATTGATCGACTCGATTCGATGCACGAGTCCCGCCGACAGCAAAAAATCCAACGCGCGATAGACGGTTGGCGGCGCCGAGCCCGGGTGAATCTGGCGCATTTCGTCGAGCAGCGAATAGGCCTTGGTCGCGCGTCCCGAGTTCAGCAGCAGTTCGAGCACCTTGCGCCGGATCGGCGTGAGTTTTTCGCCGCGCTCGCGGCAATATTCCTCGGCCAGTGCGAGAGCCGCTTCCTGCGATGGCTGATGCACGTCGTGATGCACATGATGATCGTGCGCATCGGCGGCGGTGGCGGCAGGCGCGGGAGTGACCGGATGGCCGGTTGCGGCGGGCTTGGCGGCGGGGTTGGCGATTTTCATGCGTCGATTATAGAGGCATGCGCGGTGGGCCGCCGCGCCGGTCGCGGGATGGGCGCAGCACAGGCGCGCGGGCGGCGATCACGAAGTCGCCGATGAACCGGCCGTTCAGGTCAACGGAAAATCCACGTACTTCTTGAACCCGGTGCGCGTGGTTAGACGCGAATACCAGCGCTCCAGACTCGGCAGCGGCGGCCGCTGCAAACCGTCGAGGCCGAACCAGCGCTTCGCGTACGCGCCGATCACGATATCGGCGAGCGTGAACTTGTCGCCTTCGAGAAAGAAGCGGCCCTGCAGATGCGTGTCGAGCAGGCGCCACAGCACGGTGACCGCCTGCACGTCGGCCGCGAGTTTGGCGGTGTCGCGCTCGGCCTCCGGCGTGCGCACGAGCGACCAGAACACCGGACGTTCCACCGGCTGCAGCGTCGACAGCGACCAGTCCAGCCAGCGGTCGATGCTCGCGCGCAGTTTCGGCTCGGCCGGATACAGCAGGCTCGATTCGCCGTATTGCATCGTCAGATAGCGCAGGATCGAGTTGGATTCCCACAGCACGAAGTCGTCGTCGACCAGCGTCGGGATCTTGCCGGTCGGATTCATCGCGAGATAGTCGGGTTCGTTGTTGCGGCCGAATTGCAGGCCCGCGTCGATGCGGTCGAATGGCAGTACGAGTTCGTCGCAGCACCACAAAACTTTCTGGACGTTGACTGAATTGGTACGTCCCCAGATCGTAATCATCCGGTAAATCCTTTTCTGTTACGGTTGGCAAGCCGCGCCTCGCGCGCGGCGTTCAGCCAGTTACGATACACGATGCGCGAAGCTTTGCGCGGCATCCGAAAGGCGCCCTCCGCGCGAGGCGGCACGCAGTGTCGCGGCTGCGACGCCCGTCACCGCGTTGCGTACAATGACCGCACCCCGAATTGCGCACTGAGCCGACATGCGTGGACTCACGCATCCAACCCAATAAGGCACCGCATGGCCCGCATTGTTCCCGACGACTGGAAGAGCCTCGAAGCGACCGGCGCGGCGGCGCGCGAACGCGAAACGCTCGCGCTGCTCGAACACGCACTGCCCGACGATTACACCGTCTATCACGGTGTGCATTGGACTCGCCTGAACCAGAACTTCTCGGTATTCGGCGAGGCCGACTTCGTGATCGTGAGTCCCGCCGGGCGTCTGATGATCATCGAGCAGAAGACCGGCTTTCTGCGTGAAACGCCGAAGGGGCTCGTCAAGGTGTATCTGCAGACCGAGCGCAACGTCGCGATTGCGCTCGCGCATACGATCGAAAGTCTGCACCGGCGTTTTACCGCGGCGTTCGGCGCCGGCACCTATTTCATCGAGGAACTGCTGTACTGTCCCGATCACATCGTCAAGGATGCGGCGATCGCCGGCGTGAATCCCGCGCGCATCGTCGACGCGACGCGGCGCGAACGGCTCGCGGCGATCATCCGCGAAGCGCTGCCGGCCGATGAGCCGCGGCTTCCCAGCGCATCGAAAATCCATCACTTTCTTGCCGACGAACTCGCGCTGGCACCCGACACGAGCGCGCTCGTCGGCCAGGCGGGCACGCTCGTCACGCGCCTGTCGGGCGGACTCGCCACGTGGGCCCGGCGCCTCGAATTCGCGCCGTTCCGTTTGCGCGTGGTCGGCACGGCAGGCTCCGGCAAGACGCAACTCGCGGTGCAGGTGATGAAGGACGCGGTCGCGCGCGGCGAGCGGCCGTTGTACGTGTGCTTCAACCGGCCGCTCGCCGATCACATCGCGCGGGTTGCGCCGCCGGAGGCGAAGGTCGCGAACTATCACCAGCTGTGCGACTGGATCATGCGCGACGCGGGCCGCGCGCCCGATTTCGAATCCGCGCAGGTGTTCGATCTGCTGGAGGCCGGATTCGCCCACACGCCGATCGAACCGCGCTGGCAGTTCGACGTGCTGATCGTCGATGAAGGGCAGGATTTCCAGCAGTCGTGGATTACCTCGCTCGAGCGGCTGCTGCGGCCGGGCGGCGCATGGTGGTGGCTCGAAGACCCGCTGCAGAATCTGTACATGCGCGAGCCGGTGTCGTTACCCGGCTGGGCCACGCTGAAGGAGACCACCAATTACCGCAGTCCGCGTGACATCCTCGACTATCTGCGCGACGTGATCGGCTCGTCGGTGCCGCTTGCCGCGGCGCTCGCGTCGGGCAGTCCGTTCGACGGCTCCGACGTTTCGGTGTCGGTCTACGACGAAGCGCAGGCCGCCGAAAGCAGCATCGACGCGACCAAGCGCGCGATCACCCACGCGCTCGGGCTCGGCTTTCGCAAGCAGGACATCGTGGTGCTGTCGTTCCGCGGCAGGGACGGTTCGGCGATGAGCGCGCTCGATCATCTCGGACCGCATCGGCTGCGCAGCTTCACCGGCAAATATGATCTGTTCGGCAACCCGGAGTATCGCGACGGCGACGTGCTGTTCGAGTCGATCTACCGCTTCAAGGGGCAGGCGGCGCCGTGCGTGATCTTCACCGAGATCGACTTCGACGCGTTCGACGAACGCGTCGCGCGCAAGCTGTTCGTCGGCGCGACGCGGGCGACGATGAAGCTGATCGTCGTCGCGTCGCAGCGGGCCGCAAGGCATTTGCAGTTGCGCGAGGGGAAGGACAAGTAGAGAACGCTGAGGTCAGATCAACTCAACTCAGCTCCACGCCCTTGCGCTCACCAGCATCCCCGTGCGCGTCAGCGCATCCCACCAGATCACGCGCAACAAAGGCGCCTGCTGCGCGATCAGCAGCGCCTGCACCGGATCGCTTTCGACGAAGTGCGTGACACCCGCGCGCAGCGCCGCGCTCGCCTTGTGCGCGGCCGCCCCGGACGGGCTGTCGTCGTGCAGGCCGGTCGCGCGCATCACCAGTTGCATGTGAGCGAAGCCGTGTCGCGCGAGCCACGCTTCGGTGCGCGCGCGATCCATCTCCGGTCGACCCGTGATGATCGTGCGCACGTGCTGCAGGTCGATGCCCGGCAGCACCTCGAACGGCAGCAGCGCGTCGCGCTCGGCGAGCGCGCCGGCGAGGTCTTCGTCGTAGCGCGCGAGCGGTACGTCGGGCAGCAGGATGCCGTCGAGGTCGATCGCGTACGCCGCGTATTCGTGGTCGTTGGCCATCGCCGGCGCTGCGCCGGCTTCGACGCGCGCCCAGTCGTCGCGATAGCGCTCGGTGTACGCCTGGCGCTCCCATGGAAAGAGGGCGAAGTAGCCGCGCGCGTCGATCGCGTAGTCGGGCTGCACGCGGCTCAGTTCATCGACCGCGGCGGTCAGCGTTTTGACTTCGAGCCCGTGCGACTGCAGGAACGCGATGCAATCGGCGAGCGTAAAACCGCGTCCGGCGATGTCCTCGCACAGCAGCACTTTCGAGCCGGCGGGCGGGATCGGCAGCGTCGAATCCCATGCGACCGCGCGCGTCTGGCGGTCGTAGCGCAGGAACGCGACCGACGCGCCGACCGCGTGCGACACCATCAGCGCGAGCGGCGCGCCGCCGCGCAGAATGCCGAGCGCCATCGTGAAACGCTCGGCGAGCAACGCGGGTTGCAGCGATTCGATCCAGTGATCGAGCTGTTCGTACGTCAGAGGCAAGACCGGCTTGTTCATGACTATCGAGGCGCCGTTGGCGCGATGGAAGGCATTGGTCCGCGGGGAGGCGTGCGTTGCTCGCTGACGCACTGGCGCGACATCGCGGGTCCCCGTTTTTGAGTCAGCGCATTTTGGCGATATTATGCATGCGGGTCAAAGGTCGCGTGTCGGGGTGGCACGCGTTTGGCTGCTGGGTATCGCGCAACACTTCGCGTGGCATAAGATCGGCTGACCGTGGCGCCGCCCATGGTCCGGCGAATCAACTAGAACGGATAAAAAAAAGCAAATGGCCAACCTGATTGCAACGCTGCGCGATGCAGCCGGCGGAACTGGTGTGCGCTGGTGGATGCGCTGGCTGACGGGGCTCGCGGGACTGATCGTCGGGCTTACTGTCTATGGCGCGCATGCGCAGCCGGGCGTGCGGCAGTCGCCGGCGCTGGCGCTCGACGTCGAGGGCAAGATCGCCAACACCAACGACGCCGCGCATCGCAGCTATCACTTCGACGAGGCTCAACTGCTCGCGCTGCCCGTGCATACGATCACGACTTCGACCACCTGGACACCGCGCTCGACGTTCGCCGGTCCCAGGCTCGCCGACATCCTGAAGGCCGTCGGCGCGCGCGGCACCGAAATCGAGCTTCACACCTACGACGATTACACCTACACCGTGCCGGTCGCGGACTGCGACCGCTACGGCGTGATCGTCGCGTACAGCATGAACGGCCAGCGCCTGAAACTCAGCGACTTCGGGCCGCTGTTTCTGATCTATCCGCGCGATGCTTTTCCGGATGAACTGACTGGCGCGGTCGGCGACTCGAAATTCGTATGGCAGATCAAGGCCCTCATCGTCAAATAGCGCGCCGTCCATGGCGGCGCGCAATGTACGTGCTGATCTGGCTGATGGCGCTCGCCGCGCCCGTCGGCGCGATCGGCTATCTGCTGTATGCGAACCTGTTGAACCCGCGCGCGACCGAGCAGTTGACCGGCACCTACGACGGTTTCTACTGGGACGCCGCACAACTGCAGATCGCCTATGCCCGCTTCGAGAATCAGCTGCTGCTGTATCAGTCCGGCGCCGACGACGACTATCAGCGGCTGCTGCTGCGCTTTCAGCTGCTGCAATCGAAGCTGCGCGTGATGGCCGGTTCGACGCAGCGGCTCTCCACGCAGCTCGCTCTGTTGCAACGGCAGATCGACGAAATCAAGACGCTCGAGGATATGCTCGACGACATCCAGCCCGAGATCGACGTACTGCCGCGCGACCGCACCCATGCCGCGCGGATCGGCGCGCAGCTGCGCCAGCACTGGAGCGAGGTCAACGATCTGGCGCTGTCGCGCCGTTTCGCCGATGTCGCCGACCGCGAGGCGATGAATCGCGATTTCATCGACAAGCGCCGCATCCTGTTCGCGGGCGGTCTGGTGCTGCTGTTGCTGTCGGCGGCGGCGACGCTGCTGCTCGTGCTCAACGGCCGGCGCCGCACGCGGCTCATGCGCCAGCAGCGCGCGGCGCTGGAAGCCGAGCATCAGGCGAGCCGCGCGGCGCGCGAGGCGAGCCTGGCGAAGGATGCGTTTCTCGGCATGATCAGCCATGAGCTGCGCACGCCGTTGCATGCGATCGTGTCGTCGGTGGAACTGCTCGGCTTCCACTATCACTCGGAGGCCGACCGCAAGGTGATCCAGCGGCTCGAAACCGCGGCGCGCCATCTCGAAGCGCAGATGAAGGACCTGACCGACTACGCGCGCCTCGGCGCCGGCAAGCTCGAACTGCGGCACCAGCATTTCGAGCCGCGCGAGCTGCTGGCGTCGATCGTCGATGAACACACGATGTCCGCCAAGGCGCGCGGCCTGAAGCTCGAAAGCGAGGCGAGCGGCGCGCGCGGGCTGGTCGAGTCGGACCCGCACCGCATCCGGCAGATCGTCAACAACCTCGTCACCAACGCGATCCGCTACACCGAGACCGGCACGGTGCGCATCGAGCTGCGCCAGCAGCCGGCGCTGCTGGTTTTCGTCGTCAGCGATACGGGACCGGGCGTGCCGTCCGAGCAAATCCCATTGATCTTCGAGGAGTTCACTCAGCTCGACGCGAAGCGCACGCGCCGTTTCGAAGGCGCCGGCATGGGGCTCACGATCGTGCAAGGGCTCGTCAAGCTGTTCGGCGGCACCGTGGATGTCGCGAGCACGGTCGGCGAGGGCACCCGCTTCACCGTGACGATTCCGGTCGTGCCGGTCGCCACCATCGAGCCGGCCGACGTCGCGGCGCAAGCCGAGCCGGACGGCGCGCAACCGTGCGTGCTGATCATCGACGATAACCGCCTGATCCGCGAGTCACTCAGCGAGATGGTCGCGCATATGGGCTACGACTCGCTCGCACTCGGCAATGCCAACGACGCGCTCGCGTGGCTCGATACACACCGCTGCGAAGTGGTGCTGCTCGATCTGCATATGCCGGAGCGCGACGGCTACACGTTTCTCGAGGACTTCGCGGCGCGCGGCGGACCGTCGGCGGGCGTGCCGGTGATCGTGGTCAGCGCGTACGCACCGGAGGTCGTGCGGGATGAGGAAGGTGGCGTAACGGGCGCGCCGTCGGTGTTCGAGGCGCTCTTAAAGCCGGTCCATTACGAGGATCTGAAGCACGCGCTGCAGCGCGCGCTGGCGGCGCGGCATCAGGCGTGAGGGCGCGAGGGGGGGCCGCGCGCGGTTCAGGGGCGGTTCAGCCGTTTCGACAGATCGGCGACGAGGATCGCCATGCGCGCGGGCTTCTCATAGCACGCGACGTCGTAATCGCGGATCACCTCGCTGATCTCCGATTCGCTGGCCTTGCCGGTCAGCAGCTCGCCGGTCAGCACGAAGATCGGCGCGTCCGGGTTCTCCGACGCGCGCACCGCGCGAATCGCGGCCGCCGAGGTCTGCGAGCCGAACAGCCAGTCGATGATCACGCCGTCGAACACCTGCGTTTGCAACTGCTCGCTGAAGGCGGCGAGCCCATAGATCGCGACCGCCGTGAAGCCGCTGCGCTCCAGATAGTCGCGCAGGTTATCGGCGCTCGCGCAATCGTCGTCGACGACCGCGATCGCAGGCTTGTCGGTTTCGGCGCGGCGCGGGTAGATCTCGATCTTGTGGACTTCATAGGCGCTCTGATACAGCGCGCCATCATGACGCGAGACACGCCATTGACCGAGCCGCGAATAGGCGACGAACTCCGGACGGCTGCCCGGTTCCAGCGCGGCGCCGACCCACGCGGTACAGGCGATTTCGGTCGCGCCGATGCAGAACACCGCCTCCTGGGCGATCGCGCCGACCACGCCCGGATCGAGCGACTGCGCGCCGAACAGCTGCGCCGCCGGTTCGTCGAATACCTCGGCGACTTTCTTGATCTGCGACAGCGTCCATGGGCTATTGCCGCGCAGTTTGCGGTGCCCCTGAGAAAAACTCAGATCGAGGATGCGGCATAGCTCCGTGGTTTGCTGGCGCTTGCCGATTCCATGCCGGCTCATCAACTCGCGCACGCGCTCGGCAACCGCGATGGAGTCCGGTGAGTGTGTTTCGTTGGCCATACGGCGTGAAAATCCGCGAGTTAAAAGGTACAAGTGGTACGCGGTCGACAGGCGCAAACCGACCTTGCGCATGCAATGCGCATGAATCGGCCACGCGGGGACAGCAAATGTACCGTAAAAAAATTCACTGTTTATGATTTTGTCAGACCGTCGCCGAGGCCGCTAATGCAAGCGACGCAGCCGTCGCGCGGGTGACTTTTGATGCATTGAGCATTAAAAAGCATTCTACCGGTGAAACGATGACGAAACCGTAGGGAATCCACGAATGAGTTGTGCGCAAGCCAACGGTTCCGGCTTCCGGCCGCGAAGCGTTCAGCTTGCCGGCATCGTGTCGAGCCGGGCCGCCGAGTTTTGAAGTCCTTTAAAAATCCGCTCGGCGACCTTGCCCGGAAAGCGCTCGGGCAATTCCGCCGACACCCGCTCGATCACGCCGGGCGTCTGTTCGATCAGACGCTGGATCAGCGGTTCGGCGTTGGCGCCGTACGAACACTTCAACGCCATCGCGTTGAAATGACGCCGCTGCACATCGCGAAACGCATCGTGCTTGCTGCGCGACCACAGACCCATCGCGAGCCGTGCCTTGTACCACGACCACTGGTTCGGGCCATTGCCTTCGACCGGCCAGATCGACATTACGTCGTAAAGCGGCGTCAGACGGTACTGGCCGCCCGCGAGCAGACGGATGCTGAAGTTCTTCGCGTGGCCGTCCGGCGCGGCCAGCATCCAGAACAGGATCTGGCTCGCGAGCAGGGTCTCGAGGTCCTGCCGCGCGTCGACCGACTGCTGCAGAATCCGCGCGAGGTCGAGCACGCCGGGGCCGCCCTCGTTCTCGTACTTGCGATGCGACGGCACGCCGTACACCTGGCAGAAGTCTTCCTGCGGCAAACGCAATAGCCAGGTGCCGCTCGAATGCATCTGCCGGTCGAAGCGTTCGACGGCGAGCACGCGCTGCCGGCCAAAGCTGAGGACCTCGGTGTTCGCGACCGGCAGGCCGAACGCGCGCAGAATCCGCATGCACAGCCACTCGTTTTCGACCGACGTGCTCAGATCGGCGAGCCGGTTGCCGACCAGCCCCAACGGCAGCTTGAAGATATGCGTGGTCGGCGTCGCGCCGTGGGGCCGCTGCCATTGGCCGTCGTGCCACAGCAGCGCGGTTTTCTCCTGCGCGCCGGCGAGCGAGATGCGGAAGTCGTCGGGTTCGTCGGGCGCGCCGAGCGTCGGTTTGCCCACCGTTTGCGCGAGCAGCGCCTCGATGTCGTCGTCGGAAAGCGGCGTGCCTTCGATGCGCTGAACCCCGGCCGGCGCGTCGTCTTCGCCGAGCAGCTGGACCGCGCCGACGCAGTCGCGGCCGATGGCCCGCAGCAGGTCGAACGCGTCGAGCGTTTCGGTCCGGTAGCGCTGCGCGATGCGTTTGCGGATAGCGTCGCTGTCGGGCAGCAGGTTGTCGAAGTAGTTCAGCACCCGCGGCCCTTTGTGCGTCATGTTGCCGGGTGTGAACGGCAGCGACAGCGACAGCGGACGACCCGCGGGCGACGCGATCCAGGCGGCGTCGTAGGCGAACTCCATCGGGCCGCGCGCGGGCAGGCGCCAGACGCCGACGCGCTCGCCGTTGGCCCACACCGACAATGCCTTCGAGGCGGTTTGCCGGGCCATCTCACCACTCGACGTTCGGTGCCGGCTCGGCGCCCGGCTGATTTTTGTCCCGCAACTGCAGTTGCAGGCCGTAGACGCCGCACAGCGCGAGCAGCTGGGTGAGCGTGAGCCCGCTCGCATCGGTTTCGAGCGCGGAAATGCGGCTTTGGCTCACGCCGACGCGCGCGGCCGCCTCGGTCTGCGTGAAGCCGGCTTGGTGGCGGCTGGCCGCTAGCAGCTGCGCGAGCTGGTCCGACGTGGTGATCAGATGGAGCATGGCGGATTATCTGCGAGACGAATAAACGCAATTTATGCGTTACACGAATATTTGTCAAATATTTGCGTGACAGATAATCGACCAATATCCGTTTGACGGATAACTGGGGATTCCGCCAGGAGCCGGCGTGCCGTCCCGGCTGCGACCTGCAGCGGTGCCGAACTCAAGAGGCATTGCGGACAATGGCCGCCACTGCGAAGATGACGCCCACGTCTCCAACCCGCCCAACCAATGACCACGACTTACCCGCTGCACTCGACCTTCACGCCCGCCGACCAACCGTTTCCCAGCCGCGCCGACGTCGTGATCGCCGGTGCCGGCATCATGGGCTGCGCGGCCGCTTATTACCTGGCGCGGCGCGGCCTGTCGGCGGTGGTGCTCGACAAGTCGCGGATCGCCGGGCAGCAGTCGTCGCGCGCATGGGGCTTCGTGCGTCAGCAGGGTCGCGAGGCCGCCGAGGTGCCGCTGATGATGGCGAGCATTCCATTGTGGAAAGAACTCGAGCGTGAGCTGAATTTCGATCTCGAATGGCGCCAAGGCGGCTGCCTGTACGTCGCGACCAATGACGAAGACTGGACTTCGTTCCAGCAATGGCTCGAGGTCGCGCGTCAGTATGACCTCGACACCCGCACGCTCGACCGCGGGCAGATCGACGCCGTCGTCAGCGGCATGCAGGGCCCCGCGCTTGGCGGCCTGTACACGCCGAGCGACGGCCAGGCCGAACCGCGCCGTGCCGCCGCGGCGTTCGCGGCCCGCGCGGCCGAAGCCGGCGCGCTGTTTTTCGAGGGCTGCGGCGTGTTGGGCGTCGAACGCGCGGGCGGTGCGATCGCCGGCGTGGTCACCGAGCGCGGCACGATTCGTACCTCGCGTCTGATCTGCGCGGCCGGCGCGAGCAGCTGGCGGCTCCTCAGGACGCTCGGTCTCGAACTGCCGCAGCAGGCGGTGCGCGGTACCTGCATGCGCACCAATCCGCTGCCCCCGATCACGGCGTCGACGTTCTGGGGCCACGGCCTCGGCATCCGGCAGCGCGCGAACGGCGCGATCAACCTCGCCGACGACATGCAGGTCGACGTCGACATGACGCTCGGCCATTTCCGCGCGCTCAAATGGTTTCTGCCCGAGCTGTGGACCCAGCGCGAGAAGTTCAGCTTCCATCTGAACGGCGCCTGTCTGCGCGATCTGCGCGAGCGCCTGCCGGGCGGCGTGCCCGACGCCGAACGTGGGATTTATCCGCGCGACCCGCATCCGCAGCCGAATCCGAGCCACGCGCCGCGCGCGCTGAAAAAGCTGCGCGCGCTGTTTCCGGCGTTGCGCGACGCCCAGGTGGTCGAGGCGTGGGCCGGGCTGATCGACGTGTTGCCCGATGGCATTCCGGTCATCGATGCGCCGCCGCAGGTCCCAGGCCTGACGATCGCGACCGGCTTCTGCGGACATGGGTTCGCGATGGGGCCGATCGTCGGCAAGCTGCTCGCTGAACTCAACGATGGCGGCAACGCGTCGCTCGATCTGTCGGCGTTCCGATTGCAGCGTTTCTTCGACGGCACGATGAAGCGGCCGCGCAGCATGTTGTAACCGGGCGCAACGCGACCCAACCCAACTCAACCCGACCGATGCCACCGATGACCGAACCCGTTCTGCGCCACGCCGATGTCCCGTACTACACGCAATGGGGCAGCCCCGAGTGGGTGCGCGACATCGTCGAACGGCAGCGCGATCCGTGCGAAGACCCGCACTGGCAGCGCAGCGGTTTCGCCGACCCCGAGCGCTATCGTTTCTGGGCGCAACGCCTGTGCGGGCTGACGTGCCTCGAATCGGCGCTCGACTACTGGGGCATCGATCACGCGCCGCGCGCCGCATTGCTCGACGACGCGCTGCGGCACGGCGTGTATCGGCTGCGCGACGATGGCGGCGTCGACGGTCTCATCTACCGGCCGTTCGCCGACTGGGCGGGCCCGGCCTTCGGCCTCGACATCGACGTGCTGCCGCAGGCGTCGCTCGAGGAGATCGCGGCGCGGCTCGACGCCGATACGCTCGCGATCGTGTCGGTGAGCCCCGAGATCCGCTATCCAGAGCGGCCGAACCGGCAGCGGGGCGGTCATCTGATCCTGCTGCACGGGCGGGATCGCGACGGCGTCTGGTTCCATAACCCGTCGGGCGTCGCGCCGCACCAGTCCGACGTGTACCTGCCGTTCACGACGATGTCGCGTTTCTATGCAGGGCGTGGGATGACGCTCGGCCGCAGCACGAGCTAGCTGGCGCGCCGGGCATGACGCGGCGTTCGCGATTCAGGTCTGTTTCCTGCTAACGCAGCATCTTCGACGTGCGACCGATCGGATCTTCCATGAATCGAGCTTTCCGTCTGCTTGCTGCCGGCCTCGTCGTGCTCGACGCTGCCGGCGCCGCGCATGCCGCGACCCGCGAAGAACAGGCCCATGCGTGCCGTCACGATGCGTTCCATTTTTGCGCTTCGGAGATTCCGCACCGGGCGAAGATCATCGCCTGCATGAAGCGGCACCTCGACGAACTGAGCCCCGCGTGTCGGGCGATGTTCGGCAACGGCAACGGCAAGAACGGCGATCAGAACCGCGACCAGAACCGCGACGGTAACGGCGGCAAGTAGACGCCCACACGACTAGTCAATTTTTCTGCGCTCGGTTACGGTGACGCCATGCCCACTTGATCCAGCATTGGACCGTCCCGCCCATGACCCGCCCGACCACGCAGATCTTCGACGCCGCCGCCACCGCGCGGCTGATGCCTTTTGCAGCGCTTGTCGACGCATTACGGCGCGCAAGCATCGACTACGCGCAACGACGCATCGTGAGCCCCGAGCGGCTCGTCGTGCCGCTGAATGCCGGCGGCATCATGCTGTCGATGCCCGCCACCGCGCCCGATCTGGCGATCCACAAGCTCGTCAACGTGTGCGCGAGCAACGGCGCGCGCGATCTGCCGACGATCCACGGCCAGGTCATGGCCTTCGATGCCGATACCGGCGAGACGCTGTTCGTCCTCGACGGTCCGACCGTGACGGGCCGCCGGACCGCGGCGATGTCGATGCTCGGCATCGCGACGTTCGCCGCGCGCACGCCGCGCGAATTCATGCTGATAGGCACCGGCACGCAGGCGCTCAATCATCTGCAAGCGATCGGCGAACTGTTTCCGGACGCGCTCGTGTGGGTCAAGGGCAGCGCGCCCGCCCGCGCCGAGGCGTTCTGCGCGGCGCAGCGCGGCAAGGTGCGTGAGTTGCGGCCGCTCGCGGAAGCCGGCGCGACGATTCCGGCTTCGGTCGAGGTCGTGATCGCGTTGACCACCAGCAAACAGCCGGTCTACGACGAGACGGCGCGCGCGGAGCGGCTCGTGATCGGCGTCGGCGCTTTCACGCCGCAGATGGTCGAGATCGGCGCGACGACGATCGCGGGCAGCGCGCTGTACGTCGACGACGAGGCCGGCGCCAAGCACGAGGCCGGCGATTTCATCCAGGCCGGCGTCGACTGGGCGCGGGTGGGCGCGATCGCCGCGGTGCTCGGTGAGACGCAGCCGGTGCCGGCGGGACCGGTGGTGTTCAAGAGCGTCGGCTGCGCGGCGTGGGATCTGGCCGCGTGCCGGGTCGCGCGAGAGGCGCTGGCGCGCGGCTGATCGTTAGCGGTCCACCCGCCAAAATCACGCAAAATATCCCGAAAAAACAACCATGTGGCGCGCAAGCTTGGCAACTTGCGCTAACCTGCGGCAGATGTTGCCGTGCAAACTATCTCAAAACGTTGCACCATAGATGTTTGCCGGAAAAAGCGCCATACCGGACGTGAGCTTTAGCCCGTCCGCCCGCCGCCGATTCCTGATCGACGCCTTCCCCCTAGACGCTGCGACCGTGCCATGACGACCCAACAAGCTCCTGCCACACCCGACCTGCCGCTCGACATGATCATCTTCGGCGGCACCGGCGACCTGTCGTTCCGCAAGCTGCTGCCCGCGCTGTATATGGCGCATCTGCACTGCAATCTGCCGCCGGACACCCGCATTCTGACCATCGGGCGCAAGCCCTGGTCGCGCGAGGAATACATCAGCGAATTCATGGAGCAGAAGGCCAAGCCCTTCATCGACAAGAAGGCGTTCGATGCATCCGCGTGGGACAAATTTCTCGCGATTTTCGAATACGTGCGGATGGACGTCGATTCGCGCGAGGACTACCTGCGCCTGAAGGAAGCGTCGCGCGACGGCGTGAACCGTGTGTTCTATCTGGCGACGTCGCCGGATCTGTTCACCAATATCTGCGACAACCTGTCGGCGGCCGGGCTCGTTGACAGCCATTCGCGCGTGGTGCTCGAAAAGCCGCTCGGCCACGATCTCGCGTCCGCGCAGGAAATCAACAACGCGGTCGGCAAGCATTTCGAAGAATCGCAGATCTACCGGATCGACCACTACCTCGGCAAGGAAACCGTGCAGAACCTGATGGTGCTGCGCTTCGGCAATCCGATATTCGGGCCGCTGTGGCAGGCGCCGTACATCAAGAGCGTGCAGATCACGGTGGCCGAAACGGTCGGCGTGGGCACTCGCGCGGGGTTCTACGACAAGACCGGCGCGCTGCGCGACATGGTGCAGAACCACCTGCTGCAACTGCTGTGCATCGTCGCGATGGAGCCGCCGGTGTCGCTCGATCCCGACGCGGTGCGCGACGAAAAGCTGAAGGTGCTGCGCTCGCTGCGGCCGATGACGCCCGAGGACATCGCGCGCGACACGGTGCGCGGCCAGTACACGGCGGGCGCGGTCGATGGCGAGGCGGTCAAGGGCTACCTCGAGGAAGAAAACGTGCCGCCGGGCAGCCGCGCCGAAACCTTCGTCGCATTGCGCGCGCGGATCAACAACTGGCGCTGGGCCAACGTGCCGTTCTTCCTGCGCACCGGCAAGCGGATGCAGAAGAAGCTGTCGGAGATCGTCATCGAATTCTCCGAGCTGCCGTTCTCGATCATTCCGAGCAATGGACGCACCTACGGCAATCGTCTGGTGATCCAGTTGCAGCCCGAAGAGTCGATCCAGCTGCAGGTGCTCGCGAAAGAACCCGGCAGCGGCATGCACATGGTGCCGGTGAACCTGAACCTGGACCTGCAGCAGGCGTTCACCGAGCGTCGCGCGGAAGCCTATGAGCGGCTGCTGATCGACGTGATCCGCGGACGGCTCACGCACTTCATGCGCCGCGACGAACTCGAAGCGGCATGGGCGTGGGCCGAGCCGATTCTCGACGGCTGGGCGAAGTCGGGCGAGCGGCCGCGCTCGTATTCGGCGGGCACGTTCGGACCGGCGGCATCGACCTCGCTGATGACGCGGGAGAACGCCGTGTGGGCCGAGGAATCGCAGTAACAGGCTTTTGACAGCACGCTATACGAGGCGGCTCGCGACGTTGCAGTGGCGTCGCGAGCCGCTTTTGCTTGCGCTGTCGCTGGCGCTGGCGCGTTGATTGTTCGTCATTCATAGGGCTTGCGCCTATGATGATTTCCTTGTCCGCGTCACTCAGCGGCACTCCAAACGAGGCATCGATGAGGCGAATTCTCGTGGCATTGATCTGGGCGGCAAGCGTGGCAACCACACTCAATCTCACGGCTTACGCAAGCAACGGTGTCAATGCCCGCAGCGATCCGCCGAAGGTGATCATCGACAGCGACTACAACACGCTCGGCGACGATGGCCAACTCGGCGTGATGGCAGCGCAACTGCAGGCGCAGGGTTCGCTGAAAGTGCTCGGCATTACCGTGGTGTCCGGCAATCAGTGGCTGAAGCAGGGCGTTGCCGATGCGTTGAAATCGGTCGAGCGGCTCGGCGTCGAACAGCAGATCGGCGTGTATGCGGGCGCCAATTACGCGTTGTCGCACGACTTCACGACGATCCAGCGTGAACTGAAAAAATTCCCGGGCGGCGACGGTTACATCGGCGCATGGAGCAAGCCGGAGCCGAAATCGGCTAGTGAACTGGTCGCGCCGCCGGACGGCTTCGCGACGCACACGAAGGTGCGAAGCCAGAGCGCGATCGACTTCATCGTCGAATCGGTGAAGCGCTATCCTGGCGAGGTGACGATTCTCGCAATCGGCCCGCTGACCAACCTCGCGTTGGCCACCCGCGAGCACCCCGAGATCGTGCCGCTGATCAAGCAGATCATTTACATGGGCGGCGCGATCGACGTGCCGGGCAATACCACGCCCACCGCCGAATTCAACTGGTGGTTCGATCCCGAAGCGGCGAAAACGGTGCTGCATCTGCCGATCAAACAGACGGTGATTCCGCTCGACGTAACGAATACCGTGCAAATGGACAAGGCGCTTTACGATCGCATTGCGCACGATCCGGCGAAGCAGACCATCATCACGCAACTGTTCAAGACGCTGAACGGTTACGGCTACGACGGCAAGAACGGCTTCGAGACCAATCCGAACTACACGACGAACATCTGGGACACGCTGACGCTCGCGTATCTGATGCATCCGTCGTTCGCGACGCAGACCGTCGAGGAATGGGTGGATGTGGATACGGGCATCGGCGCCAACGAAGGCAAGGCAACGGGCTACACGAGTTCGCCGCCGCCGGGTTTGCAGAAGATGACGGTCGTCAAGCGATTCGATAATCCGGCGTTTTTCAATTTCTATGTCGATCTGCTGACGCGGCCGGTGCCGGTGCGGCCGATGAACTAATCAACGCGCGAGCGCCGCGCGCCCGCACCCGCTTTACGCGGGATGCAGGCCGCGCAGCAACTGACGCACGCGCGACAGATCCTGCTCGACGTGGCCGGCCTTCTCGAACAGCTCGGCGAGCCAATCGACGAATGCGCGCACGCGCGGCGACACGCGGCGGTTTTTCACGTACGCGACCGAGACCGGCATCGGCACGGGTTTCCATTGCGGCAGCACTTCATGCAGCAAGCCCGAATCGAGGTAAGGCTGCGCGGCGATGCGCGCGGGCTGGATCATGCCGAGGCCTTGCAGTCCGCAGGTGAGGTACGCCTGTTCGTCGCTGACCTGCACGAAGCCATTGAGCTTGACCTTGCGCGCTTCGCCGTCCACTTCGAAATCGAAGTCGCATTCGCGGCCGCTATGCGGCGACACGCAGTTGACCGCGACATGCGCGCGCAGCTCGTCGAGATCGACGGGCGTGCCGTGGCGAGCCAGATAGGCTGGACTCGCGCAGGTGACCTGATCGAGGGTGCCGAGTTGCCGCGCGACGAGATTGGAATCGGGCAATTCACCGAGCTGGATGCTGCAGTCGATTGCTTCGGAAACCATATCGACGGTGCGGTTGCTGACGCCGATCGCGAGATCGAGGTTCGGGTAGAGGGCGTGGAACTCGTCTAGAGATGGGAGCACGATTGCGCTTGCTACTGCGCTCGGCATTTCTATGCGCAGGCGGCCGGTCAGGTTGTCGGTCGAATTGCGGATGCTGGCTTCCATTTCGTCGATGTCGGCGAGGATTTGCGCGCAGCGTTCGTAGTAGGCGGCGCCTTCTGGGGTGATGCTCAGGCGGCGCGTCGTGCGGACTAAGAGCGCGGTGCCTAGCAGGGCTTCCAGGTTCTGGACGATCGTCGTCGCGGTTGCGCGGGGAATGTTCAGTGATTCCGCTGCGCGGGTGAAGCTGTTGGTGTCCACGATTCGGATGAATGTGCGCATTGCAGTTATTCTGTCGATCACTGGGATGCTCCAAATGAGGTTTCTTTTTTTGCCTGCGGCGGTTCTTTTGTCTTTGTTCCTGTGGTGTTGGCCTTTCCTTGATTTCTTGTCGGTCTATTGGCGTTGCCCCTGTGCGGGGCGGCACCTACTTTCTTTGCTGCTGCAAAGAAAGTAGGCAAAGAAGACAGCTCAAACCGCTAATTCTTAAGCGGGCACCGTGCCCCACGAGCGGCAGTGGTGCATCTGGAATCCGTGCCCCCGCACATTCGACCGCAGTGACAAAGCCGTCATCCATCCCACTCCGCACTACGTGCGTCGCGGACCGGCATGCAGGGGAAACCAGTGTGTTTTTGTGTTAGTGGGGCCATCGGCTGCGTCTCGGCGACACGCCAAACCGACCAATGGTTTGAGAACAGTGCTTCGGCGCGCGCAGCGCCGCCGGAGGTATGACTGCCTTGTCACTGACGCGGAATGCGCGAGATGACAGATTCCAGATGCACCACTACCTCACGCGGACCGAGGGCCCCGCTTATGAGCTGGCGGTTTTAGCTGTCTTCTTTGCCTACTTTCTTTGCAGCAGCAAAGAAAGTAGGTGCCGCCCCGCACAGGGGCAACGCTAATAGACCGACAAGAAATCAAGGAAAGGCCAACACCCTAAGAACAAAGAAAAAGCGCGAAGGCAAAGAAAACACAACAACAAAACAAAACAAAACAGAACCCCGCGCCGCGGGCGCAAAAAAAGCCACCCGCTGCGCGGCAAACAAGCAGCTATTACTTCCGCAACGAATCCATATCAATCACAAACCGATACTTCACATCGCTCTTGAGCATCCGCTCATAAGCCTCATTGATCTTCTGCATCGGAATCATTTCAATATCCGAAGTAATGCCATGCTCCCCGCAGAAATCGAGCATCTCCTGCGTCTCGGCAATACCGCCAATCAGCGAACCGGCAAGGCGCCGCCGCTTGAGAATCAGATTGAACACCTGCGGCGACGGATGATCGTGCTCCGGCGCACCGACTAGGGTCATCGTCGCATCGCGCTTCAGCAGATTCAAAAACGGATTCAGATCGTGCTGCGCCGCCACCGTATTGAGAATGAAATCGAAGCTATTCACATGCGCTTCCATCTCCTGCGGATTCTTCGAAACAACGACTTCATGCGCGCCAAGCCGCTTCGCATCCTCGATCTTCGACGGCGACGTCGTAAACAGCACGACATGCGCGCCCATCGCACGAGCCAGCTTCACACCCATATGGCCGAGTCCGCCGAGGCCGACAATTCCGACCTTCTTGCCCGGGCCCACGCCCCACGTGCGCAGCGGCGAATACGTGGTGATGCCCGCGCACAGCAGCGGCGCGACACCCGCGGGGTCGAGATTCTGCGGCACGCGCAGCGTAAAAGCCTCGTCGACGACCAGTTGCGTCGAATAGCCACCGTACGTGATCTGTCCGTCGACGCGATCGACACCGTTGTACGTGCCCACCCAGCCGTTCTCGCAATACTGCTCGAGACCTTCCGCGCAGCTCGAACAGGTGCGGCACGAATCGACCAGACAGCCGACCGCGACCAGTTCTCCGACCTTGTACTTCGTCACATTCGGACCGACCGCGGTCACGCGGCCGACGATTTCGTGGCCCGGCACGACCGGGTAGATCGTGTTCTTCCATTCGTTGCGCGCCTGATGCAGGTCGGAATGGCACACGCCGCAGTACAGCACTTCCATCTGCACGTCATGGGCGCGCGGTGCGCGGCGCTGTAATTCAAACGGGGCGAGCGGCGTGGTGGCGTCGGTCGCTGCATAGGCATACGTCGTGCTCATGGGTAGCTCCAGCAAAGAGGGTGATGGCGCAACATGCGACGCGCCGGCGATGCGCAACAGGGGGTTGCGGATGCGGCGGACCGCAGCATGAACCGGAATCGGGGAGCGTGCATCGGTGGCCAACATCCGCGTCGAGCAAATTGATGGTGGCCAATGACCGCGCAAGCTGCGCGCGGCAAAAAGGGCGATCCGGCAGGGTTCCCATCTTAGGAGTCCGACACCCGTCGTGGAATACCTGATTGTCTTGAAGGTTTGCCTAAAACTCTGGAGGAACAGCGCGATACACTGTTTGGTGCTAAATTCCAGGCATTATTCTCCTGGCTGTCACCATATCGTCATGTCCACTCAAGCTGTCGATTCCGTTACGAACGATGCGGCGCAGCGCCGCGTGCTCGAACTGTTCAATCTGCTCGCGCCGAATGCCGGCATCACGCGTTCGAGCCTCGAAGGCGTCGACCTGCTGCGCGCGAATCAGCCGATGGCGCGCAGGCCGGTGATGTACGAGCCGAGTATCGTGATCGTCTGCCAGGGACGCAAGCGCGGCTTTATCGGCGATCAGGTGTTCCAGTACGACGCGCAGCAGTACCTGGTGCTGTCGGTGCCGTTGCCGTTCGAATGCGAGACCGAAGCAAGCGAACAGGAGCCTTTTCTCGGCATTTCCGTGCGCGTCGATCTGACGATGGTCGCCGAGTTGCTGATGGCGCTCAACGAGACTCAGGGTGTCGCGCAGCACGAACCGGCCGGCATCTACTCGACGCCGCTCGATTCCGCGCTGAGCGGCGCAGTGAAGCGTCTGATGGAAGCACTCGCATCGCCGCTCGATGCGCGCATCCTCGCCCCTGGCATCGTGCGGGAAATCTGCTATCGCGTGTTGACCGGCGAGCAGGGCGGCGCGATTCGCGCGGCGCTCACGCATCAGAATCACTTTGGCCGCATCGCCAAGGCGCTGCGGCGCATTCATGCGGACTACCACGGCTCGCTCGATGTCGATACGCTCGCGGCCGAGGCCGGCATGAGCCTCGCGGTGTTTCATGCGCAGTTCAAGGCGGTCACCGCGACGTCGCCGATGCAGTACGTGAAGACCACGCGTCTGCATCATGCGCGTCTGTTGATGGTGCAGGATGGCCTGAATGCGGGCGCAGCCGCCGCGCGGGTCGGCTATGAAAGCGCGTCACAGTTCAGCCGCGAGTTCAAGCGGCTATTCGGCCTGAGTCCCGGCGACGAAGTCAAGCGCATGCGCGCCGCTCACGATGCGCCGCTGCCGCGCGCGCACAAGCCGGTGCCGCGTTACGTGACCGCGGTCTAAAGCCCGCTGAACCAGTTGTAGCCCTGATCTTCCCAGTAGCCGCCGGGATTCGTGTTGGTCACGAAGATCGCGGCGATATGCTTCGGGTTCTTGAAGCCGAGCTTCGTCGGCACACGCAGCTTCAGCGGATAACCGTATTTGGCCGGCAGCGGCGCGTTGCGGAAAGCGAGCGTCAATTGTGTTTGCGGATGCAGCGCGGTCGCCATGTCGAGGCTCGAGTAATAGCGGTCCGCGCATTTGAAGCCCACGTAGCGCGCGCTCAAATCGGCGCCGATCAGTTGGAGAAACGTGCGAAACGGTACGCCGCTCCATTGTCCGATCGCGCTCCATCCCTCGATGCACACGTGGCGCGTGATCTGCGAAACCTGCGGCAACTTGCGCAGCTGCTCGAGACTCCAGCTGCGCTTGTCCGCGACGAGCCCGGACACTTCGAGCCGAAAGCTCGAGCCGTCGACATCGGGCGCATCGAACTCGGGATAGAAAGCGTTGAACGGAAACGGATCGGTGATATCGCGCGCCGCATAGGTCGGCGCGAGCTTGTTGCGATCGAACAGCCACGCCTGCACGCGATCGTTCCAGCGCGACATCGCCCATAGCACCTTGTCGACGGAATCGTTGTCCTGCAGGTTGCAGCCGGACAGCATCGCGAGCGCGCCGATCGATAGCGACGAGCGCAGAAATAGACGGCGCTGCAATTGCTCGATTTGCGGCCGGTGCTCGGCAAGCACGATGCGTGAGCGGCGCGCGCCGTCTGTATTGGCGTGCGTATCGTTCGCCGTGTCGGTTCGTTGCGGGGCGCTCATGCGCGAGTCCTCTGGGGGGCTTGATCGATGCGAGGCGTGCCGTGCTGGGCGCGTCCGGTGAACATCGGCGGCAACGTGCGCGGCACCAGCAGCACCAGCAGCAGATGCACGACGACGAAGCCGACCACGCCGGCCATCGCGACGAAATGCACGCGCCGCGCAAAATCGAAGCCGCCGAACAGCGCGGTCAGCCACGAGAATTGCACCGGCTTCCAGATCGACAGTCCGGATGCGACGAGCAGCACGCCGAGCAGCAGCACCAGCAGATACAACGCGCGCTGCACGGCGTTGTACCTGCCGGTTTCGTGCGGCAGTCGGAAGCGCAGCGCGAGCGCCGCATCGCGTGCGACGTCGCGGGCACGCACCGGCAGCAGCTTGCGACGCAAATGACCGCTCGCGACGCCGTACGCGAGATACAGCAGCCCGTTCACGCAGAGCAGCCACATCGCCGCGAAGTGCCATGCGATCGAGCCGCCGAGCCATCCGCCGACCGTCGCCCATACGGGAAACCGGAACGGAAAGATCGGCGACGCGTTATAGATCGCCCAGCCGCTCATCACCATGCAGACCATCGCGAACGCGTTGATCCAGTGCGTCACGCGAACGAAGAGAGGATGAACGATCAGAGATGCTTGCGAGTCGGGCATTGGCTTCAAAGACGAGAGGGAGGAAGACGAACGAAGTGCCGCGTTACATCGGCGGCGTCACGCCATGCTCGCCGGCCGAAATGAAGTTCGCCGCCATCGAGCCGTCCGCCTCCTTGTGCGCAAACAGCACGACCTTCGCGCCGGGCGTCAGCAGCGCGCGGCTGCCAGGCTCCAGACTGACGATGGGCACGTCCTGCGGAATCACGATCTTCTTCTCGCCGTCCTTGTACTTGACGGTAATCGTGCGGCCGTTGCTGACCACCAGCGAGCCGACCGTGCCGTTCGTCATCGTGCTGTTCGCGCCGAGATCCCACGGTCGATGACCTTCGCCGGAACCGCGCATGCTCGGCGGGAACACATGCACTTCGAGCGCTTTCAGCGTGCCGTCGGCCTGCGGAATCGCGGCGGTGCCGACATAGCTGTCCGGCTTGATGTCGGCGACGTTTGCGAGCGTGACGCCGCGAATCGGCGTGTCGGCGGCAAGCTTCACGTCGACGTCCTGGCCGTCGCGCGTATGGACTTTGAGCAGATCGCCCGACAGCGACGTGACCGTGCCGCGCACGCCGGTCGGCGCGGCAGTCTGGGCCGAAGCCGCGAACGACGTTGCGAACAGCGCGGCGGCGAGGGCGGGGACGGCGAGGGCGCGCGGCGTGCGTGCGCGGACAGTGTTCATGCGGGTCTTCATCAGGCAACTCCAGGAAGGGGATGCAGCGTGGTGGACGGTGCGATCAGACTAGCCGCCGCATCGGCTCATCAAGGTGACGGGAGGATGACAAAAACGTCATCAATGGCCGACGGCGGCCACGTAGAATGGCCGCCGGGGGAGCGCCGCAGGTTTTCTCGAGCGCTCCCGTCAGGCGTTTATTGCGCGCGCGAGCGCGGCCTTGCGGGCCGAATCGTGCGCAGGAGCGGCGAGCATCATGAGCATTCTGGTTATCGAAGACGATCCGAAAACCGGCGACTATCTGAAGAAGGGCCTGCGCGAGAACGGCTACGCGGTCGACCTCGCGCGCACCGGCACGGACGGCCTGCACCTGGCGCTCGGGCACGACTACGAACTCGTCGTGCTCGACGTGATGCTGCCCGGCATCGACGGTTGGGAAATCATGCGGGCGTTGCGCGCGCGACGCGATTTGCGGGTGATTTTCCTGACCGCGCGCGATCAGGTCAGCGACCGCATTCGCGGTCTCGAACTCGGCGCCGACGACTATCTGGTCAAGCCGTTCTCGTTTACCGAGCTGGTGCTGCGCATTCGCACGTTATTGCGCCGTGGCGTGATCCGCGAAAGCGACGTGTTCGAAGTCGCCGACTTGAAGCTCGACGTGTTGCGCCGCCGGGTCACTCGCGAGGGCGTCGACATTCCGCTGACCAACAAGGAGTTCATGCTGCTGCATCTGCTGGTGCGCCGCGAGGGCGAAGCGCTGTCGCGTTCGCAGATCGCATCGGAAGTGTGGGACATGAACTTCGATAGCGACACCAATGTGGTCGACGTGGCGATCAAGCGCTTGCGCGCGAAGGTCGATCACCCGTTCGAGAAGAAGCTGATTCACACGGTGCGCAGCATCGGCTACACGTTCGGCGACGGCGCATGAGACTCTGGACCGAACGCTCGCTGATCGCGCGCACCACGTTCCTGTTCGCGCTGATCGCCTGCGCGGTGATCGGTTCGCTCGGCGCGTATTTCTATCATTCCGCTGAAGTCGCGCTGCAACGCCGCGCCGATGTCGTGCTGAGCGGCCGCGTCGAGCATTTCAGCCGCATCGTGCACGACCTTTACTCGGTCAGCGAATTGAAAAAGCGTCCGCTGCTGTTCGAGACGATGCTCGGCGCGGAGGAGGACGTGCTGATCTTCCGCCGGCCCGGCGAAGCGCCGTTCGTCGACGTGAATCCGGGCGGACTCGCGGTGCCTGATCTGCCGGCCGCCCCGGCAGGCGATCCGCCGCGCGCCACCGACGTGCGTCGGACGCGCCTGCCCGACGGCGTGCCTGTGCATTGGGCGATTGCAACCGCGACAGCGCGCGAGGATGGCACCGAAGTCGAGGTGATCGCCGGCCATCCGATGACACATGAAATGCGCATGCTGGCCGAGTACCGCAACCGCATCGTGCTGGCGACGCTGACCGGCATGCTGGCCGCGACGCTGCTCGCTTACTGCGTGCTGCGCCGCGCGCTGCGCCCGGTGCGCGAGATCGCCACCCGCGCCGCGCAAATCAGCCCGACGAATCTGGCGGTGCGGCTCGACGATCGAGCGGCGCCGCTGGAACTGCGTCAACTCACGCACGCGTTCAACGCGATGCTCGATCGTCTCGCCGACGGCTATCAACGTCTGCAGCAGTTTTCCGCCGATCTCGCGCACGAGATCCGCACGCCGGTCGGCGCGCTGGTCGGCCAGACCCAGGTGGCGCTCGCGCAGCCGCGCGAAGCCGACGAGTATCAGCAACTGCTCGAATCGAATCTGGAGGAGCTGAATCGCCTGAGCCATATCGCGGAGAACATTCTGTTTCTCGCGCATGCGGATCATGCGGCGTTGTCGATCGAGCGGCAGCCGGTCGATCTGCATGGCGAGCTCGTCAGAATCGCCGACTATTTCGAAGGCCTGGCCGACGAACGCGGCATGCGTTTCGAAGTCGACGCGGCAGGCATCGCATCGGCCAATCCGATGCTGTGCCGCCGCGCGATCAACAATCTGGTCGTCAATGCGGTGCGTTATGGCGCGGGCGACACGATCGTGCGCCTGCGCGGCGCGCAGGACCAGGCGGGCGCGCTGGTGACGGTCGAAAACGAGGGCGAGCCGATTCCGGCCGCGCAACTCGACCGGCTGTTCGATCGCTTCTATCGCGGCGACGCGGCGCGCAGCGCGTTCACGGAATCGAACGGACTCGGGCTCGCGATCGTGAAGGCGATCATGCATCTGCATGGCGGCAGCGCGCGCGTGGTGTGTCCGCAGCCGGGCGTCGTGCGTTTCGAGCTGCGCTTTCCGGGCGCGTGACTTGCTCGCGCATGAGGCCCGGCGTCGCTTCAGCCGACGCCGCCTATACTTTTCAAAGCGCTTTGAAAGGACCGTTCGCTGCCGAACTCACCAGGAGTCGCATCATGGTCAAGCTCGCTTTGTATGTCCGTCTGGAAGCCAGGCCCGGCAAGGAAAAGGAAGTCGAGGCGTTTCTGCTCGGCGGCCTGCCGCTCGTCGAGCAGGAACCGGCCACCGCCGCGTGGTTCGGTCTGAAGCTCGGTCCGTCGACGTACGCCATTTTCGATGCGTTCGACGACGAAGCCGGTCGCAACGCACATCTGAACGGCAAGGTCGCGGCCGCGTTGATGGAGAAGGCGGGCGAGCTATTCGCGTCGCCGCCGGGCATCGTCAAGCTGGATGTGCTGGCGGCCAAGCTGCCGGGCTGAGCGAGGTTGAGCGAGGTTGAGCGTCGAGCGTTGCGCCGGCGTGGCGAACGCCTGACGCCCTCGGCCGTTACTTCGCCGCCGCCTCCACTCCCGGCTGCGCGTCGTAGTGCGCGCGCTTTTCCTCGTACATCAGCAGGTCGGCGCGCTGCACGCCCGCTTCCAGCCGGTCGCCGCGCTGGCAGGTCGCCGCGCCCATCGAGAAGCTCAGCGGCGAGCCCGGATAGAACTGGTTGTTCATCTCGACCAGCTGGCGGATCGCGTCGATCATCGCCGCGCCGCCGCGCTCGTCGGTATCGGGCATCAGGATCGCAAATTCGTCGCCGCCGATCCGCGCCGCGTGGAACGGCGACTCCATCGCCTTCGCGAGCACTTCGCCGGCACGCCGCAGCAGCGCGTCGCCGGCCGCATGGCCGAGCTGATCGTTCACGCGCTTCAGGCCGTTCAGGTCGGCCATGATGATCGTGACGGGCCACGGTCCCTTGCGTTCCAGCCGGTTGAGTTCGTCCACATAGAACGAGCGGTTGCGCAGCTTGGTCAGCACGTCGTGCTTGCCGAGGAATTCGAGGTAGGCCTCGGCTTTCTTGCGCGCGGTGATGTCGGTCAGCGCGACGAGCACGAGGTCCCAGTCCCGCTCGTGGCCGGGCAGCACCGAGAATTGCAGGTGGACGTGAACCTCGTTGCCGTCGAGTGAATAGTTGAGCACCTCGCGCTGCTGGAACAGCTTGTTGTCCCACAGGTCGATCAACTGTTCGCGGAAATGCGGGCGCATCTCGTCGCGGAACACGTCGGCGAGGCGCGCGAGCAGCGTCTTCTTGTCCTTCGCGCCGAACATCCCGAGCGTGTGGTGGTTGACGTCGAGCACATGGATTTCCGCCATGCAGCGTTCGACGAACTCGGGATGGACGTCGGTAAACACGCGGAAATCGTTGATGCCGGCCGCGCGCGCGCCGTCGAGCAGGCGTTTGACCGCGCTGAAATCCTCGACCCACAGCGACACCGGCGAGTGTTCGAAGAGCCCGCGCGCGTATTCTTCCGCCTCCGCGACACGGCGCCGCGCGCCTTCGAGCTCGGTGATGTCTTCGGTCGACACCAGCACGCGGTCCCAGCGGTCCTCGTGACCGGGCAGCACCGCGCCCTTGAGCAGCACGTCGAGGCGGCGGCCGCCGAGCGTGTAGTTGACCGTGTGGCTCGTGAAGTTCGACTGTCCGGCCCAGAGCTGGCACAGCTCTTCGAGGTGCGTTTTCAGCATGTCGTCGCGGAACACCGACGCGAGGTTGCTCGTCAGCGTGTCGAAATCGCGGCCTCGAATTGCGCGAGCGTCTGGCGATTGACCTTGATCACGCGGATGCGGTGAGCGCATTCGGCGACGCGCTGCGGGGCTTCGGCGAAATGGGCGCGCAGATCGGTCACGCCCGCGGCTCGCCATTCATCGAACAACGCGCGCACGCCGCTGAAATCTTCGAGCCACAGCGACACCGGCGCAAGTTCGAACATCCCGGAGTCGTCGTTGATGGGCGCGGAGCCGCTCGTGAGGGTATCCAGCATGAGGTTCTCGGGATCGGAAGTGCGGCTATTTTAGACAGGCTGGCGCCGGCCGAAAATGAAAGACGATTGGCCTGCCGTTTTTGCGCAGACGTGCCTGGCGAGTGACCGTGGTCCGCTATTTCTGATCGTCGCGTGCCGCGCGCGTGCCGATGTACTCGTATTCCTCGGTATTGAGCCGCGAAATGCGCAGTTCCACCGCGCTGCGATGATACGAGTACGCGATGCGCCGAATCTCGAGCAGCGGCGCGCCGACATCGACGCCAAGCTGCGCGCTTTCGAGCTCATTGGCGAGCGCAACGCTCACACGTTCATCGGTCTCGACCACGTTGATGCCGAAACCGTCCTGATAGAAGTTGTACAGCGTGTTCGGCCGGTTGCGCAGCTTGCTTTCGGTCAAGCCGGGAAACAGCGCTTCGGGCACGGTGATATGTTCGATCAGCACGGTCTTGCCATGCAGCGCGAGCCCGTTGACGAACTGCAGCACGCGCGCGCCGGTCTCGATCCCGAGCGCGACGGCCGTCTCGCGCGATGCTCGCGCCTTCTTGAACCCGATCAGCGTGACGACCGGGTAGGCCTTGTCGCCGTCGCGCCGCACGATGCGAAAGAAGCGGAAGAAGTGCCGGTCGCGCTGATGCATCGCCACGAAGGTGCCGAGCCCTTGATGACGGATCAGAATGTTCTCGGCGCACAGTTCGTCGATGGCTTTGCGCAGTGTGCCGATCGACACGCCGAAGCGTTCGGCGAGGCGCTTTTCCGAAGGAATGCATTCGCCGCCTTTCCATTCGCCGGCCGCGAGCGCCGCGAGAATCGCGCTCTTGACCTCCTTGTACCGTGTGGCGCCCACGGCGGGCGCATTGATCGCGAGCGTGCTCATGAAAACCTCTGGAATACGCGAGTCGTAGCTCGCCTGCGTTGGACCTGCCCTGATTCTAAACGACCAGGTCATCTGAAACATCTGGATGAATCGTATGTTGTCGGCGATTCGCGACAGCGACCGGTCACCTCCCAGTCTTCTAACACATCTATATGACCTAGTTGACATTGAGTAAGTGGGCGCCTAGTATCGATTCACCGCGGCGCACGTGGCTGCGCTGCCCCGGCGGCACCCTCACCGCATTCAAACTACGAATGGAGACGCTCATGAGCAATCCCACGGCAGACATCAACGACACCGCAGCGGGCGCGTCGGCGCCACGTAGAACGATTCACATCGTGCTGCACGAGGCGAAAGACACGGTCGGCGTGGCGGTGGTCGAGGGCATCAAGGCGGGCATGCAGCTCAACGCATGGATCATGGATGACGACGCAATCGTCACCGTGCCGGCGAAGCAGGACATTCCGATCGGTCACAAGGTCGCGCTGAAGGACATGGCCGTCGGCGACACGGTGTTCAAGTACGGCGTCGATATCGGCAAGGTGGTCGCGCCGATCAAGGCCGGCGAGCACGCGCACGTGCACAACATCAAGACGAAGCGCTGGTAAGCAACGCGCGCGCAATTGCTGCCTGCTTCAACGCATCCCGCTGGGCGGCATCTCGCTTCGCGGCATCGAGCCGCCCCTCACTGGCATCAACCCGAACACGAGAGAGACACCATGAGCGTGATTGACCTGGATACCACTTTCCGCGGCTATCGTCGCGACAACGGCCGCGTGGGTGTACGCAACCACGTGATCATCCTGCCGGTCGACGATCTGTCCAATGCCGCGGCACAGGCGGTCGAACACAATATCAAGGGGACCATGGCGCTGCCGCATCCGTATGGGCGGCTGCAATTCGGCGCCGACCTCGAACTGCATTTCCGCACGCTGATCGGCGCGGGCAGCAATCCGAACGTCGCGGCGGTGGTCGTGATCGGTATCGAGGAGGGCTGGACCAAGCGTGTCGTCGACGGTATTGCGAAAACCGGCAAGCCGGTGATGGGCTTCGGCATCGAACTGCATGGCGATCACGACACGATCATGCGCGCGTCGAAGGCCGCGAAGGAAATGGTGCAGTATGCGACGTCGCTCGATCGCGAGGCGTGCCCGATCTCGGAGCTATGGGTGTCGACCAAGTGCGGCGAGTCGGACACCACGTCGGGCTGCGGCTCGAACCCGACCGTCGGCAATGCGTTCGACAAACTCTACGGCCTCGGCACCACGCTGGTGTTCGGCGAGACATCGGAGCTCACGGGCGGCGAGCAGATCGTCGCCGCGCGCTGCGCGAACGACGGTGTGCGCGAGCGCTTCCAGTTCATGTTCGACCGCTACCAGGACATGATCAACCGCTGGAAAACCGACGACCTGTCCGAGTCGCAGCCGACCAAGGGCAATATCGCGGGCGGCCTGACGACGATCGAGGAAAAGGCGCTCGGCAACATCCAGAAGATTGGCAAGAAGTGCATGGTCGATGGCGTGCTCGACAAAGCCGAGGAGCCGACGCATTCCGGACTGTGGTTCATGGATTCGTCGTCGGCCGCGGCCGAGATGGTGACCTTGTGCGCGGCATCGGGCTTCGTCGTGCATTTCTTCCCGACGGGGCAGGGCAACGTGATCGGCAATCCGATCGTACCGGTCATCAAGATCTGCGCGAATCCGCGCACGGTCCGCACGATGGGCGAGCATATCGACGTGGATGTGACCGGCATTCTGCAGCGCGAGCAGAACCTCGACGAGAGCGGCGACAAACTGCTCCAGCGCATGATGGCGACGATCAACGGCCGTTTCACCGCGGCCGAAGCGCTCGGTCATCGCGAGTTCGTGTTGACGCGTCTGTTCGAAAGCGCCTGACGCGGGCGGCCCGGCCGCCGCAGCGAGCCGCACGGCTCGCGCGCCGCGGTCCCCACCTTCCCGGCGCATGCCGGCACGGAGAAGCGGCCAGGCATGCCCCCGTGACCGGCAGCTCATGCGGCAGTGGCGCCGGCTCGACATCTGGCAGCAGCGAGTGGAGGAGACACCATCTTGCACGTGCTCAAACATCTCTACGTGCAGGTCCTGATCGGACTTGCGGCTGGCATTCTCGTCGGTCAATTCGCGCCCATGTTCGGCGTGCAGATGAAACCGCTCGGCGACACCTTCATTCGCCTCATCAAGATGCTGATCACGCTGGTGATCTTCTGCACGGTTTCCGTGGGCATCGCGCGCATGGAAAGCCTGAAGCAGGTGGGCCGCGTCGGCTTCAAGACGCTGCTGTACTTCGAGGTCGTCACCAGCATCGCGCTGCTGCTTGGCCTCGTGGTCGCGAACCTGTTGCGTCCGGGCGCGGGACTCAATATCGATCCCGCATCGCTCGATCCTCATGCGCTCACGCATTACGTCGCCGATGCGCACTCGGTGTCGTCGAGCTTCATCGACATGATCGTGCCGAACTCGGTGGTCGGCGCGTTCGCGCGCGGCGATCTGCTGCAGGTGCTGCTGTTTTCGGTGCTGTTCGGCATCGCGCTGTCGATCATGTCGCAGCGCAGCCGGCTGCTGATGCGCGGCATCGAGCAATTCGGCGACACCTTGATGCGCATCGTCGAAATGATCATGCGGCTCGCGCCGCTCGGCGCGTTCGGCGCGATCGCGTTCACGGTCGGCAAATACGGCATCGGCACGCTGCAGCAACTCGGGCTGCTGATTCTGTGCTTCTACATCACGAGCATCCTGTTCATTGCGATCGTGCTCGGCGCGGCCGCGCGCTGGGCCGGCGTGGGCCTCTGGCCGCTGCTGAAGTACTTCCGCGAGGAACTGTTGATCGTGCTCGGCACCTCGACCACGGAGTCCGTCCTGCCGCGTCTGATGGAAAAGCTCGAGCGCCTGGGTTGTCCGCGCGCGATCGTCGGGCTCGTGTTGCCGACCGGCTACTCGTTCAATCTGGACGGCGCCGCGATCTATCTGACGATGACGTCGCTGTTCATCGCGCAGGCCACCAACACGCATCTGACGCTGATGCAGCAGCTCGGCTTGCTGGCGGTGCTGATGCTGACGTCGAAGGGCGGAGCGGGCGTGGCGGGCGCGGCGCTGGTTGCGTTGACCGCGACGCTGTCGACGCACAACATCATTCCGGTCGCGGGCATAACGCTGATTCTCGGCGTCGACCGCGTGCTCAACGAGATCCGCGCGCTGACCAATATGATCGGCAACGTCGTCGCGACGCTGGTGGTCGCGCGCTGGGAGCGCGCATTCGATGCAAGCGCCGCACGCGAATTCCTGGCCGCACCACGCGAGGTGCAGGCGCAGGCATTGGCGCAGCCGGTGCGCAAGCCGCAGGCCGCGCAAGCGGAGCAGGCGCGCGAGGAAGAAGCCAGTCGGCCCCGTGCAACGGGGTTGTACGAATAGGCCGCGAACGAATAGGCCGCGAAGTGAGGATCGTGTCGCAGCGGCATCGACAGCAGTGCCGGACTTGATGCTTCACCGCGGCAATGACAAAGTGATGCGCTGCCCACAATAGAACCAAGGAAAGGAATACCCGATGGCCCGACTGTTTCCCGACACGCTCACTGCGCTTGCGATTCGCGCGTTGCGCCGCGCGGACGCGTTGCCAGCGACCGCCGAATCGACGGCGCGCGCGCTCGTCTATGCCGACGTGCGCGGCCTGTCTTCGCACGGCGTATCGCGTCTGCCGATGTACTGCGCGCAATTGCGCAACGGCCGCGTCGATCCGGCCGCGCAAGCGCTCATCGTCGCGGATCGCGGCGCGGCCGTGTTGATCGACGGCGCTGACGGCCTCGCATATCCGGCCTGCGATCTGGCGGTCGCGACGCTCGCCGAACGCGCCCGGCAGTACGGCAGCGCAGTCGCGGGCATCTGCCGCAGCCATCATTTCGGCGTTGGCGCGGCGCATCTGGCCGCGCTCGGCGAAGCCGGCATGGTCGCGCTCGCGTTCAGCAATTCGCCAGCCGCGATGCCCGCCTGGGGCGGCCGCCGCGCGCTCTTCGGCACCAACCCGATAGCGGCCGTGTTTCCGCGCCGCAACGGCGCGCCGCTCGTCATCGACCTCGCGCTGTCGCAGATCGCGCGCGGCAAGATCGCGCTGGCCGCGCGCGACGGCAAGCCGATCCCCGAAGGCTGGGCGACCACGCGAGACGGTCTGCCGACCACCGATGCGCGCGCCGCGCTCGACGGCATGATGCTGCCGTTCGGCGGCGCGAAAGGCGCGATGCTGGCGCTGGTGGTCGAGTTGCTGGCCGCCGCGCTGACCGGCGCGAACTTCGGCTACGAAGCGGGCTCGTTCCTGACCGAGGAGGGCGAGCGCTCGCGCATCGGCCATCTGTTCTGGGCGATCGACCCGGGCGCATTGGCCGGCGACGACGCATATCTGTCGCGTGTCGAGGCGCTGATCGAGATGATGCTGATGGACGACGAGGTGCGCTTGCCCGGTTATCGAAGAGAGCAGCTTGCGCAAGCGGCATACGAAGACGGCGTCGAGATTCCGGATGCGCTGATCGCGCAACTGGAGGGCCGCGCTTGAACAAGTCCTGGCGTACCCAACCGGCCTGATGCAATTGGACACGCGGAAGAAAGAAGCGCATAGCTGAAAGCGAGACCGAAACTATCGGTGCGTCGGATAGTTTTAGTCGCAAATCGCGATTTCCCTTGTGAGGCAGGCGCGAATACGATGATCGATATCGTATGGGCAGCGCGAATGACCCGCGCTTCGGCCCACCAGAAGCAGCGATGGAGATGGCCATGGAGCACCACGCCCGCACGCAGAACGAACGGCTCGATATCAAGACCACCACCTGCTACATGTGCGCGTGCCGCTGCGGCATCCGGGTGCATCTGCGCGACGGCGAGGTGCGCTATATCGACGGCAATCCGGAGCATCCGCTGAATCAGGGCGTCATTTGCGCGAAGGGTGCGTCCGGCATCATGAAGCAGTACTCGCCCGCGCGCCTCACGCAGCCGTTGATGCGCAAGGCCGGCGCGCAGCGCGGCAGCGCGCAGTTCGAACCGGTCTCGTGGGACACCGCGTTCGACGTGCTCGAAAAACGTCTCGCCGCGATCCGCTCGACCGATCCGAAGAAGTTCGCGCTGTTCACGGGCCGCGACCAGATGCAGGCGCTGACCGGCCTGTTCGCGAGGCAGTTCGGTACGCCCAACTATGCGGCGCACGGCGGCTTCTGCTCGTCGAACATGGCGGCCGGCATGATCTATACGATCGGCGGTTCGTTCTGGGAATTCGGCGGACCGGATCTCGACAGCGCGAAGCTGTTCTTCATGACCGGCACCGCGGAAGATCATCATTCGAATCCGCTGAAGATCGCGATCTCGAAGTTCAAGCGCGCGGGCGGCCGCTTCATCGCGATCAATCCGATCCGCACCGGCTACGCGGCGATCGCGGACGAATGGGTGCCGATCAAACCCGGCACCGACGGTGCGCTGTTCATGGCGTTCCTGCACGAACTGATCGCCGCCGACGCGTGGGATCACGATTTCGTGCAGCGCTACACGAACGCGGCGGAGTTGGTCGATATCGACGAAGCGAGCGAAAACTTCGGTTTGTTCGTGCGCGATCCCGAACGGGCCGAAGGCAATCCGCTGTTTCCGCAGAATCATCTGTGGTGGGACCCGGCCAGCCAGCGCGCGGTGCCGCATCACACGAGCGGCGTGACGCCCGCGCTCGACGGCCGTTACACGCTCGCCAACGGCAAGCCGGTCATGCCGTCGTTCGCCTTGCTGCGCGAGCGAGTCGCCGCTTGCACGCCCGAATGGGCCGCGGAGATCACCGGCATCCCCGCCGATACAATCCGCCGCCTCGCCGGCGAAATGATCGAAACGGGCCGCCGGCACCGCATCACGCTGCCGATCCGCTGGACCGACGCGTGGGGCGAAACGCACGACACGGTAACGGGCAACCCGGTCGCCTTTCACGCGATGCGCGGGCTGGCCGCGCATTCGAACGGCTTTCAGTCGATCCGCGCGCTTGCCGTGCTGATGTCGCTGCACGGCACGATCGACCGCCCCGGCGGCTTTCGCCACAAGTCGCCGTTTCCGCGTGCGGTACCGCCATCGGCGAAACCGCCGAACAGCCCTGACGCGGTGAAACCCAATACACCGCTCGCGACGGGCCCGCTCGGCTGGCCTGCCGCGCCGGAGGATCTGTTCGTCGACGAACACGGCGGCCCCGTGCGTATCGACAAGGCGTTCTCGTGGGAATATCCGCTCGCGGTGCATGGCGTCATGCACAGCGTGATCACCAACGCGTGGCGCGGCGATCCTTGTCCGATCGACACGCTGATGATTTTCATGGCCAACATGGCGTGGAATTCGTCGATGAACACGATGAAGGTGCGCGAGATGCTCGCCGACAGGCACGCGAACGGCGAGTACAAGATTCCGTTTCTCGTCGTATGCGACGCGTTCCAGTCGGAGATGACCGCATTCGCCGATCTGATCCTGCCGGACACGACTTACCTCGAACGTCACGACGCGATGTCGATGCTCGACCGGCCGATCTCCGAGTTCGACGGCCCCGTTGATTCCGTGCGTGTGCCGGTCGTGCCGCCGACCGGCGAATGCAAGCCGTTCCAGGAAGTGCTGATCGAACTGGCGTCGCGCCTGAAGTTTCCCGCGTTCACCAATACCGATGGCGGCCGGCGCTTTCGCGACTACCCGGACTTCATCGTCAATCACACGACGTCGCCCGGTTCCGGCGTCGGCTTTCTGATCGGCTGGCGCGGCAAGGATGGCGACAAGGCACTGGTCGGCGAACCGAATCCGAAGCAGTGGGAGCAGTACGCGAACAACAACTGCGTGTTCCATTACCGCTTGCCCGAGACCTTGCAGTACATGCGCAACTGCAACGGACCGTATCTCGACTGGGCGGTCAAAAACGGCTTCCGCAAGTTCAGCGAGCCGATCCTGATCCAGCTTTACTCGGACGTGATGCAGAAGTTCAGGCTCGCCGCGCAAGGACGCACCAGCGGGCGACAGCCGCCCGAGCATCTGCGAGCGCGCGTCGAACGGTACTTCGATCCGCTGCCGTTCTGGTACGCGCCGCTCGAAAGCGCGGCGACGGATCTTGCGCAATTCCCGCTCGCCGCTGTTACGCAACGGCCGATGGCGATGTACCACTCGTGGGATTCGCAGAACGCGTGGCTGCGGCAGATCCATGGTGAGAACTATCTGTATGTGAATCCGCGCACGGCGGCCGGGAACGGTATCGCGGATGGCGGCTGGATCTACGTCGAATCGCAATGGGGCCGCGTGCGCGGCATGGCGCGCTACAGCGAGACCGTCGAACCGGGCACCGTATGGACGTGGAACGCGATCGGCAAAGCGGCGGGCGCATGGAATCTCGGCCCGGACGCGAACGAATCGCAGCGCGGCTTCCTGCTCAATCACCTGATCACCGACGAATTGCCGGGCCGCGACGACGCGCCCGCGCGCATGTCGAACTCCGATCCTGTGACGGGCCAGGCCGCCTGGTACGACGTGCGCGTACGCATCTATCCGGCCGAAGCCGACGCGCGGCGCACGCTGCCGCAGTTCGATGCGATGCCCGGATTGCCCGGTGCGGTTGCACAGAAGAGTGTGGTGTCGCGCATCGTCCAAACCTATTTCGCGGGACGCGGCGAATTCGCGGCGCGCCTGCGCGGGACGTTGCGACGCGCCGAACCTGACGGCGACGATCGTTGAAGCCATGGCAGGAGCCTGCAATGACCCAGATGGCGCTGGTGATCGATCTGAACGTATGCGTCGGATGCCAGGCGTGCGTGACGAGCTGCAAGGAGTGGAACACGTCGGGCGAATCGGGCAGCCTCGCCGATTTCAATCCGTACGACGCGGACCCGTCCGGCACGTTCTTCAACCGCGTGCAGAGTTTCGAAGCGGGCAGCTTCCCCGACACGGAGATGATCCATTTTCCGAAGTCGTGCGTGCATTGCGAGGACCCGCCCTGCGTGCCGGTATGTCCGACCGGCGCGAGCTACAAGCGCAAGGAAGACGGTCTCGTGCTGGTCGATTTCGATCGCTGTATCGGCTGCAAGTATTGCGCGTGGGCGTGCCCGTATGGCGCGCGCGAACTCGACGAAGCGCGCAAGGAGATGACCAAGTGCACGCTGTGCGTCGATCGCATTCATGACGAGCATCTGTCCGAGCGCGACCGCAAGCCGGCCTGCGTGCTCGCGTGCCCGACATCGGCGCGGCTGTTCGGCGACATACACGATCCGGAGTCGGTGGTGTCGCAGGCGATCCGCGAGCGTGGCGGCTATCAGTTGATGCCGGAGTGGGGCACGCGTCCCGCCAATCACTATTTGCCGCGCGTGCCGACCACTGCCGCGGGTTGCGGCAGCGACGCATGCTCGTGCAAATCGTCGGGAACGACCACAGACGATGCGACGCACGTGTCGGGCTCGCCCGACTCGCGACTCGAGGCGCAGCTCGCGCGTGGCGAAGTGCATCTCGCGTCGATCGCGACGCGCATCTGAACGACAACGAGGCCACACGATGAATCCGGCTTTTTCCGTAGTCTTCCTGACGACGCTGAGCGGCGCGGCGCAGGGGCTGTTGATCGCGCTCGTCGGCGTCGAGAGTGCGGCATGGTTGGGCGTCGTTGCGCAACCGGCCGCCGCTACCGCGTTCTATGTGAACGGCGCGGCGCTCGCGGTGCTGCTGGGCGGTCTTGGTCTGATCGCGTCGTTCTTCCATCTCGGCCATCCGGAACGCGCGTGGCGCGCGATCGCGATGTGGCGCACGTCGTGGCTGTCGCGTGAGTGTTTGTGCCTGCCGGCGTTTCTCGCGTGCGCGTTCCTGTATGGCGTCGCGCACTGGCTCGGCTCGTCATGGTCGCTCGCGCTCGGCTGGCTCGGCGTGCTCGCTAGCGCCGCGCTGTTCGTCTGCACCGCGATGATCTATGCGTGCCTGCGTTTTCTCCAGGAGTGGGCGACGCCGCTGACGCTGGTGAACTTCGTGCTGCTCGGCTGCGCATCGGGCTCGACGCTCGCGACCGCATTGAGCGCATGGTTCGCGCCCGAGTTGACGTTGGGACTGGCGATCTGCGCGTGCGTGCTGACGCTCGCCGGCTGCGCGAGCCGCACGGCGTCGCTGCTGCGCAATGCACGCTTGCGGCCGAAATCGACGGTGCAGAGCGCGACGGGCATTCGCAATCCGAAGCTCGTGCAGGTGTCACGGGGCTTCACGGGCGGCGCGTTCAATCTGCGCGAGTTCTTTCACGGCAAATCGGCGCGCACGTTGCGTGGCGTCAAATGGGGCTTTCTCGCGGGTGCGTTCATCGTGCCGGTCGTGTTGATCGTGCTCGGCGCGGGGCTGCGCTCGCTTGGCGCGTCGTTCGGCTTGCTGGCTGCGGCTTGTCTCGTGCAGTATGCGGGGCTCGTGGCGGAGCGCTGGTTTTTCTTCGCGGAGGCGAAGCATCCGCAGAATCTTTATTACGCGAGGGTGGGGTGAAGCATAGCCCCCGACGAGCGCGTCTGGCCGCGAGGCCACCGCGCTCCCAACCTCACACTACCCGCACGCCCCCACCTCCCCGCACGCGGTACAAAAATCGCAGCCGTCCTTGCGAATCACCGCATTCGCACCACACGAAGCGCATTTGCGTCCGAGCATCGTGTGCAGCCCTTGCGTGCCGTTCGGCTGCAGCAACGTGTCGGCGCTATCCGCTGGATTCGCACGGAGGCCGAAATCGGCGGACAGCGCCAGCTCGGTTTTCATTTGCCCGCGCGGCAAACGCGCGAGCATGCGCGACGCGACCTGATTGCCCTCGGCGTCGAGAAAGCCGCGTCGATACAGGATCTGCTGGATCGCGAACGCGAGCGCGGCCACTTCAGAATCGTGCCAGCGTGGCGCACGATGACCGTCGAGCCGCTGCACGTCACCAAGCCGCACCTGGCCGCGATCCCACGACACCTTGCGCATGTCCTGCAGATTGCGCGCGACGAAGCCGCCGCGCGCGGCCAGCGACAGCGAACGCATCGTCGCAGTGATCCATTGCTGCGACTCGTCGCGCTGACCGACCGGAATGAAGAACTCGATAGGCCGCTCGATGGTGACGTCCTCGCCGCCGAGCCGCCCCGTCACCTCAATGAACGACACCGCGACATATAGCGACTTCTTGCCCGCCTGAGTGAGATACTCGACCTTCTCGATGATCGCCGGCAATTCGCCCCTGGGCCGATGATCGATCGCGATACGCAGCGGGTCCTGATCCATCTCGGCGAGCGTGTCGTCGGCCTGCGCGGACGACACGCTCAGCACCGCGCCGAGCGTGTCGTTCGGGCGATAGGTCGCAAGGCCCTTCAGCCCGCTTTTCCATGCATCGAAGTAGAGGCTTTCGAAAGCGTCGAACGGATAGTCCGCGGGTACGTTGACGGTCTTTGAGATCGACGTGTCGACGTACGGCTGCACGGCCGCCATCATGTCGAGATGGTCGCGCGCGGACATCTGCAGAGCGCTGACGAAATAGTCCGGTAGCCTGGTCACATCGCCGCCGAGCTCGCGATAAAGCCGGTACGCGTAGTCCTCGACGTCGAACGATTCGCGGCCGCCGTCGGCCATCACCTTCATGCGCGTATAGGTCCACGAAAACGCCGGCTCGATGCCGTTCGACGCGTTGTCCGCGAACGCGAGGCTCACGGTGCCGGTCGGCGCGATCGACAGCAGATGGCTGTTGCGGATGCCGTCGCGGCGGATCGCCTGCTTGATGTCGTCGGGCAGACGCGACGCGAAGGTGCCGGCTTCCAGATAGCGCGCGGCGTCGAACAGCTCGAACGCGCCGCGCTCTTTCGCAAGTTCGACCGACGCGCGATATGCTTCGTCGCGCATCAACCGCGCGATGCGCACCGCGAAATCGCGGCCTTCCTGCGAGTTGTAGCGCAGGCCCATCATCACCAGCGTATCGCCGAGGCCGGTGAAGCCGACGCCGATGCGCCGCTTCGCGCGCGATTCGGCGTATTGCTCGGGCAGCGGCCACAGCGTGACGTCGAGCACGTCGTCGAGAAAGCGCACCTGGGTGCGGGTGCGGCGCGCGAGGCCGTCCCAGTCGAACGACGGCTGGCGCCCCTGCATCTGCGCGAACGGATCGACGACGAAGCGCGTCAGATTGAGCGGCCCGAGGTTGCAGCAGCCGTAGGCGGGCAGCGGCTGCTCGCCGCACGGATTGGTCGCGCGGATCGTTTCGACCGCGCGCAGATTGTTGTCCTCGTTCATCCGCGAGATGAACACGATGCCGGGTTCGGCGACGTCGTACGTCGAGCGCATGATGCGGTCCCAGATCGCGTGCGCCGGATGTTCGCTATAGACCCACAGGCCGTCTTCGCGCTGCCGCACGTCGCCGGCCGCGCGCAGCGCCGGTGACGGCTCGGCGCGATGGACCAGTTGCCATGGCTCGTCGTTCTCGACCGCGCGCATGAATTCGTCGGTGACGCCGACCGACACGTTGAAGTTGTTCCAACGTCCCTTCGAATGCTTGGCTTCGATGAATTCGAGCAGGTCCGGATGGTTGCAGTCGAGCACCGCCATCTGCGCGCCGCGTCGCGAGCCCGCGCTTTCGACGGTGCGGCACGATGCGTCGAACACGTCCATGTAGCTGCACGGACCCGAGGCGGCCGAGCTGGTCGTGTGAACCCGCGCGCCCTTCGGCCGGATCGCGGAGAAGTTGTAGCCGACGCCGCCGCCGCGGCGCATCGTTTCGGCCGCCTGGAGCAGGGCCACGTAGATGCCCGGCAAGCCCTGTTCGTCGACGCCCTGGATCGAATCGCCGACCGGCTGCACGAAGCAGTTGATCAGCGTCGCGGCGATGCCGCTGCCCGCCGCGCTCATGATGCGGCCCGCGCCGAGCGCGCCGTGTCGCATGTTGTCGACGAACTGTTCCTCGACCGACGCGCGCAACTCGGGCGGCTCGGCCTCGGCAACGCCGCGCGCGACGCGTCGATACACGTCGTCGGCGGATTGCTCATCGCCTTTCGCATACTTTTCGAGCAGCACGTCGAGCGAGAATTGCTGCGGCGGGATCAGCGAAGCGGGAGCAGCGGAGGAAGCGGGAGGCGTGGAAGCGGCGGTGGCCGCGCGGGTTTGCGGCGTGTCTTCTGCCATGATCGGCCCTCAAACGGCGTCGCGGCGGGCGCGGCGCGGTGGTGGAAGGCGCGCAGCCGACGCCGGATAGCGAGCCGGCGGTCGGGCGGGCGCAACGAATCCACCTTAACGCACGAGGCGCGGGGCGGCAACCGGGAGCGGTGCCGGCGCGGCGGCGCATCATGCGATGCTGCGCCGGCCGGGCACACTGTCGTTGAGGGCGCGTGGGCCGTAGCGAGATCGACCGCGAGGGCAACGGGTTGAAACTCGCGCTCCGGCCGCGGTACTCGGGAACGTTCCGTGCGTCAGGCCGCTTCGAGCAGCGGTTCGAGAATTTCCGCGCAGATCATCGCGGACGCATTCGACGGCGCCGGGCGCTCGGCCGGCTTGAACACCGGGTCACCGCGGCGGATCTTGCGGCGCGACACCGCGCAGGTGCCGGACGAATGCGCCGAGCGGCGGCGCCAGCGCTGCTCACCGTAGTGGCAGCGGCCCGGCTCGACCCAACGGATCACCAGCGTCGTGTCGGAGCTCTCGAGAATTTCGATGCGTACGCCATTGCTACCGTCGAGGGGGATGGACTCCAGGGTCATCATCGACTCCGTATTGTGGAGTGCCGAATTTAGTCCCGTGCGCGCCGGATAGCCATTGTGTCATCGTTGAAACACCGTTCCGGAATTAGCAATAATCACACTTGACATTTGCGACTGGCTGAAACGACGGGCGTTGCAAGCGGTTTTTATGTGCTTTTTTAATAATGCGTATTTTTGCAACGCTGTGTTGCCTGTGGCGCGACTAGGAGAGCGGCCGGGAAAAGGGCGGCAACGCTTCCTTTAAGATGTTGGGTGTCGGGCGGCAAACCGAGCCGTCAGTGTAGCGGGTTTGAATTTTTCAGGTCGGCTCGCGCACACACCGTTCAAAAACACCAGAGTTCACATGATTCCACGCCCTCCCGCCGTACCGCCCAATTCTCCCGAAGCGTCGTCCGTCGCCGCGGAGCGCCAGAAAAAGCAGCGGGCCGCGTCGGTCGTGCTTTACATCGGGCTCGTGCTGCTCGCATTGTGGGTGGTGCGCGATTTCATCGTAGTAGTGGCGTGGGCGGCGGTCGTCGCGATTGCGCTGTGGCCGCTGCTGCACAAGGTGGCGAGCAGCCAGTGGTTCAGGGGGCGCACGACCTTGCTCGCGACCGTCTTCACGCTCGTGATCGCCGTGCTGGTGCTGCTGCCGGTCGGGCTCGGCATCGCGCAGGCGCTGCGCGAGGCGCACGAGCTGAACGACTGGTTCCGCAGCGTGCAGGAAAACGGCATTCCGCTGCCGGACTTCATCAACCGTCTGCCGTTCGGTGTGCAGCAGATCAGCTCGTGGTGGCAGGCCAATCTCGCTCAGCCGCTGCGCGGCTCGGCGGCGATGAAAGGCTTGCACAGCGAAACGGTGATGACGCTTGGCCGGCATTTCGGCGCCCGCGCCGCGCATGCGGCAATGGTGTTCGCGTTCATGCTGATCACGCTGTTCGTGATTTTTCAGGCGGGGCCGCGCCTGTCCGGTTCGTTGCTGAAGGCCGCGCGACGCGGTTTCGGCGATAGCGGCGCGGACCTCGTCGCGCACATGGGGACCGCGGTGCGCGGCACCGTGTCGGGCTTGATCGTGGTCGGTGTCGGCGAGGGCCTGTTGCTTGGTGTCGCGTATTTCGTGACCGGCGTGCCGCACGCGGCGCTGCTCGGCTTCGTCACGGCGATCGCCGCGATGCTGCCGTTCTGCGCGCCGATCGTGTTCGGTCTCGCGGCGCTGTGGCTGCTCGTGCAGGGCTCGATGGTCGCGGCGGCCGGGCTGCTGATATTCGGCGCGGTCGTCGTGTTCGTCGCCGAGCACTTCGTGCGGCCGGTGCTGATCGGCAATTCGACGCGCCTGCCGTTTCTCCTTGTGCTGTTCGGTATTCTCGGCGGCGCCGAGACGTTCGGGCTGCTGGGGATTTTCATCGGCCCCGCGTTGATGACGGTGCTGATGGTACTGTGGACCGATCTCGTGGAGTAGCGCCGGCTCAAGGCCGTTGATTCGACGGATGCTCCTGCGCCGGCGGCTTCACGCAGCCGAGCGTGTATTTGAGCGCGGCGGGCAACAGCGCGCTCCACACGTCCCATGTGTGGCCGCCGTCGATGATCCGCAGCGCAGCCGGATTGCCCGCGAGCCGCAGATGCGTGTACAGCAGCGACGCGTCGGCCTGGATGTCGAGGTCGTCGTCGCCGGATGCGATGAACATCGGCAGACGATACGGCTGGCTCATATAGCGGTCCCACTGCGCCGGATAGTTGAGCTCGTGCCAGATGCGCGGATCGAACTGGTGCTCGCCGAACACGCCGACCCGCCGCGCCGCCGACGCGCGCGGCGGCTCGTTCGCGTAGATCGCGGGACTCAGCAGCAGCGCGCCGCAAAACATCTCGGGCTGCGTCAGCGCGTAGCGCAGCGCGCCGAAGCCGCCCATCGATACTCCGCCGATCATCCGGCCGCCGCGCTGCGTCGCGACCGCGTAGTGCGTTTCGATCTCGGGCAGCAGATCGCCGAAGAACGCGCTCTCCATCTTTTCCTTGCGGTCGACGTACCAGTCCGTGCCGCCTTGCGGCATCACGATCACAACCGGCGCGATCTCCTTGCGCTCAATCAGCGTGTCGGCGGCGCTCTGTAGATGACCTTGCGTGAGCCAGTCGTTGGCGTCGCCGTTATTGCCGTGCAGCAGGTAGAGCACCGGCAGGCGCGGACCGTCCGCGCGATAGCCTGCCGGCAGGTAGATCGTGTAGCTCCAGTCGCGGCCGAGCGCATCGGAATGGAAGCTGCGGCTCGCGACCGTGCTCGCGAACGCGGGCGCGCCGACGGCGGAGGCAAGCAGTGCGAGGGCGAAACAGAGGAATCGACGCATGTCAGTGAGGATGGCCGGCTGGCGCGGGATTCGCGCGCGGCCGTCATCCTATCAGCATTGGCGCCAGATTTGAGATGGAACGTGGCGGACAGACGGACGGCGCTTTATGCGCGCAAAGTTCTTCAGCTTGAGGTCCGCAGCCGCCCGTCGACGAACCGCCCGACGAAGCGCTTCAGCGGCTCCACGCCGAGCGCGACGGCAAGCAGCGCGCCGACCGCGGCCGCGTCGGCGAGCAGGCCGAGCGGATAGTTCAGGTAACCATCCGTCGCCGCGTAGAGCACCGAGTCGATCACCAGCGAAATCACCGCGCCGGCAATGAAGCACAGCAGCCCCTGACGGCCGATCAAGCCGACCCACGGCAGCCGCCGCGCGACCTTCTTCGCCCAGCCGAGCTCGATCAGATTGGCAACGAGCCATGCAATCGCGAGGAAGTTGCCCGCGCGCAGGTAGGACAGGTTCTCCTTGAAGCTTGCGGCAAGCGGCGCATGCAGCAGCACGAGCTTGTAGTACGCGGCGCCTACGACCACCGCGAACGCCAGCACGCTGACGAGCCAGCCGGATCGATGCGCGCTGGTCCGCTGATACACCGGCTGGCAGCGTGCGAGCACGCCGAGCACGAACATTAGTTGCCACGCGAACGGGTTGAAGTCCCAGTGCATGTCGGGCGCGGCGGGCAAGTACTTGCTGATCGCCGGCGCGCCAGCCCACAGTGCGACGCTGCCGACGACCAGCAGCCATGGCTTGCTGCGCGCGAGCGGCAGGATTGCGGGCACCAGCAGCGCGAAGAACGCGTACATCGGCAGCACCGACGCGAGGTACGGCTGGCGGCGCAGCAACACGATGTCGCGCAGCGCGGCGAGCGGCGTGTCGATCAGGTCGTCCAGATCGGTCGTGGCGAGATTCGGCCCGTCGATGCTGAATGCGGTGAGCACCGCGCTGACCAGCAGCATCAGCCCGGCGGTGACGAGAAACGCCCGATAGATCTCGAACGAGCGGCGCACGAAGCGGCCGCGCGCGATCGTCTCGTTACGCCGCTCGGCGAGCGTTGCATAGGCGGTGGCGGTCGCGAAGCCGCCGAGGAACACGAACACTTCGGCGGCATCGCACAGCGCGTACGCATGCAGCGTCACGCGCGACAGAATGCTGCCGCCGATGTGATCGACCACGATGATCAGCAGAACCAGTCCGCGGAAAAAGTCCAGCTCGATCAGGCGGGAGGAGGGCTTGTCAGGCATTGTTCGAGTCAAAAGCAGCCCCGTGCGACGGCGCGCTGATCCAGCGCGGCGGGCGTCTCACAAGGCTTTTTAATATGGGATTGGGTGCTGCGGCGGGAAGGCGATCCGGGTTGGCGTCGCCTGTGGTCCGCGTCGCCGACTTCGGCCGCCTTTTCGAGGCGGCGCGTCAGCGGGCTGTAAAGGTGACCTTCGCTGCGGCATCGAGTTCCGTTGCATGGCAGCAGAGGCACGGGATTATATTTCTTTTCATGACAATGACGCAGCGAGATCGGCAGCAGCAGCTGCCGTTTACCTGAACCGACCTTACGAAAAAAGAGGAAACAACGCGCAGTGGAGAATTAGCAACATTCCCGATACTTGGCGCATCCACTCATGGACGGCCGGACGATGTCGTGTGAGGATTTCTGGAAAGCGCAGCCATTGGAGCAGTCCTCAGAACTGCTGGGAAAATGACGAGAATAAAGAGCAAAAAGAACAAAGCGGCCGGATCGAGTTGACGCTCCTATGTCAAGAAGCGCGGGCCGAATCGGCCAAGTCGGCCAGAATGAGCGGGTACAACTCCCTGACGATATAGCGCTTCAGGCAGCGGTGAATTTCCTTGTTCGACATGCCTTCCTTGGT
>NZ_JBFPKG010000270.1:0-430 GCF_040948665.1 Paraburkholderia sp. BR14320
TCGACAGCAGCGGGATGAAGTTTGGCCGGGCCAGCGAATGGCATCGCCAGAAGTACGGCTGCGACGCGAGCCAGACGCCGTGGCGCAAGATGCACCTGTCGATCGACCCGCAGATGAATGTCCACCACATCGCGATCACCGGGGACAACGTCTCCGACGAGGCGGGCCTGAATGCGGTGCTGGCAGTCGAGGCGAACGTCGACTGCGTGATCGCCGACGGCGCGTACTACAGTATCGCGCAGACCGAGGCGTGGTCAACCTGTGGTGTGCTGCCGGTGATTCCACCACCGGCCAATGCGGTCGTTCACAATCAACCGGCGACACGCTGGCACGACCATCTCGTTCGGTACATCAAGGACAAGGACACCCATGCGTTCCGCAACAAATACGGGTATGGCCAGCGCGCGCTGGTCGAGTCGCAGATCTCGCG
>NZ_JBFPKG010000271.1:0-429 GCF_040948665.1 Paraburkholderia sp. BR14320
TGTCGTCGCTGATCGCGCGCACCTTGGCGATGTCGTGCGTGATGAACAGATACGACACGCCGAGCTTTTTCTGCAGATCGCGCAGCAGTTCGAGAATGGCTGCGCCGACCACCGTATCGAGCGCGGAGGTGACTTCGTCGCAAAGGATCAGCTTGGGTTCGGCGGCCAGCGCCCGCGCGAGATTCACGCGCTGTTTTTGCCCGCCCGACAACTCCCCGGTGCGACGTTGCGCCAGTTCGGCTGGCAGGCGCACCAGGCCAAGCAGTTCGGCGACGCGGCGCCGCGCGGCCTCGCCCTTCATACCGTGATAGAACTTCAACGGGCGCGCCAGCGTGCGCTCGACGGTATGGGTCGGGTTGAGCGCCGTGTCGGCGTTCTGGAACACGATCTGGATACAGCGAAACTGTTCGCGGCTGCGACGGTTCAGGT
>NZ_JBFPKG010000272.1:0-423 GCF_040948665.1 Paraburkholderia sp. BR14320
GTCATGAAGCCTGCTTACCGAGCCAGCAAAGATGGCATCGATGCAACCCTCGGCCTGCCAGCGACGAAACGATCGATAGATACGCGTATAGTGAATTTCGGGGAGACCTTTTGCATTCCTCTCGATAGGCAACATCTTCCATTGACAGCCCATGTACAGCACCTGCAAGATGTAGTTGAAGGTCTTGTGCAAGGTCAGTGTAGGCCGTGGTCCGCGCCGACCCGTGCTCAGATGCGGCAAGACAAATTCTTCGAACTGCGCCTGGCTCAATTTCACGGGAATTACCTGCCAGCGTGGGTTTCCGGTCATGCGCTGCGTCCAGAAATCTGGACGTTATAGCTGATCTCGGGACCTGATCGGAAATCCAGTCCTCAGCGGCTCGCACGCAAATTCGATGGCATTGAAAAACTAGCAACCAGTTGG
>NZ_JBFPKG010000273.1:0-423 GCF_040948665.1 Paraburkholderia sp. BR14320
GCGGGGAGCTCGAGACGGTGCTGGCGCAGCTGTGGGCGGAGCTGCTGGGTCTGGAGCGGGTCGGCCGGCATGACCACTTCTTCGAGCTGGGCGGTCATTCGCTGCTGGCCGTGCGGCTGCTCAGCCGGCTGTCGCAGATTGCGGGTGTGGAACTGTCGCTGGCGATGCTGTTTGCGCGGCCGGTGCTGGCTGATCTGGCCGCAGGCGTGGCCGGAGCGGTGAGCGGCGCGGCAGCGCAGGCGCTGCCGGCCATTGGAGCCGTATCGCGCCAGGCGCCGCTTGAGCTGTCGTTTGCCCAGCAGCGGCTGTGGTTTCTGGCACAGCTGGACAAGGACAGTGCCCGCTACCACGTTCCGCTGGGGTGGCGGCTGCAGGGCAGGCTGGATCGCGCGGCGTGGCGACGCAGCCTCGATCAGCTGTATG
>NZ_JBFPKG010000274.1:0-417 GCF_040948665.1 Paraburkholderia sp. BR14320
GAACAGCGCCTTCAGGTCGCCGTCGGGACAATACAGGCTGAGTTGCCCGCGCCGCTTCAGGCTTTCGTTGTACTCGTGCGCGTTTGTTACCGCATAGCCCGGCTTCGCTCGTTTGCGCGGTTCGCCCCGTCTTCAGTCTTGCCTTGTAAGGCATGAAAGCTCGCTCGTCGGATAGATCACCGGACTCCTTCTACCCGACCCACGGCCGCCGCGCAAGCGGCCCTCTTGAACAAAGCCGTGTTAATGGTCGAGAAACGGCCGAAGCCTGGCGGCGCGAGTCGGGGGTTCTGTCGAGACAAGGCCGCTGCGCGCCGCTACTTTGAGAAGGCGACTGACCAGAACGGCGAGCCCGAGACGATTACCGTGGACAAGAGCGGTGCGAATCTGGCTGCGCTCGAGGCTCTCAACGCCGGGCGC
>NZ_JBFPKG010000275.1:0-404 GCF_040948665.1 Paraburkholderia sp. BR14320
TCACGACGCAGATCGACGTGCTGCAAGCGTTTCGCGGCGTGATCCGGCAATGCGGAATGACCGCCGTCTATGTGTCGCACGATCTGGCGGTGGTCGCGCAGATGGCCGATCGGATCGTGGTGCTCAGCAACGGTGAGATTCGCGAAACGGGCCGCACCGAGCAGATTCTGCATACGCCGGCCCATCCATATACGCAGAGCCTGATTGCCGCGGTAACGCTAGTCGCTCCCGCTGGATCGACCGCGGCCGCGCTGGACGCGTCGCAATGCAATGCTGGGCCGCTGCTCGAACTGCGCGGGCTGACGGCCGGCTACGGCGGCACCGACGCGCACGGCTGGCCGCACAAGGTCATTCTGCGCGACGTCGACCTCGCGATCGGCCGTGGCCAGACGGTGGGCGTGATC
>NZ_JBFPKG010000276.1:0-398 GCF_040948665.1 Paraburkholderia sp. BR14320
GTTCGCGATAATCACGCCCTCGCGCTGCTGCGATTCGATGTTGCGCGTCAGCAGTCGCGCGCCGATACAGCGCTTGATGCGCGAGATCTGCGACTCGACCAGCGCGCGCTGGCCATACCCGTATTTGTTGCGGAACGCATGGGTGCCCTTGTCCTTGATGTACCGAACGAGATGGTCGTGCCAGCGTGTCGCCGGTTGATTGTGAGCGACCGCATTGGCCGGTGGGGGAATCACCGGCAGCACGCCGCAGGCTGACCACGCCTCGGTCTGCGCAATACTGTAATACGCGCCGTCGGCGATCACGCAGTCGACGTTCGCCTCGACTGCCAGCATCGCATTCAGGCCCGCCTCGTCGGAGACGTTGTCCTCGGTAATCGCGATCTGGTGGACATTCATCT
>NZ_JBFPKG010000277.1:0-397 GCF_040948665.1 Paraburkholderia sp. BR14320
AGATTGCCAACGCGCTGGCGCGGCTGGGCGGGGACGAAGACGGGGACGACGCCCGGCTCGCACGCGGTGTACTGACGGGGGTAGCGATGCACCTGGCGCTGCGCCCGGAACGCTTCGACAGCGCCGATGGCCGCGGCGTGGGTTTGCTGCTCAAGGCTTTCGCCCAGCTGCGGATGCACGACGCGTTGCGGCCGCTCGGCGCGGCAGCGCTGGGGCGGGTCCGGGCGCTGTGCGCCGCCAGGGGCCTGCGCAATGAACCGCTGGAGAGCGTGGGCAACCTGTGCATGGGGCTGCTGCCGCTGGCGCGCAGCCCGCAGCTCAAGCGCCACCGGGTGGACGCCCTGCAGACCTTGGAGGCGCTGCAGGCGGTCGTGGCACGCAAGATCGACGCGTATCT
>NZ_JBFPKG010000278.1:0-392 GCF_040948665.1 Paraburkholderia sp. BR14320
CCTAAACGCGGTCGCAAGCGGCGCTTTGATCCGGCCATCTTCGAGGAGCGCTTCAGAACCATCGAGCGCGTCTTCGCCTGGGAAGACAAGTTTCGCCGTCTGTTGCTGCGCTTCGAACGCATCAGCGCGGTGCACTACGCGTTCAAGACGCTCGCTTATATGATGATCAACCTTCGGCACTATTGCTGAAAATCATCGCAGGACCTACGGCTCCATGGTCGGTTCACCGTGCCATGCATTGCAACCTCCTTTAGGTTCGCATTCCTGATGATAATACGTCGTCGTATGATTTTATAACCATCATTTTTCGCAACGGTCCCGCCCATTTCGCCCACTCATGAATGTCGCGAAAAATCCGTGAGTTGCAAGAGGCCGAAACCCGCAATCTGTTG
>NZ_JBFPKG010000279.1:0-388 GCF_040948665.1 Paraburkholderia sp. BR14320
AGCGCGAGGGCGTGATTATCGCGAACCTCGTGAATCTGTGGAACAGCTTCGGCAAGGCCGTTTGCGTCAAAAAGCTCTAGTTGCGTCCGCAACCAACTGCGGGCCTACCCTGCTGAACAAAGCCCCGTGGAATCACGATTCACTTTGCAGTGGAATGGCTGTTCTCTTTGCGTGGAATACGCACCTGCTCGAAACGCGCAACCAGTTGCATGCGGCATGCAGACAAATTTACGCACATCAGAAAACCCGCAACCAGTTGGTTGCGCCTGTGATCAGAGTGGGCGCGGCCACAAGGGCTCAAAGTGACCAGGCGTGTGCAGGATATGCACAAGCGGGCCTTGCTGACCAACCACCGGATGCGCTGTGACCTGTCCGCTCTGCTCGACCG
>NZ_JBFPKG010000027.1:0-107671 GCF_040948665.1 Paraburkholderia sp. BR14320
ACGCTCGCGCTGACGATGCTGACCGGCGCGATCCTCGGTGCGCTGGTGTCGTTGACGTCGGTGGGTGCGGGCGCGATCGGCGTGACGGTGTTGCTGCTGCTGTATCCGATGCTGCCGACCACACGCATCGTCGGCTCCGACATCGCGCACGCGGTGCCGCTGACCTTGCTCGCGGGTGCCGGACATTGGCTGCTCGGCTCGATCGACTGGTCGATGCTGCTGTCGCTGCTGGTGGGATCGCTGCCCGGCATCGCGATCGGCAGCTTTCTGGCGTCGCGCGCGCCGGAAGTGCTGCTGCGCAATCTGCTCGCGGCGACGCTGACGCTGGTCGGCGTGCGGCTGGTGTTGTCGTGAGCCGCCCGTTGAAGACGCGTCAAGCGCGCACGCGGCGACCGGTGTCTATTTGAAAAACCGGCTGGTCAGATCCGCCTCGAACTGCCGGACCCACTGACCGTGGCCATCGCGATACGACCGTGACCAGTCGACACGCCGCACGGTGACGACGCGTTCGTGCGCCGGCTCACCGGGCGCCGCGCTCGCGCTGATGTCGAAATGCGCGGGCGCGAAACCGTGTCTTGCGCACACCAGTTCGAATGCCGCGCGATCGCCGATCGGCAGATCGATGTAGCGAAACTGCGTGGTTTGCATAAGCTTGGCTCCCCATTCCCTCCTCGTCACAGTACGCCCCGCGATGCGCCGGTACTGTGCCGCAGCGCACGAAGCCGGGACAGCCGCGCCTCGATCAGCACCAGTGAGTGCGGCAAGCCGCATTGCTGCGGTCCCGCAAACGTCGCAAGTGCCGCGCCCAAAACTGCGCACGAAAAAAAAGCTCCGGCGAAAATGCCGGAGCCTCCGAACTGATTGATAGACCTTCCGACGCGGGCCTTACGGCGCCGCGCTCGCGCGCACCGCTTACTGTTGCTTCGCCGTCAGCTTGTTCGTCACCGACGTCACGCCCTCGACGCCCTTGGCGGCTTCGCCGGCCTTCTCGGCCTGCCCCTGGTCCGGCACCGTGCCGGTCAGCGTCACTGCGCCGCCACGCGCGCGCACGGCGATGTGCGACACGTCGAGACCCTGGGTCTTGGTCAGCGCGTGGCGCACCTTACGGCCAAGTTCATGATTCGCTGCCTTGCCGGCCTTGACGGTGGCTGCCGCCGACGCCGTATCCGGAGCGTTTTGGGCGTAGACGCTGCACGCCGCCACCATTGCCACGACCGCACCCAGTGTTTTCAGAAAACCGACCGTTTTCATAGCTCTCTTCTCCTTGGTTTCACATTGGACCGCATCAACAAGCGGCTTCGTTACGACTACGGGCGGCCGTCATCGCGCGAATGCGCGCGTGCGCGACGGCCGTCAATGGTTGACACGATGTGCAAGAGGCGAGAGAGGCTGATTACCGGTAATCGGTAACCGCCAAACCGCGAAGTCCGCCGACGTGCCCGGTTCTTGTCCGTCTTGCCGGGATATCGCCGCAAACGTTGGATCGCGGTAACGATGCACAATTTAATCTAGCCGGCACAGAAGCGCAAAGGGTTTAGCGTGCGGCGTGGCGCACCGACAGCGGGTGCGTCATGCTTGCCGGATAAAGACGGACACGCTACGTGGTCGCGCAAAATTTGCATGGACGTCATGCTGGCGCGCACCCGCGACGCTCACCATTTGTTACGCGTTTGTCGGCGTGACGGGCGGCTACGCGATTCGCGGCCGTGCCAATCTCAGGTACCATCGGCGCGACGCGTGCTGGCGCGCCGCCCGAGCCGCCTGCGCGCATTCGCGCCCGACCGACCGCCGTTTTCAGAAGATCCGATGAAGCCTGACACCGGCCGCAGCCGCCCTACCCATCTCGTCGCTCGCTTTGTCGCGATCTCGTGGCGCGACCTGGCGGTCTCGTTCGGCCCGCTCGTGCTGCTCGTGATCGTCGGCATCTGGGCCGCCGTGCGGCTGATCCAGCCCGCTCCGCCGAATACGCTGACGATTAGCGCCGGCCCGGTCGGCAGCACGTTCTGGATCGCCGCGCAGAAGTACAAGGCGATCCTCGCGCGCAACCGCATCACGCTGAACGTGCTGGCCTCGCAGGGTTCGCAGGAAAATCTGAAGCGACTGTTCGACCCGAAGGCCAACGTCGATGTCGGCTTCGTGCAGAGCGGCATCGCGCCCGCCGCGGTCGACAAGGACAAAAGCCTGATGTCGCTCGGCAGCGTCGCTTACGTGCCGCTCGCGATCTTCTATCGCGGCGCGCCGGTCGACTGGCTGTCCGGCTTCAAGGGCGAACGCCTCGCGATCGGCCCCGAGGGCAGCGGCACGCGCGAGCTCGCGCTCGCGCTGCTGAAGGCCAACGGCATCGTGCCGGGCGGCCCGACCCAGCTGCTGCCGCTGACGGGCGACGCAGCCGCCGACGCGCTGATCGACGGCACGATCGACGCAACCTTCCTCGCCGGCGACTCGGCGCAACCGGCCGTGATGGGCAAGCTCTACCGCACGGGGAATGTGCGCTTCTACGATTTTTCGCAGGCCGACGCGTACACGCGCCGCTTTCCGTACCTGACGCAGCTGAAGGTGCCGATGGGCGCCTTCGACCTCGGCAAGAACCTGCCGGCGAACTCGATCAGCATCGTCGCGCCGACCGCCGAGCTGATCGCGCGCGATTCGCTGCATCCGGCGCTGTCGGATCTGCTGATCGAAGCCGCGCGCGAGGTGCACGGCGGCGCGACGACGATGCAGCGCGCCGGCGAATTCCCCGCGCCGCTCGCGCACGATTTCCCGCTGTCCGACGACGCCGCGCGCTACTACAAGTCGGGCAAGAGCTTCCTGTACCGGACGCTGCCGTTCTGGATCGCGAGCCTCGCCGACCGCCTGCTGGTGATCGTCGTGCCGCTGATCGTGCTGCTGGTGCCGGCGCTGCGCGTCGTGCCGGGCTTGTACGCATGGCGCGTCAAGTCGCGCATCTATCGCTGGTACGGCGCGCTGATCGCAATCGAGCGCAGCGCGCTCAGCGAACACTCGCCGGCCGAACGCGCGTCGCTGATCGAGCGGCTCGACGCGATCGAAGACTCGGTCAACGGCATGAAGATGCCGCTCGCATACGCGGACCAGTTCTACGTGCTGCGCGAGCACATCGGCTTCGTGCGGCGGCGGCTCATGGCAAGCCGCGACACGCCGGCCGGGCTGGACGAAGCCGACGAGCAGGCGGCCGATCAAGTCAAAGGCTGAGCGCGCCGGCGACACCGCCTGAACCCGCACCCGCCGCCCGCCACCAGGGGATATCGACCGGTGCAAGCCGGGAGCGCACCGCGTAAGATCGCTACAATTTTGATGAGATAACGGACCCACCCTCCGCTCCGTCCGACACAGGCAATCCGGGAGACCTTTATGACCGTTGGCATCGACGCCCAACAGCCGCTGTGGTTTTACGATTTCGTCTCGCCGTTCACGTACCTGTTGCTCGAGCAACACGACAAATGGCCCGGCATGGACTTCGCATTCACGCCGGTCGTGCTGAACGATCTGTATCGCCACTGGGGCCAGCGCTCCGCGTACAGCGTGCCCGCCAAGCGCACCTTCATGTACCGGCATGCGCTGTTTCGCGCGGAGCAGCTCGGCATCCCGTACAAGATGCCGCCCGCCCATCCGTTCGATTCGATGAAACCGCTGCTGCTCGCAACCGCCGCGAACGGCGACGTGCAATTCGTGCGCGAGATTTTCCGCTTCATCTGGCGCGACGGGCGCGACCCGTCGAGCGACGAAGCGTTCGCCGAGCTGTGCGAGCGCGTCGGCAGGCCGGACGGCCCCGAGCTGATCCAGGACGAAGCGGTGAAGGCGCAACTGCAGCGCAATACCGCCGATGCGATCGACCTCGGCGTCTATGGCGTGCCGACGTTTCGTCTGAACGATCAGCTGTTCTGGGGCGAGGACGCGCTGCCGATGGTGCTGTACTGCGCGCGCACGCCGAACTGGCTCGAATCGCGCGAAGTGAAGCGGATCAGTTCGCTGCCGTGGGGCCTCGCGGACAAGCCGGCACCGGCGCCATAACACGGCGGCGGCGGGCCGCGCTGCGGCTGCCGCTTCGGCCCGAGCGAAGCGCCGCCGGCACGCGCCGCGCTGATGCCGGCCATACCGCGCCCGCTATGCCGCCGACGCGCAAACGGGCCTAAGGTTATAGGCTTTCGCACCCCACGCGCGCGCCGCGCGGCGAGCCGATCGGCGGCGCCCGCGTCACCACGCTTCGACCATGGACGACACCGCCGCCTCACTCGATATCTGGCTCGTGCGCGTGCTGCGCACGCTGCTCGTCGAGCGCAGCGTCACGCAGACCGCGATGCGGCTGAACCAGACCCAGCCCGCGATCAGCACCGCGCTGCGCAAGTTGCGCGATACGCTCGGCGATCCGATTCTGGTGCGCGGCAAGTCGGGCATGGTGCCGACCGAATACGGCGAGTCGCTGCTCGCGGCCGCGCAGCGCGTGCTGCGCGATGTCGATTTCGTCGCGACGCCGCACGGCGATTTCGACCCGGGCCGCTCGCGCCGCACGTTTCGCGTCGCCGCGCCCGACTATCTGAACGACTTCTTCATGCCGACCGTGATCGCGCGATTTCGCGAGGCGGCGCCGCATGCGCGGCTCGAAATCGAGTCGCTGGGGCCGCTGCTCGATCATTCGGCCGCGCTCGACGCCGGCGAACTCGATCTCGTGATCGGCAACTGGCCGAAGCCCGATCCGCGCTTCGAGCGCAGCGACCTGTTCGCCGATACCGTCGTGTGCATGATGCGCGCCGACCATCCGCTGACCCGCGAACCGCTCACGCGCGACGCCTATCTGGCCGCGCCGCATCTGGCGCCGACCCCGTACAGCGGCACGCGCGGCGGGGCGATCGATACCGGCTTCGCGCGCGCGAAGGCGAGCCGGCGCATCGTCGCGACGCTGCCCTACTTCGGGCTCGTCGCGCAGACGCTGCTGCAATCCGATCTGATCTTCACGACCACACGGCGCTTCGCGATGCATTACGCGAGCATGCTGCCGCTTGCGGTCGTCGATGTGCCGATCGCGTTTCCGCGCATCCGCTGCTATCAGTTGTGGCATCCGCAGCCGGATCGGCCGAGCGATGTCGGCTGGCTGAGGACGTTGATGTCCGAGGTGTCGAGTGAGCTGGTCGCGCGCAAAGCGCCGCGCGTGAAGACGCCACAGCGGGGCCAACAACGAGTGTCCAGCGGCAAATGAAGAAGGGGGACGGCGCATGAGCCCCGTCCCCCCCGAACACTCGCGCAAGCCCGTTGCGCCGTGTGGCCTAAGCCATGATCTGCTCCGTTGCGCGGATCTGGCTCGCGGCCCGTTGTGCCCTCAATCGCAGCAGTTGGGCGCACACCGCAATCGCGATCGCGGCGGGCGCCTTGTCGACGATGCCCTCGACGCCGATCGGGCACGTCATGTCCGCGAGCCGCTCCAGCTCCACGCCTCGTTCGAGCAGACGCCGCTCGAATTTCACGCGCTTCGTCTTCGAGCCGATCATGCCGAAATAGCTAAAATCGCGCCGTCGCATGATGCGCGCGGCCAGCGAAAAATCGAGCGCATGGTTGTGCGTCATCACCAGAAACCACGCGCCGGGCGGCGCCGCGTCGACGATCGCATCGGGCGTGTCGGTCGCTTCGACCTGCACGTTGGGCGGCGTTTCGTCGGGGAACAGCTCGTCGCGCTCGTCGACCCACTGGACCACGCACGGCAGGCTGCCGAGCAATTGCACGAGCGCATGGCCGACATGTCCCGCGCCGAACAGCACGATATGCATCGGCGCGGGCCGCGGTGCCATTTCGGATGCGACGCTACGCCGGCCGATCCGCACCGGCGCGCGGTCGTCACTGGCGCCGGTGCCGTTCAGAGAATTGTTCAGGCGTACTTCCATATCGCGCTCCCGCTCGTCCGCCATTCGCATCAAGCCTGCCGCGCGGCCGTGGTCGCGGCGCGCACCGCGCCGACCGCCTTCAGGATTTCCTCGCTGGTCGCGGGCGCATTGAGCGGCGGATTGACCCGGTGGCCGCCCACCGCCGACACCGCGTCGCGCACCGCGAAGAACACCGAGAACGGCAGCAGCAGAGGCGGCTCGCCGGTCGCCTTCGAACGATGGATGCTGTCCTCCACGTTGCGGTTCTTGAACAGCTTCACGTTGAAGACCGGCGGCACGTCGTTGACGGTCGGAATCTTGTACGTCGACGGCGCGTGCGTCATCAGCTTGCCGCCCGCGTTCCACCACAGTTCTTCCGTGGTGAGCCAGCCCATGCCCTGGATGAACGCGCCTTCCACCTGGCCGACGTCGAGCGCCGGATTCAGCGATGCGCCGACGTCGTGCAGCGCATCGGCGCGCAGCACGCGCATTTCGCCGGTCAGCGTGTCGATCACGACTTCCGATACCGCCGCGCCATACGAGTAGTAATAGAACGGCCGGCCTTGCAGCTTCGACTGATCCCAGTAGAGCTTCGGTGTCGCATAGAAACCGTCGGACCACAGCTGGATGCGCGCGAGATACGCCTTCGCGATCACTTCCTCGAACGGCACGGCGACCTCGCCGACCACCACGCGATCATGCGCGAAGCGCACGTCGCGCGCGTTCACGCTGCCCGCGCCGTAGCGTTCGGCCGCGAAAGCGGCGAGCCGCTCGCGCAGCTGGCGCGCGGCGTCCTGCGCGGCCTTGCCGTTCAGGTCGGAGCCGGTCGACGCGGCCGTCGCCGACGTATTGGCGACCTTGCTCGTATCGGTCGCACTCACGCGAATGCGCTTGAAGCCGACCCCGAGTTCATGCGCGACGACCTGCGCGACCTTGGTGTTCAGCCCCTGGCCCATTTCGGTGCCGCCGTGATTCACGAGCACCGAGCCGTCGGTGTAGATATGCACGAGCGCGCCGGCCTGGTTGAAGTGCGTGACGTTGAACGCGATGCCGAACTTGACCGGCGTCAGCGCGAGGCCTTTCTTCAGGATCTCGTTGTTCGCGTTGAATGCGTCGATCTCCTTGCGGCGCGCGCGATAGTCGCTGGTCGCTTCGAGTTCGTCGATCAGCTCGTGAATCACGTTGTCTTCGACCACCTGGCCGTACGGCGTCTGATTGCGTTCGGTCTTGCCGTACAGATTGCGGCGGCGCACGTCGAGCGAATCCATACCGCACGAGCGCGCGACGTTGTCGAGGATGTACTCGATCGCGAATGCGCCCTGCGGGCCGCCGAAGCCGCGAAACGCGGTGTTCGACTGCGTGTTGGTCTTGCCGCAGAAGCCGTCGATCGATACATCCGACAGCCAGTACGCGTTGTCGAAGTGGCACAGCGCGCGCGTCATTACCGGGCCCGACAGGTCCGCGGAAAAGCCGCAGCGCGAGGTCATGTCGACGGCGACGCCTTCGATTACGCCGTCGTCGGCGTAGCCGACTTCGTACGTGTAGTGGAAATCGTGGCGCTTGCCGGTCACCATCATGTCGTCGTCGCGATCGGGGCGCAGCTTCACTGGGCACAGCAGCTTCCATGCGGCGAGCGCGGCGCAGCAGGCGAATAGCGCCGACTGCGATTCCTTGCCGCCGAACCCGCCGCCCATGCGCCGGCATTCGATCAACACGTTATGCGATGCAACGCCCAACGTGTGCGCGACGAGGTGCTGCATTTCGGTCGGATGCTGGGTCGAGCAGTAGACGTGCATGCCGTCGTCATCTTTCGGCACCGCGTACGAGATCTGCCCTTCCAGATAGAACTGCTCCTGGCCGCCGAGCAGCATCGCACCGGCCTCGCGATGCGCGGCGCGCGCGATCTTCGTGCCGGCGTCGCCCCGCGCGAGCTTCATCGGCGGCAGCACGTACTGGTTCGCGGCGCGCGCCTGCTGCGCGGTCAGTACCGCCGGCAGTTCCTCGTAGACCACCTCGGCGCGCCGCGCGCCGAGCCGCGCCGCTTCGTGAGAGCTCGCGACCACGATGAACATCGGCTGGCCGACGTATTGCACGACGCCGTCGGCGAGGATCGGATCGTCGCCATGAACGATCGGGGCAACGTCGTTGACGCCGGGGATGTCGTCGGCGGTGAAGACCGCGACCACGCCGGGCGTCGCGCGCACCTGGTCGAGTGCGATCGACACGATCCTCGCGTGCGCCTTCGACGACAGCCCCAGCGCCGCGTGCAGCGTGCCCGCGAGTTCGGGGATATCGTCGGTGTAGGTCGCGCGGCCGCTCACGTGCAGATGCGCGGACTCGTGCGGACGCGACACGTGCACCTGGGTGAAGTCGTCGAGATCCTGAAGCTCTTTCAGGAACGGTTCGGCTTGCTGGTTCATCGTTGGGTTCTCCGTATCCGTGGACGCGCGGCGCTCAAACGCTTGCGCCGGCCGGCGCGACCGCGCGCACATCGAGTGCGCTCTTCGGCAGCGGCTCCCGCGCGCGCGTTTCGAGCCAGAAGCGGTACAGCGTGTTCTTCGCCGCTTCGAGGCGGTAGTCGCTGCTCGCGCGCATGTCGGTGAGCGGCGCGTAGTCGTTGCCGAGCGCGAGCATCGCGGCCTGTGCGGTCGCCTCGTGCCAATCAGCGTCGCGCAGCACGGCTTCGGCATTGAGCGCGCGCTTCGGCGTCGCGGCCATGCCGCCGAACGCGATACGCGGCTCGCGGATCACGTCGCCGTCGGCGATGAACGAGAACGCCGCGCACACGGCCGAGATATCCGAGTCGAAACGCTTCGACAGCTTGTAGGTGCGAAAGCGCAGGTTCTTGCGCGCGCCGCCGCGCGCGGGCACCTTCAGGCCGACGACGAACTCGTGCTCGGCCATGTCCTTCTTCTGATATGCGAGGTACAGGTCTTCGAGCGGCATCTCGCGCTCGATGTCGCCGCCGCGCACGATCACGCGCGCGCCGAGCGCGATCAGCCCGGGCATCGAATCGCCGATCGGCGAGCCGTTCGCGATGTTGCCGCCGAGCGTGCCGGCGTTGCGGATCGGCAGCGACGCGAAGCGCTGCCACATTTCGGTCAGCTCCGGATACTGCTTCGCGATCTCGGCGTACGCTCTTTCGACGCTGACGCCGGCGCCGATCTCGATCCAGTCGTCATTGGTTTCGAGCTTTTGCAGCTCGGCGATCTGCCCGACGTAGACGAGGTTGCCGAGCGCGCGCATCTGCTTGGTGACCCACAGGCCGATATCGGTGCTGCCCGCGAGGATGCGCGCGGCCGGTTCCTGCTCCTTGATCTGCGCGAGCGCCGCGACCGTGCGCGGCGCGGCGAAGCGCTGGCCCGCGTGCTCGTACTCGAACGTGTCGCGGCGCTCGAGCGTCGCGAGCGTGTCGGCGAGCGCCTTCACGTCGAGCGGCGCTGTCGGCGCGGGCGCGTCGAACATGCGCTCGGCCGCGTCGACGATCGGCCGGTAACCGGTGCAGCGGCAAAGGTTGCCGGTCAGCGCATTGCCGATCGCCTCGCGCGACGGCACCGTGCGGTTCGCGCAGCCATGCTCGTGGCCGTGCTTCTCGTAGAGCGCCCACATCGACATGATGAAGCCCGGCGTGCAGAAGCCGCACTGCGAGCCGTGACAATCGACCATCGCTTGCTGCACCGGATGCAGCGAGCCGTCCGGCTGGCGCAGGTCTTCGACCGTGAAGAGCGCGCGGCCGTCGAGCGTCGGCACGAACTGGATGCAGGCGTTGACCGCCTTGAAGTCGACGCCGCCCGCCGCGTTGCGCTCGCCGATCACGACGGTGCAGGCGCCGCAGTCACCCTCGGCGCAGCCTTCCTTGGTGCCGGTGCAATGCGCGTCCTCGCGCAGATACTGCAGCACCGTGCGGGTGATGGGCGCGTCCTGGATTTCGCGGATCGCGTTGCGGTGATAGAAGCGAATCGGCTCAGTCATGTCTCGATGCTCTCGTCTGTTCTGTGTTCGCGCGGACCCGCCGCGTCGATGGTTTGAAAGCTATCACCGTCAATAAACGCAACCCATAGCTTGAATCGCATGGGGGACATATTCGTCGCGCGATATGGAGATGGATTTGCGCGTGGCAACGCTTATGTTGATCGGACGTTTTTGCCGTTTTTTTAGACGTTTTGCAGGTGAAATGACATGTCTTATCCCGGCAAGCCGCGCGAAACCGGACCTTTACCAAGTCGCGACCCGCCATTTATTCGTCCCATTTTTTAAGCAAGCCCTGCAAGGGAATCGGTTCCATGGGAGAATCACGGCTCTTCGCCGATTTCAAGTCTCGTTTTCCCGATGTCCACCGACTCCGCGCCCGCCCGCAGCGAATTTGCGACGACCCTGCAGATCATTCCAGTCGTCTTTTTCACCTTCCTTTGCTACCTCGCGATCGGAATTCCGCTCGCGGTGTTGCCCGGCTACGTGCACGGCGACCTCGGCTACAGCGCGGTGCTGGCCGGCGCGGCGATCAGCGTGCAGTACCTCGCGACGCTCGCGTCGCGGCCGCTCGCGGGCCGTTCGGCCGACACGCTCGGGCCGAAGCGCACGGTATCGATCGGTCTGCTCGGCTGCGGCGCGAGCGGCGTGCTGCTGCTGCTCGCCGCGCTGGCCGGTCAGTGGCCGGTGCTGAGCCTCGCGCTGCTGGTGTGCAGCCGCCTCGTGCTCGGTTTCGGCGAGAGCCTGTGCGGCACCGGCGCAATCCTGTGGGGGATCGGCCGGGTCGGCACGTCGAACAACGCCCGGGTCATTTCGTGGAACGGCATCGCAACCTACGGCGCGCTCGCGATCGGCGCGCCGCTCGGCGTGATGATCTCGCGCTCGATCGGCTTCACCGCGCTCGGCATTCTGGTGATCGCGCTCGCGGGGCTCGGCTATTACCTCGCGCGTCTGATCGCGCCCGTGCCGGTCGTGCACGGCGAGCGGATGTCGTATCGCAGCGTGTTCACGCGCGTGCTGCCGCACGGCATGGGTCTTGCGCTCGGCTCGGCCGGTTTCGGCTCGATCGCGACCTTCATCACGCTGTTCTATGCGGCGAAGCACTGGCCGAACGCGGCGCTGTCGCTGACGCTGTTCGGCACGCTGTTCATCGGCGCGCGCCTGCTGTTCGCGAACACGATCAAGACCTACGGCGGCTTTCGCGTCGCGATCGTATCGTTCTCGTTCGAATGCGCGGGTCTGTTGATGCTGTGGCTCGCGCCCGAGCCGCATATCGCGCTCGCGGGCGCCGCGCTGACCGGCTTCGGCTTCGCGCTGGTGTTTCCAGCGCTCGGCGTCGAGGCGGTCGGGCTGGTGCCGCCGGCGAGCCGCGGCGCGGCACTGTCCGCGTATTCGGTGTTCCTCGATCTGTCGCTCGGCATCACCGGGCCGCTGGCGGGGTATATCGCCGGCGAGTTCGGTTACGGCTCGGTGTTCCTGTTTGCCGCGCTCGCGGCTGCCGCGGCGGTCGTGCTGTCGACGGTGCTGTATCTGCGCAACGCGAAAGTGACCAATCTGTCCACCGCGCAGTAAGCACCGTTCGCCTCGGCGGCTAATCCCGCTCCGCCGCCATTTCCTGCTTGATCGCCGTCTGCGAGCGCACCGCGATCTGGCCGTGATTGATCCGGCTCGCCACGTTGTACACGCCGATCAGCATGAACAGTTCGGTCGCGGCCACCGAGCACGCGGTGCCGACACCGCCCCAGAAGTAGATGCTGATCGGTGCCTGCACCAGATGGAACAGCGCGCCGTAGATATAGATCCGCTTCAGCAACGACTGATTGCCCGACGCGATCACCGTCAGCATCACCTGGGTCGTCGTCATGCCGACGATTGCCGGCACGAACACGAGAACGCGCAAAATGCGGAACGTCTCGCCGAACGCCTCGCCGAGAAAACGTCCGACGAACCATTCGCCGAGCACCGTGAAGCCGACCAGGATCAGCACCGCCGACGCCGCGAACGCGAGCATGAAGCCGCGGTTGACCTTGTGGATATAGCCGAAGTCGTTGCGCTCGTACGCCACGCAGATCTTCGGAAAGAACGCCTGGATGGCCGGCGCCGTGCACGCGCGCAGCGCGTTGGTGAGCCGCTCGGCCGCCACGTAATAGCCGACCGCGCCCGGGCCGCTGATCATGCGCAGCATGATCACGTTTGCGTACATGTACACGGACGTCAGCGCCGAGCCGAGAAAGATGTGATACGCCTCTTTCGCCTCGGCCATCACGTCGGCCCAGCTGACCCGCACGGTCAGCAGAATCTCGCGCTTCCAGATCAGCACGCCCATGAGGATCAACCCGCACACGAAGGTCGGCGCATATTGCAGCGTGGCCGCGAGCATCACGTCGTCGCGAGTCTTCACGAACAGGAACAGCGGAATCAGCAGACCTACGCGCGTGGCGAGCAGCGTGCCCGCGAGCACCGGCAGGCGCTGCGTGCCTTCGTAGAAGCAGCCGGGCGTCAGCACGCCGCCCCAGATCACGAGCGAGCCGAGCAGCGTCGCAGCGCGCTCCTGCGGCGACATGTGAGCGGCGAACGCCCAGACGACCAGCACCAGCGAGCACAGCAACGCGAGAATCGCGCGGCCGATCGTGGTCGACCAGTAGATGCGGTTCACGACTTCCGGGTTGTCGATGTGGACCGCCACCTTGCGCGCGCTCGACAGGCCGAAGCCGAAGTCGACGATGACGAGAAGAATCTGCGAAATCGATTGCGCGTAACCGATCACGCCCAACCCGGCCGGCCCAAGTACGTGCGACAGATACGGCAACGTAACGAGCGGCAGCACGTAGTTCAGCGCATACACCGAATACAGCGCGATGATGACGTTTCTCGTCGACACAATCGTCCTGTTTGCAGTTAAAACTCAAGTCGAAAAAACAGAATACGACACGAAAGCAGGTTCACTTAGTGCGATATCGATCTTGTTGTAGCGATCGTCTTCACTATTTGCGTTCAACACCGCGCTCTTCACCGCATTGCCGATCAGATTGCTGACCACGGTCTTGTAGTTGGCATCGCTTGCGTCGGTTGCGAACAGGATTTCGGCGAGTAGAGCATGGCCGCGTGTGGCCGCACGCAACACCACGCGGCCCGAGGTCGAGCGCAGCACGTTGATCGAGATGCGCGTCGTCTCCTGCGACACCGTCTGGTTTCCGCAATGCAGTGCCGCCGCGACGCCGCCGCGTTCGTAGCCGACGCCGAGATTCAGCGCATGCACGAGGCTCGCGTCCTTGCCGCCCGCGATCGCGCCGCCGCCCGGATACGCCTTTGCGTAACCGACGATCGAATCGCCGGCGCGATCGCCGAAATTGCCCTGAATCGTGATGCCGTCGAGCGGCGTGCTGCCCGGCGCGGTGGAACTGCCGTACACGAACTGCGGGCCGTCGCAGCCGGCGTTCTCGTCGTCCTGGCCGGGACGGTAGCGATTGCCGACGATCGTCGCGCCCTGCTGGTAGTCGATCTGGATGTGGCAGCTCTGACCGGGCGGCACATCGAGGTACGACGGATGGCCGCGCGTCGAGAACTTCCAGCGGCCGATCTTGCCGTCGCCGCCGCAACCGTTGCGCGAGAAGTAGTTGCCGTTCACCACCTTGCCCCAGTTGCCGCTCTTCATATAGACGCCGGCAAAGCCATTGCGATCGAACACCGCGCCGACGATCAGCGACTCCGCGCCGAGAATCACGCCATGCCGCGCGTTCCATTCCCAGCGTCCGCCGATCACCTGCCAGAAGTTGTCGACGATATCCGCGCCGGCCGTATGGCAGAACATGCCGATGCAGTTGATCAGCGAGCCGTCGGTATGCTCGGTCGCGTAGAAGCCGCGCTCGCACATGTACGCATAGCAGCGCTCGAGCGTCGACGTGACGCCGAGCTCGTAGCCCGCGCGCGAAAAACCGATCGCCGTGCAACGACTCGCGCCGGCCGACGTGCCGAAGTGGATGCCGATCGCCGTGTTGCCGGTGTGCGCCGGATAGTTGGCGAGGTAGTAGATGACCTTGTCGTAATGCGCGGGCCGCACCTGCACATGCTCGACGAACGCCGAGTCGCCGAGCTTCAGCGCCGCCGACGTCGGGCCGCCCGCGTCCTGTCTCTCCAGCACGGTCGCGCCCATCGCGATGTCGGTGATCACTACGTATTCGCCGCCGCCGTCGCCGCGCAGTCTCGAACCGTTGGCGGTGGTCAGGTCGCCGGTGTAACGCCAGATGCCGCGCGGCAGATAGAGCCCGCGCGCGCCGCTCGCGAACGCCTCGCGGAGTTCGGCGCCGACATCGTAGCCGGACGCGCCGCGCTGGATCGCCGCCAGCCTGCGCGGATCGACGAAGCGCGCGACGCTGACCTCGAGTCCCGCGACGATGTCGCTCAGCGTCTTCAGATAGCTCGGCGCCACCGGTTCCGATGCGGCACGCTCGGGCACGGACGCGGCGACGCGCAGGATGCCGCCTGCGCCGTCGTCCGCGCCGTTACCCGGAGTCGCGAACGCGTCGGACGCGCGCGCCGCGTGCCCCGTCGCGCGCGCGATGCCCAGATCGGCTGCGCTTGCACTGGCCCCGGCCAGGCCGCCGAGCAGGAACGTCTTGAGCGCCTGTCGCCGGGTTTTCATCTACTCCTCCCCCATTGCGTTACTCCTTCTTTTTTCACGTCGATACGGCGCGAGGCGTCACTCGACCGTGATGCTTCGCGCCTGCTCGGCGGCCGCCGGACGCGCGCTCACGGCGCTCATCGGGACCGGCAGCGCACGCGCCTTCGCGCCGCGAATCAGGCCCTGCACGCCTGGCGGTCTGAACAGCGGCACACGATACTTGCGGCTGAAGCGCCACAAGCTGTTCATATGCCGGCGTCCCGCCTTGCTGAGGAAGCCCGCTGCCGACGCACGCTGATGCTCGTGCGTGAGCCGCGCGCCCGGCACGCACAGCACGCGGTAGCCCGCCTGCCAGATGCGCGCGCAAAAATCGACGTCCTCCATATAGAGGAAGAAGTGCTCGTCCATGCCGCCGAGTTCGCCGAACAACGCGCGCCGCACGATGAAGCCCGTGCCCAGCACCCACTCGGCTTCGAACGGCGTGCCCGCGGCCCATGCTTCGCGCATCATGTGGATGTCGATGCGGCGCTTGAACACGCCGAGCCGCCCGAGCGGCGAACGCCGGCCGAGTATGTCGAGCACCGAATAGAAGCGCCGCGCGGAGAACTGCCGCTCGCCATCCGGATAGACCAGATCGAGACCGACGAGGCCGACGTCCTTCTCCGTGTTGAACAACTGCACCGCCTTTTCGAGCGATGTATCGACGAAATAGGTGTCCGGGTTCAGCACCAGCACGAGTTCGCGCAGACAACCGACCATGCCGAAATTGACGCCGGCTCCGAAGCCGCGATTGATCGACGTTTTGACGAGTCTCACTCCTGTCGGAAGCGTCTCCCGCAGATAGGAAAAGGAATTGTCCGGTGAAGCGTTGTCCACTACGACGATGTCCTCCTTATCCGCAATCGAAAGTTCCAGCACGGAGCGCACGCAATTTCCGACCAGTTTCGGCGTGTTGTAATTGACGATCACCACGCTAAACATTCCCTTCAGGTTCATCCCCACCTCCTGCTTTGCATCAGGTGTTCGTGGAATTACCCCCAAACACGGCTTTCCAGTTCGTTCACCATGCTTCGCGCTCGTCGCGCGCACTATCGACTACCCACTGCTCGTCCGCGCGATGCGGACGATCTGGCATGCACTGCCTTGCGGTTCGCTACGCGTTGTTTCGACGCGGTCCGTCCACGTAATCGAACACTGGCAATGTCATCAGGATGAAGACAAACGGAATCACTTCGATCGATTGATAGAAGAGCGTTTGAAATAAAGCGGCCCAGACACACAGCGCAATGCGGCTTGCGCTGCTCACGAGTTTCGTCACCGATATCAGCACGCCGTAATAGAAGATCGCGCCCATCAGGCCGATATTCAGGATCTGCTGCAGCACGCTCGATTCGACGATGCCGAACTCCTGTTTCACCGGCTCGGGCGCCGAGTTCGTGACGAGCCCGAAGTAGGTGCCGGCGATCGCGTTGACCGGCAATACGAGCGACTTGGCCTTTTCCCATGCTTCGGCGCGGCCGTCGTTGCCTTCCGATTGCAGGTCGGTCGCGCCGATCATCCGTTCGGTGCCGACGTTGACGACACTATCGTTCTGACTGCTCAGCGCGACGCCGAAGATCATGATCGCCATCGTCGCAAGCACCGTGGCGACGATCAGCTTCGCGTTTCTGGTGATGAACTGAATCGGTCCCTGCACGAACGCGAGCCCGAACGTGCCGAGAATGATCAGCATGCCGCTGCGCGACAGCGCGGAGAAAATCGCGAAGCTGAGCACCGCGCATGCGAGGCCCGACAGCACGTTCTTGCGCACCAGATAATCGACGCCGCACAGCGACGCGGCAATCGCGACGAACAGCGGGTAATGCAGATAGCTGCCGGTCAGCGACGGCGCGCGCAGGTTGTCGAAGCCGTAAGTCGCGCCGGGCAGATCGATAGGGAACACGTTCTGCTGCTGCGCGAGCGCGACGCCCGCCTCGATCAGCGCGATCAGCACGAGCCCGACATAGGCGACGCGGGGCCGCACGAAGCGTCTTTGATAGTTCGAGATCGCGTAGAAATAGATGAACAGCGTGAAGATGAAGACGAACAGATAGGACTGCCCGAGCTGATCGGTGACTGCGAGCGTCGCGACGATCGACAGCCCGATCGAGAACAGCATGCCCACGAGCAAGCCGAACGACAGGCGTCCTTCGTCGCGGAAGTAAGCGGCGATCGCCGTCGGCGAGATGTACCACACGAGCAGTCCGACGATGCCGCCGACCTGGATCAGATAGGCGGCGTCCTTGCCGATCAGATACTCGAGCACGCCGCGCGATGCGCACAGCACGACGGCCAGCAGATAGGCGATGGTCGCGATCATGGCGTCACGCCTGATACGCCACGGAGGCGTTGACGTTGACCGGTTCCCCGCGGTAGATGCGCTCGATCACGTGCTGGAACTCATCGATCTCGCACACGTTGAGCAAGGTGCCGTCGTGCTCGACGCCTTCCGCGCCGAGCGGCGTCGACACGACCGGCAGTTTCGCCGCGAGCATTTCGAGCGTCTTCAGCTTGACGCCTGCGCCGGACAGCAGCGGCACCACGCCGATATCGGCGGACTCGAAGTACTTGCCCGGATTTTCGACGAAACCGGTCACGCAGATATCGTCGCTATTCAGCCGCTTCACGCGCTCGCTCGGATCGGAACCGACCACGAACAGCTTCAGTTTCAGACCGCGCTGGCGCAGCGGCAAAAAGATCGTGTCGATGAAATTGAGCAGCGCTTCTTCGTTTTCGCGGCGCTGCATCGCCCCCCAGAACAGGATGTTGCCTTTCTCGATCGTGTCTTTGGAGCGCCGCACTTCCTTCAGAAACGCCGGCAGCGAGATCGGCACGACCTGCACCGTGCCGACCCCGGGATACAGGCCGTTGATCAGCTGCGCGTCCTTGCTCGACAGCACGAGCACCTTGTCGGCCAGCTTCAGCAGACGCTGTTCGAGCATGAAGGTCTGCCGGGTAAACAGCCATCCTTCGATGGACTTGATGCGCAGCATGACCTGGATCTGCACGTCATGCGCGCACATCACGATCTTCACGCCGTCGTGGAAACGCTCGCGCAGGTTCTGTGCATACGTGAAGCATTGTGAGAACTCGAGCCGCACCGTGTCGTAACGGTGCCTGTCGACGAGCTCGCAGAGGAACTTGCCGATCGCGGGTTTATAGCGCGAGTACAGGCGCGGTGAAAACGTCAGCGGATTCGCGAGGAACGACGGAATCAGGTCGAACCGGCTCACGTACTGGATATAGACGTTGCGTACGTTCGCGCGGAACTCGATGTCTTTTTCGTCGACCGGCACGCGCGACACGATCAGCACGTCCAGCTCCGATTCCGCGCTCAGTTTGATCAGGTAGTCGTAGGCCAACCGGTGGCCAGCTTGCGGCGCGTTTTTCTGAGGCAGAAAAGGCGTGACAAATAGCTGTTTCATCCGAGTAGTCCCTTGCCTGTACGGTGTGCGCTCGGCAAGCGCGGCCGTAAGATCCCTTCGCATTGCTATGTTGGTTTTCTGATCGGTCCATTCGGGCGCTACGCCCCGCACCGCGGGAGCGTCGCGAACCACGCGCCCGGGTTCATCGGTCGTACGGTTTGTAGATGTAGGCCGCGTAGCGATAGCGTCCGTAGCCGTAGCTGTAGCGTCCCGGCCGCATCTTCAGTCCGTTCATGATCACGCCGCGCACCGGCAGGCCGACCTTCTGCATCTGGCGGACCGACTCACGCAGTTCGCCGATGCCCGTCACACCCTGACGCGCGACGAAGAACGTCGTGCCTGCCACGCACGCGAGCCGCACCGCATCCGCGGCGAGCAGCACCGGCGGTCCGTCGAGCAGCACGACGTCGTAGCCGGTCGCGACCTGGCGCAGCACCGACTCGAGCCGCGCGTTCGACAGCACGTCGCTCGGGCTCGCCACCTGGCGGCCGCTCGCGATGAAATCGACACCCTGGAAACGGGTCGCGCGAATCAGCTCTTCGGGGCGGTACGCGCCCTGGATCAGATCGGACAGGCCGGGACCGCGATCGCCGCCGAGATGCCGATGCAGGAAGCCGCGGCGCAGGTCACCGTCGACCAGCAGCACGCGCTTGCCGGTCGCACCGATGACTGCGGCGAGATTCAGCGACACGAACGACTTGCCGATGCCCGGCGTCGGGCCCGTGATCAGCACGATATGGTTGCGCGCCTTGGTCATCGTGAATTCGAGCGCGGTGCGAAAGCCACGCAGACTTTCGATCGCCGGATCGATCACCGCTTCGCCCGCGAGCACGAGCGCCTTCGATTCCGGACGGCGACGGCTGTGCGCGAAGCGCTCTTCCTGACGGCTGAACGGCACGCTCGCGTAGACCGGCAGACCGGTGCGCAGCTCGACTTCGTACGGATCGTCGATCGCATCGAACAGACGCTGACGCACCAGCGCGATCACCGCGCCGACGAACACGCCGAGCATCATCGCGCCGATGATGATCAGGAGCGGCTTGGGCCGCACCGGCGTATCGGGCGCGACGGCGCCGTCGACGATGCGCACATTGCCGGCCTTGCCCGCCTTGATCAGCTTCAGCTGTTCGAGCGTATTGCGCAGCGACGTGTCGAGTTCGGTGCCGACCTGCACGTCGCGCTGCAGGCGCAGCACGTTCTGTTCGAGCGGCGGCAGCGATTGCGTCCGGCTCGCGAGATCTTTCGCTTCCTGTTGCGCCGCACGCAACTGCGCGTTGACCGACTGCACCGCCGGATGCTGGTCGGTGAAGCGCGACAGCAGTTCATTGCGCTTCTGCTGGAGTTCCGCGAGCCGCGTCTGCGCCTGAACCGACAGTTGCAGCAGGTTGGTCGCTTCCTCGCCGAGATCGACGGTGCCATGCTTCGCGCGGAAGTCGTTGAAGCGCGTTTCCGAATCCGAAAGCTGCTGGCGCATTTCCGGAAGCTGCATTTCGAGGAAACGGATCGAACGCTCCGCTTCCTCGGATTTGCGCTTCAGGTTCTGGCTCACGTATTCGCCCGCGATGGTCCCAAGAATCGCGCTGATCTTATTCGGATCGCTGCCCTCGAGCGACACGCCGAGGATGTCGGACTCCTTGCCTTTTTCGGAGATCGTCAATTCCTTGCGCAGCTTTTCGGTCGTCGTCAGCGCGGACTGGCGCCGCAATTCGAAGGTCGCGCCGGGCTTCGCGTCGATCCGGTCGACGACGAGCGTGAGCGGCCCGTAGTTGGTCGTCGCGGTAAGCGCCTGGCCGACCGTGCCGTCGAGCTTCAGCTTGCCGTATTGCAGCTCGTAGCTCGAACCCTCGCCCATCCTCAGCACGAACGGACGGTCGAACAGCTCTTCCGGCACGTCGAATTTCGACACCGTGATGCGCTCGTTGCCGTACACGTAGCCGTGCGGTCCCGGCGTCGACAGATGATCGGAATGGCGGGCGAGCCAGCGGCCGAACAGCGGGAAGTAGCGCGGCGCCGCTTCGATGTCGAGATTGAGCTTGTCGACCGCGCGGCCCACCACCATGCGCGAGCCGATCACCTGGGCCTCGCCGGACGTCGCGGTCTTTACGTCGAACATCGCGGACACGTCGCCGATCACGCTCTTGGACGAGGTTCCCGCGTTCTCCTCGACCTGCACCAGGATGTCCGCGCGATAGACGGGTTGGGAGAACACCGAATAACCGATGCCGAGCGCGACCGCGATGGCCGTCGTGATGGCAATCAGCTTGCGGTTGTCATACAGCGCATCCAGATAGTTCGCGAAGCCTGCCGGCGGATGTTCGCTGTTGTTGTTCCGGCTATCGAATGGTGCACTGCTTTGGTTCATGCGAGTTCTCCCAAAGTCTCGACGGTTTCCCACTACTTCGCGGCGCCCGGACCGGCACGTCGCCGCATCCAGTCACGCCCGTGTCCGTCGAGCCGACCGCCTCGATCGGACGGGGTAGCTGATTTACGCCACATCGGCTACCTTGTGTGTAACAGCACCTATGCGAGCTCGGCTCTTTTCCCTAACATCGCACCACTCGCTTTTTTACGGAGACCGAAATGAAAAAACTTCTTGCCGCCGTATTACCGGTATTACTGACTGCCCAGGTGGGACACGCCCAGAGCATCGTGTCCGCCTCCTCTTCCGCTTATGCGCCGCGTTATGTCGCCAAGCACTCGCAACTCGACGCGATGACGCCTCATGCGGCCAGTTCCACGACGCTTTACGGCTCCCCGTCGGATTTCGCGTACGCAAAAAAGAACCGCTATGTCGCGCCCAACGTGTACACCCAAACTAAAAACAGCCTTCCGAAGCAGAAACGTACAAGCGTTGCGCAGCCTGTCCGCGGCAAGAACTCAGCGGACCCCTACGGCAGCGATTTGTGGAATTCAGACCAGACCTACGCCTCTCCCGAGACCTCTGATCCGTACGGCGTGCGCTGAGCTTTAGCGCACCACCGTCTGGATCCCCCGTATCGCTGATGTGGCCGCGTGCGGCCACATTCTGTTTGGGTTGAGCTGACTGCCGGGCCCGGTAGCGAATATTTCCCCGATTAGCCGCGTCTCGTCCGCCGTTTTTCCACGCAAACGCTCACGACCTGCACATGCTCTTGTTCTGATGAGTCTGCGGTTTGGTCGGCCATCGAGCCGATCATCGCCAGCTACGCGCCCTCGCTTACCCTGTCGAGCCGCGCGCTTCAATGCTCGAAAAAAAGCCTTTCCTTGGCGATCATAATATTCAGAGAGCCCGTCCTTACAACGTTCGGCAGCGCACACAAAAGCCGATTGCTACAGGATTGCTTCAGACAAATCACGCAACAAAAAACGCATGTTTAAAGCGACGATAACCGTGCGGATATACACGCCGTTTGCCACAATCAGTACCGACTATTTTCAGGGCGCCGGACGCGGATTATCTGCATAGCGCGCGCGCCGGCGCGACGGTGCGATGGGCGCCGAGCTTTCGCCGATGTGCATGATTTCTGCCAGACGCCGCGCGTAATGCTCGGGCAGATATTCGCCGACGTCGTACTTTCTGTGCTCATCGGCCAGATGAACGGCCAATTCGCCGAGCGCCTGTTTCAGACTGCCCGGATCGAACTTGAACTTGATCTTGTTGCCGACCGATTCCGCGGTCACCGCCATGCTGCCGCCATCGCGAATCAGCACCGGCAGGCCTAGCATCGCCGCCTCGACGACGACGAGGGGCGCGTTCTCCGCGCCCACCGACGGCACGACCACCGCATCGGCGAACTCGCGCATCGCGGGAAACAGCTGCTGCTGCGGCATCGTGCCGAACAGGATCAGCTTGCGCTCGGCGATCAGCGACGCGTAGCGCTGTTCGATCGCCGCGCGATCCGGCCCGTCGCCATACACGCCGATGCTATTGATGCGTTCGAAGCCCGCCGCCTCGCAAAGCGTCAGAAATTGCAGCAGACCTTTCTCCGGCGAGATCCGTCCGACGAACGCGATGTTGAAGCGCTCCTTGTCGCGCACCGTGACGATCGGCATCGCACTCGGCACCGCCGACGGATTGTGCACGATCACCGTGTTCTCGATGCCCACGCGATGCAGCGCCTGCTGCATGAACAGGCTCGGGCACAGGATCTTGTCGAACACGCGCGCGGGCTGATAAGCCGCGCGGACCGCGTGCCACCACGCCTTCGTCATCAGATCGTGCACGAGGCCCTTCGGCGTCGGCCGCAACGTGAAAACCGCGCGTGTGCGCAACACGTCGAGCGGCAGAATGATCGGCCGCTTGTCCTTGTCGAAGTACTGCAGCGACGGGTTGTAGTAGACGAGGTGATAGTCGTGGCAGGTGTGATACGCGCGGTAGCCGAACTGACGCTGGTTGCGCGCGATCACGCTGAGAATCGAAGGCGATAGCACGTTGTGGTAGTTGTGCACCATCAGCCGATGCGGCCGGAAACGGTGCAGCGCCTTTTCGAGCGCGCGCGCGGCGGTCGTGTTCCAGGAGCGCGTCAGCATCGTCGAGCGGCCGCAGAACTGGCTATCGTCGAAACGCTCGACCTCCACGCCGCGCAGCGTGCCCAACAGCTCGGCCGATTGTTGATAGACCACTTCCGCGCCGCCCATGTGCGCGTAATCGTTGATCACCAGTACCCTGCAGCGCTGCATGTTCCCCTCCTGTTGTCTGCCTCTCGAGCCGTCTCGCGAAGAACCCGGACGGCTTTGCCCGGACCATTCGCGTGGTCCGGGCGCTCCCCCTGTTCAAAACTGCGGAAACTTGCCGCGCCAGCCGCCGCCCTCGCGCAGATAGCGCAGGAACAGTGCAATGCCGCTCAATTGCGCCGCGAAGCGCAGCGTCGACGCCGCATCGTCGATGATGATCGTGCGCAGCCGGTACGGATCGGTGTGCTGATCGTTCCAGCCGATGTCGCAGGTACGCGCGGTTTTGAAGCCCGCCGCGCGCACGAACTCCACTTCGCGCTCGCCGTAATTGCCGTTCGGATACGCGAAGTGCTCGCACGGCTGTTGCAGCAGCGCCGCGATTTCATGGCGGCTGTCGCTGATTTCGGCCTGGCTTTCAGCGTCGCTGCAATGCGTGAGGATCGGATGGAAGCGCGTATGCGCCTGGAAGTCGATGTGCTCGCGCATCGCCTGCATCTGTTCGATCGACAGGCCGGTCGGCCGGTCGTCGCCATCCTGCTGGTAGCCTTCAGCCGCCAGCGCGGCGAGGCGCTCTTCGTTCGTCATGCGCTTCAGACGTTCATGGCCGACGCGCAGCGAACCCGGATGCAGCCACCAGTGACTGCGCGGCCGTCCGACGATGCGGCTGCACAGGAAGATCGTCGGGCGCACCTTGTGCTTGATGAACACCGGCAACAGCTTCGCGTTGCCCGCGTGGCCGTCGTCGAGCGTGATCGCCACGCGCGGGCGGCCGCGGCCGGGCGCGCTGACGTCGGTCAACGGCACGAAGTCGCACAGCTTGCTCAGATAAGTCAGATGACGGTCGAGCGTGTCCGGATCAGGATCGTGATAAAGCAGCACGGCCACGCGATCGCGCCACAGTAGCTTGCGCGTGCACCATGCAAGACCCGACCACAACACGAAGCCCGCGAGCATCTCTTTCACGAGCGCCTTGTAGCGCTTCATGCGGGGTCCGCGGTAGCTATCGGAGAGGCGCGAGCGGAAAGACGCGCCCGTTGTTTGGGTCTTATTCACCTGAGCGCTCCGGCATGGGTGCATGGACGACGGGCCACGCGCGTTGCCGCGAGCCCGCTTTCAACGAGCCGATCAGGTGCCGCGCCACGGTCGGCGACGCGTGCTTGGTTCCATAGACGAAGCGCATCACGGGCCCGAAGCTGTGGGCGGACGCCGGACCGATCACATAGAGGCCGCGCACACGCGTTTCGTAGTGCGAGTTCAGGTCGGGCATGCCGCCTTGATTCGAAATCGCGTCGGCCAGATCTTTCGACAGGAACGCGTGCTGCCGCATGTCGGTTTTGAAACCGGTCGCGGCGATCACGTGATCGGCGCTCACGCGCGCTTCCTTGCCGTCGGTCAGCACGTTCAGGACGACGCGGTCGTTTTCGATCGCGGCGGAGCGCACCACGGTGCGATGCGAGATCTGCACCTTGCCGACCACGCGATCGTGCAGCCACCATGCGCCGGACGCGCCATACGTGTGCTCCATGATCAGCTTGCGCCGTCGCGGGTCGAGCATGTGGAACACGCCGGGAAACTCGGACAGGAACAGGGAGCGCCAGCCGCGCCCGAGCCCCGCGTCGGGTCTCTTGATGCGCGACAGGATGTTGCGCCCGCCGTGCGGCCGCTCATGCCACACCACGCTGCTCTCGCGCATCAGCACGTGCGCGCGTGCGCCGATCTCGTTGAGCAACGCGGACAGCCCGAGCGCCGACTGCCCGCCGCCGACGATCGCAATGTCCTTGCCGCGCGCCCACTCGAGGTTCCCGTACAGCTCCGAATGCGACGCATACTGCGGCGGCAAGTCCTGCAGCGCCGGCGGAGTTTGCGCGAAGCCCTTCAGGCCGAGCGCGATCACGACCCGGCGCGCGGCGAGCGAGCGGCCGTCGCTCAGCGATAGCTGGAACTGATCGCCGACGCGGCGCAATGCGAGTACATCGACTGGCTGGATTTCGCCGACCAGATTCGACTGGAACCACAGCCCGTACTCGACGAAGGTCTCGAGCGGCAGCGCCATGCCGAGCGGCCGGTAAGGCAGCCCTTTGAGGCGGCAGTAGTCTTCGACGGTAAAGCCGCTGCGCGGCGCGTGCATGCTCGACGCAAAAGCTTCGGAGCGCAGCAGCATGCCGGGCGGCATGTAGTTTCGCCACGCTCCCATCGGTTCGCCGAGGATCTGGTGATCCACGCCGGCGGCCTTCAGATGCGCGGCAAGAGATGACCCGTACGGCCCCGCGCCAATGATGATGGTATCGGTCAAAGACATTGCTGGTCTCCAGGGGGAACGGCTTTTTTGTCGTTAGCGTCAGGCTTTGGCCTGACGCGACTCGGGCGCCCTGATCGCTTTTTTCCAGCTGCGCTTCATGCGTCGCAGCGGATTCATCACGACATAGTGCTGCAACGCTGGCAACGGATCATTCCAGCGAAAATAGCCATCGAAAATTTTGGTGCGCTCGCTCAGCAGTTCGGGCGGCGGCCGGTCGGAAAACGTCGCGCGCCACGCGACCGGTACCCGGCTCAGGCGCTCGACAGGTAACGGCAGGCCGAGTTCATGGCGGTACGCGGCAAGCGGAATGTTGACGCCGCACAGCGTCGCGATCTCCTCCTGCCAGTCCGTGCGGCCGACGGTCGGCTCGACCATCACGAACTCGTTGTAGTTGTCGTCCCATTTGTACTCGATGCTGCCCATGCCGTCGAAACCGGCCGCCTCGGCGAAGCGCCGCGTCAGCGGTTCGAGCGTCCCGCGCGCTTCGGGCGCGGCCACGCAGATGGCGGTGTTGCCGACGCCCGGGGGCGAGCTCAACACCTTGCGGCCGGTGAACATGCTGACCATCTTGCCGTCGGCGCCGCGATAGAACAGCGTGAAGTGGATGTTGCTGTCGGGCCCCTCGATCCACTCCTGCGCGATGATGCCGCCTGGCGTCGCCAGCATCGCGATCGCGCGATCGCGTGCATGCTGCAGCGTGTCGACGCGCACCGCGCGTTCTTTCTCGCCACGCAGCACGTTGCGCTTGTCATCTGGTTTCAGCACGCACGGGTAGCGCAATTCGGCCAGCCGTTCGATGTCGGCAAGCTTTTCGAGCACGACCGAGCGCGGCACCCGAAAGCCATGGCTCTGTGCGAATTCGTGAAAGCGCGCCTTGCTCGACAACATCTTGACGGTGTCGTCGGCGGGCAAACGGAATCGATACCAGTGCGACAAAGCCAGCCGATTTTCCGATACCGCATGCACCGCGTCTTCGTCCGTCAGAATCAGAACCGGCAGACGATCGAACCGCTTGCCGAGTTCGATCATTTCGTCGACGAATATTTTTCCAACGAAACTTTTTACCTGATGCGCGTGAACGTGTCGGCACCACGTCGCCGCGCGGCTCCTCGTATCGACTGCGACAACCGGAACGCGGGCCTGCGCGAGCGATCGCGCTACCCCCAGTCCGTTCAACTCTGCTCCAACAATAACCGCTGCCGATTGACCTGAGTCGTATGCGCTCGCCATAGTGTCGATTTCCTTGCTTCGTACGTGCATGGGCCCTCGAAGACATGCTTCGAGACTCCACGCGATCGAACTATCGAATCGGATAGAAATCCTTTTTATCGCCTCGCGGGGGGCTTGGGCGTTAAAGCTATGTTTCGGCGGAAAGCATGCATGAGCGCGGCAGGCGCGTCCTGGCACGCGCCGTGTGTCGAATCATGGTCTTGCGATTTACCGCAGCGAGCGCATTGCGCTGCTCTCGCCGTGACCTACTTTACGTTTCCGCCTGATCTGGATACGTGCGCCGCCGCACAGAGGACAATAGAAAGTAAGAAGAGAAAAAAACCCTTTAGAAAGGCGCAGAGCCTTATTCCGTAAGGGTTTCAGCGATGCCGCAATTGTTATGTAAAAGCCTTGCGAAGCATTAATTTATTGCAACGCGATAATGGCGGAAAAAAACTTTCTAATGGGACTATAAAGTGCTGGATCGCACAAAAAATATGCGCTACGAATGCTATTCGTAGCGCGTCGTCAAATGCCTTATTTACCTTCGCTCAATCCGCGCTCGAGCGCCGCGACACCCGCCGGCAAATCGACCTTGACGCCGAGATCGACCATCGTGCGGCCGAGCGCGTGCACGGTGCGAAACAGGTTGTGCTCGCGGCACTGCTCGCCCATCTGGCCGATCCGCACGATCGGCAAACCGAACGAGCCGGCGATTTCCACCTGATGCTGTCGCGAGATGTGCGCGCAGACGTCGGCGGGACTCAGGCCGTCCGGCACCTCGATGCCGATCACCGAGTTGAGCCGGCAATTCTCCGGCGCATACAGTTGCAGGCCCATCGCGGTGACGCCCTGCTGCAACGCGAGCGAGCATTTCAGATGGCGCGCGAAACGCTTCTCCAGTGTTTCCGCGCAGACGAGCCGCAGCGCCTCGTGCAAAGCGAGTACGCCCGACACCGGCGCCGTGTAGTGATAACCAGCGTTGTGCCAGAAGTTTTCCGCCAGCGACGCATCGAGGCACCAGTGCGTGTTGGGCACCGTGCGGCCTTTGACGCGCGCCCACGCCGCGTCTGAGAACGCGATCAGCGACACACCCGGAATCGACGACAAGCCCTTCTGCCCGCCGGTAATCACCGCGTCGATGCCCCAGTTGTCCATTTCGAGCGGCATCGTGCTCAGCGTGCAGACGGCGTCGACTATCACGAGCGCGCCGGCTTCCTTCGCGAGCGCGACGATGTCTTTCAGATGATGGTTCCACACGGTGTTCGAGGTCTCGCCCTGCACGACCGTGACGACCTCGGGACGCTCGCGGCGCAGCGCTTCGGCGACCTGATCGAGACTCGCGACCGTGCGGTCCGCGACTTCGAGCGTGGTCACCCTCGCGCCGACGCGTCGGCCCATTTCGCCCATGCGGTCGCTGAAGAAGCCATTCTTGATGCACAGCATGCGCGTGCCTTCCCACGCGAGATTGCAGATCGCCATCTCCATCGCGCCCGATCCCGGTCCCGCTACGCCGAGCACCCACTTCGACTGCGTCTGGAACACGTAGCGCGCCATCGTCTTCACCTGGTTCACCACCTTCGCCATCGTGCCGCCCAGATGGTTGATCACGATCGCATTGGCCTTCGCGACCGCGGCGGGAATCGGCACGGGGCCGGCGCCCATCATCAGCAGCGGTTCTTCGGGAAGGATGGCGTCGAGCGATTCGACAACCGGACAGGGGACGGACGCAGCAACGGTAGTAGGAGTTGAAGTCGGCATGATCGGTGTGTGAATGTGAAGCGCAAAGGAGCGAACGGCCTCGCCGCAGATACGCCGCTCGAGGCCGTTCGTCCGATCATTCACCGAACCGCGCGATTGCGCAAGTTTTTTGGCCAGGGTAGCCGGCGCGCTAAGCGCGCGTCCGAATGCCCGACAGTTACTCTTTCCTCGCGAAGTCGCCTAACATCGTGAGAAAGATAATCTGCTGTTTGACCCGTTTCTTGCCGCATGTTTGTGCATTCGATATTGCAGTTCGGCACCTCTGTCACTGTTATTCATTTACGAAAAACCGACTTCGCAAATCACGTCTAAAGCACGCTTCTTCGGAGCCTCATATGCGCACGATCCTGTTCAGCAGCCGTCAATACGACGTCGATACATTCACCGAAGCCAATGCCGCGCATGGCTATGAACTGCATTTCCATGAATCCCCTCTCGACAGCGAGACCGCGATCCTCGCGCATGGCTACGACGTGGTCTGCCCGTTCGTCAACGACAAGGTCGACGCCGCCACGCTCGAACGGCTTCATGCGGGCGGCACGCGCATGATCGCGCTGCGCTCGGCGGGCTTCAATCACGTCGACCTCGCGGCGGCCGAGCGGCTCGGCCTGCCGGTCGCGCGCGTGCCGGCCTATTCGCCGTATGCGGTCGCCGAACATGCGGTAGGGCTGATTCTCGCGTTGAACCGGCGCCTGCCGCGCGCGGTCGCGCGCACGCGCGAAGGCGACTTCTCGCTGCATGGGCTGCTCGGCTTCGACCTGCACGGCAAGACGGTCGGCGTGATCGGCACCGGCATCATCGGCCGGGTATTCGGGCGCATCATGGCGGGCTTCGGCATGCAGGTGCTCGCCTACGACCCGGGGCCGCACGCCGACGAACTGATCGCCCTCGGCGCGCGCTACGTGCCGCTCGATACCTTGCTCGCCGAATCGGACATCGTCAGTCTGCATTGCCCGCTGCTGCCCGACACCTATCATCTGATCAACCGCGCCGCGCTCGCGAAGATGAAGCGCGGCGCGATGCTGATCAACACCGGGCGCGGCGGGCTCGTCGAGGCGAACGCGCTGATCGGCGCGTTGAAGGACGGCCAGCTAGGCCATCTCGGGCTCGATGTGTACGAGGAAGAAGGCGGCATCTTCTTCGAGGATCATTCGAATCTGCCGCTGCAGGACGACGTGCTCGCGCGTCTGTTGATGTTCCCGAACGTGATCGTCACCGCGCACCAGGCGTTCTTCACGCGCGAGGCGATGACCGAGATCGCGCAGACCACGCTCGCGAACATCGCGGCGTGGCAGGCGGGCACGCCGCGCAACGTCGTGCAGGCGGGGTAGCGGTGATAACCGGGGTCTATGCGAGTTGCCGCGGACCGCGAAACTCAGACGTCGCTGTCGCTCAGTGGGGTCGCGCGAATCTCGGTGCGGGCATCATCGGCCGCACCGCACAGCTCACGCAGCAATGCCGCCTCGCGCTCGTGCACTTCGACCGGACACCAGCGCGCGCCCGCGTCGGCCAGGTAGCGCGCGCGATGCTGGCCGTTGCGAAACGCGACCACCCCCTCGCGCTCGATGCCGAACCAGCCGAGCAATCCCGGCGCGCGACGCGTGGAGATCGTCACGTAGGGCATCTGCGGAATGCGCGCGCTGTCGGGATCGAGAAACTCGCGAATGCCGCGGATCTTGCCCGCGTGCCATTCGGCGACCGGCTTCAACACGTAGTCGGTGTTGTCGCGATTCGCGCACACGAGCAGCTTGCGCAGATCGACGAGCACCACCTGGTGACGGGTGCCGTCGGTAACGAATACGCGCTTCAGACGCACGTGGTCGTACCATGAATGCTCGCGCAACGGCACGATCCAGACCGTTTCGGCGCTGGTCGGTGCGGAGGCCGGCGATGAATTGGGCAAAGGCAGGGACAAAGGCACACTCGGCAAGCTGGCGGCGGGACACCAGCGCATTAATAGAGCGCTAACGCTACGAGCCGGATGTGACGAAAACATGACGGCCTACCGGATTAATCGCGCTGCATGAGCGGTTGGCAACACTTCCTGATCATCACGCGAACTCGGCGTTTCAGATACCCGTTCAAGTATACCTAACGATGATAGCCACCGAACATTTCAATCATCATGTGCGAATCGAGTCGCATGACGTCAACGGCGTCGCGACGATCGTGCTGGACAGGCCCGCGCGGCGCAACGCGGTCGACCGGCAGGTGGCCGACGCGTTGAGCGCCGCGTTCAGCCGCTTCGAGACCGAGCCCGCATGGCGCGCGGCCGTGCTGTTCGGAGCGGGCGGCACGTTTTGCGCGGGCGCAGACCTGAGCGCGCTCGCCGACGACACGCATCGCAACGAACTGCACGCCGACGGCAGCGGCCCGGGTCCGATGGGACCGACCCGCACACGCTTGAGCAAGCCGGTGATCGCCGCGATCGCCGGCTACGCGGTCGCGGGTGGACTCGAGCTTGCCGCGATGTGCGATCTGCGCGTCGTCGAGGAAGACGCGGTGCTCGGTGTGTTCTGCCGGCGCGTCGGCATTCCGCTGATCGACGGTGGCACGATCCGGCTGCCGCGGCTGATCGGTTTGTCGCGCGCGCTCGATCTGATCCTGACCGGCCGCGCGGTCGATGCGCGCGAAGCCCTGGCGTTCGGGCTCGCCAATCGCGTGGTGCCGAAGGGCGAAGCGCGCGCGGCCGCCGAGCAACTGGCCGCGGAGCTCGCCGCGTTTCCGCAGGCGGCGCTGCTCGCCGATCGCCGTTCCGTGCTCGAGAACAGCACGCTTAACGATCTCGCCGAGGCGTTGCGGCGCGAAGGGGCGGGCGGCTACGCGGCGGTCTTCGCCGAGGGCGTGGCGGGCGCGGCGCGCTTTGCATCGGGCGCGGGCCGTCATGGCGACAGGTTCGACGCAGATCAGCCGGCGTCGCCGAATCGTTGAGACATCCTTACCTGACACGTATAAGAGGAACTGCGATGGCTACGATCTACCGGGAAATTGCCGTGGAAACCGCCGCGGCCGATGCATGGGCGGCGCTGCGCGACCCCGCCGACGTCGCCCACGCGTTCGCGGGCGTGCTGACCGAGGCGCGCATGGAAGGAGAACTGCGCTGGGTCACGTTCGCCGACGGCACCGTGGTCGAGGAACGGGTGATCGCCGTCGACGATGCGCACCTGCGGCTCGCCTACTCGGTGGGCGGCGGACGCTTCGAGCATCATCACTCGACGTTGCAGGTCGTCGCCGACACGCCCACGCGTTGCCGCGTGATCTGGATCAGCGACTTCAAGCCCGACGAGCGCGCCAACGTGGTCGAAATGCTGGTGGATGCGGGCTGCGCGGCGCTGCAGCGCAACCTCGCGCCACGCTGAGCGCCGCTTTCCACAAAACAACAGCTTTCCTGACGGCCTGCAAGGCAGAATTGACTTAGGTAGAATCCCCTACTGTTTTCCCCTATCCGGCGACAGCGTTTCCGCCTTCAGAAACGCCCGTCCGACGCCCGTTTTTCGCGCCGCTTCACGCGTCACACCCCATCATCGCCATGCCTTTGCCTCTGCTTGCCCTTGCCGTTGCCGCGTTTGGAATCGGTACCACAGAGTTCGTCATCATGGGGCTGTTGCCCGACGTCGCGCGCGATCTGTCCGTGTCGATTCCGGCGGCTGGCATGCTGGTGTCCGCTTATGCGCTCGGTGTGACGATCGGCGCGCCGATCGTCGCGATCGCGGTCGCCAACATGCCGCGCAAGAAGGCGCTGATGAGCCTGATCGGCGTGTTCATCGTCGGCAATCTGCTGTGCGCGATCGCGCCGGGTTACGCGGTGCTGATGGCCGCGCGCATCGTCACCGCGTTCTGCCACGGCGCGTTTTTCGGCATCGGCTCGGTGGTCGCGGCAGGCCTCGTCGCGCCCAATCGCCGCGCGCAGGCAATCGCGCTGATGTTCACCGGCCTCACGCTCGCCAACGTGCTCGGCGTGCCGCTCGGCACCGCGCTCGGCCAGGCGGTCGGCTGGCGCGCCACCTTTTGGGCCGTGACCGGCATCGGCGTGCTGGCGGCGGCCGCGCTCGCGGTGTGCCTGCCCGCGAAGATCGAGATGCAAAAGGCGAGCCTCGTGCGCGAATTCAGCGTGCTGAAGAACCCGCAGGTGCTAATGGTGCTCGGCATCAGCGTGCTCGCGTCGGCGAGCCTGTTTTCGACCTTCACCTACATCACGCCGATTCTCGAAGACGTGACCGGCTTCACGCCGCACGCGGTCACGCTGGTGCTGCTGTTGTTCGGCCTCGGGCTGACGGTCGGCAGCACGCTCGGCGGCAAGCTCGCGGACTGGCGGCTGATGCCGTCGCTGGTCGCGTTCCTGATGGCGATCGTCGTGATTCTGTGCGTATTCGCGGGCACGATGCACGCGCGCATTCCGGCGATGCTGACCGTGTTCGTGTGGGGTGTGCTCGCATTCGCGATCGTGCCGCCGCTGCAGATGCTGATCGTCGATCGCGCAAGCCATGCGCCGAATCTTGCCTCGACGCTCAATCAGGGCGCTTTCAACCTCGGCAATGCAACCGGCGCGTGGCTCGGCGGCATGGCGATCGGCGCGGGCGCGCCGCTGACGACGCTGCCGTGGGTCGGCGTCGCGACCGCGCTGGGTGCGCTGCTGCTGACGTTGTGGTCGGTGTCGATCGAACGGCGGGTGGTGGTGGCGGGGTGAGCTTGCCGACCGAAGTCGCGGTTCGCGAGAGCGATCACACCGTTCTGCACTTTGCCTATAAACCTCTTTGAAGAGGCATCCCACCGTCTACGCGACTACCCCTGCCACCGGCGTTTCCGCCGTCGTGCGGTGGGATGAACAAAGCTCTACGCTGACCTGTGAGGTCACATATCCGCCTTTGGCTGCGCCGGCGGACCCACAAAACAATCTCAGCGACTTGCTGGATGCACGCTTCGGCATTGGCGCCCCCCTTATGTCCTGACGGCGGGCACCTTATCGATGCTTGTCGACCGGCATCACCGGTTGACCGGATTGGACTTTTACACGAATCCTGAGCGATGGGCCGTCCGCACGTCCGAACTGGCAGATCCAAGCGACGAAACTCCGCACATCGAGTCAGAATTCGACGCGCACGGACATGCAGAAGACATGGGCGCGCCGGAGGTCTTTTGCGAGCCTCGCGACGGCACCCTTTATCTGTCGTGGGGTAACGTCTCTCACTGGTACGGTATTGCGCCAACGCTCGCGATCGGCGTCGATGACGGCGAGCGGCCGTCAGGTGATCGTCGGCGCGGTGCTGGTGGTGGCCTGCGCGACTGCGTTGATGCAAATGAAATCGGTCGGCCACGATGCGGTGGTCGGCGTGCTGTTGTGCGCGGCGCTCGCGTTTCTGGTGGCGGTGTGGTGGGAGCGTCGGCGGATCACGCTGCGGACGGCGAGTTGACGATTAGACGCTAGTTGCTGGCTTTTACGATCTATACGCCGGGTGATAATCTTCAACCCACGTTGCGCGGGCACTCGACACGGCCCATATTTTGTGGTGCCACCGCAAGCAACGGGGAGTCCGCCATGGTCTCGATGCGCTTGTTGCTCCGTGCCAGCCTGTTGGGCACGGCGATCGCGGTAGCCGCGATCGTCGCCGCAAACTGTGGCGGCGGCGGAGGCGGAAACAGCAGTGCCCCGACGGGCACGAGCGCCGGCGGCAGCGCCTCATCGGGCGCATCGACCCCAGCCGCGGCAAGCGGCGGCAGCACCACCACTGGTGGCACCACGAGCGGCGGCACCGGTAGCACCGGCACCGCGGGCAGCGGCTCGGCCACGTCGATGGGTGGCACGTCGACGGCAGCCGTGCAGGACGTGCTCACCTATCACAACGACATCGCGCGCACCGGCCAGAACCTCGGCGAAACCACGCTGACGCCCGCCAACGTGACGGCCGCGACATTCGGCAAGGTCGGCTTCTTTAGCGTCGACGGCAAGGTCGACGCGCAGCCGCTATTCGTCGCTTCGCTGGCGATGGCGGGCGGCACGCACAACGTGCTGTACGTCGCGACCGAGAACGACACCGTGTACGCATTCGATGCCGACACCGGCGCGACCCTGTGGCAGGTGCGCACACTCGGCAGCGGCGAAAGCCCGAGCGACGACCGCGGCTGCAGCCAGATCGTGAACACGATCGGCATCACCTCGACACCGGTGATCGACCGTTCGCGCGGCACGCACGGCACGATCTATGTCGTCGCGATGTCGAAGGACCCGGCCGGCGGCTACCATCATCGCGTTCACGCGCTCGACCTCGCGACCGGCGCCGAACTGCTGAACGGTCCCACCGAAGTCGCCGTCGCCTCTTACCCGGGCACCGGCGCGGGCAATACGAACGGCGTCCTGCCGTTCACCCCGTCGTTGTACGCGGAGCGCGCGGGGCTGCTATTGCTCGGCAACACGGTCTACACGACATGGACCTCGCACTGCGACGACGGCGGCTATACGGGATGGCTCATGGGCTACGCCGCCGACACGTTGCAGCAGACCACGGTGCTCAACGTGACGCCTAACGGCATCGGCGGCGCGATCTGGATGAGCGGCGCGGGGCCGGCGTCGGACGGCTCGTCGATCTATCTGCTCGATGCCAACGGCACCTTCGAAACGACGATGACCTCGAGCGGCTTTCCGGCCAACAACGATTTCGGCAATACGTTCCTGAAGCTCGGCACGTCGGGCGGCCTGTCGGTCACGGACTACTTCGCGATGACGAACGTCGTGCAGGAGGCCAACGACGACATCGACCTCGGCTCCGGCGGCGCACTGGTGCTGCCGGACCTGACCGACGCGAACGGCGTCGTGCAGCATCTGACGCTCGGCGCGGGCAAGGACAGCACCATCTACGTGCTGAATCGCGATTCGATGGGCAAGTTCAACCCGACGACCGACAACATCTATCAGGAGATTACCGCGCAGCTGGCGGGCGGCGAGTTCGGCATGCCCGCCTATTTCAACGGGCGCGTGTATTTCGGCTCGGTCGGCGATCATCTGAAGGCATTCACCGTGACCAATGCGAAGCTGTCCATCACACCCACCGCGCAAAGCGCGATGACGTTCGCCTATCCCGGCACGACGCCGAGCGTCTCGGCGAATGGCACGTCGAATGGCATCGTATGGGCCGCCGAAAACGGCAACGTCGCGGCACTCCATGCGTTCGACCCGGTCACGCTCAACGAACTGTACAACAGCAACCAGATGGGCACGCGCGATCAGTTCGGCACCGGCAACAAGTTCATCACACCGATGATCGCGAACGGCAAGGTGTATGTCGGCACGACGAATGGCGTGGCGGTGTTCGGGTTGCTCGGTAGGTGAAGCGGTCGACGCGCGAGTCATTGCGGCACGGCACGGCCAAGGTCTCGCACAAACGACGAGGGCCGGCATTCGTTGCCGGCCCTCGTTCATCGTGACTGCCGCGAGCTCACTCTCGCGCCGGCAGAATCTCTCCGGCACACTCGCCGAACCCGACGCGATACCCGTCGCCCTGGCACCAGCCCACCAGCGTCAGCACATCGCCGTCCTCGATGAACGTGCGCGTACCGCCCTCGTGCAGCTCCAGCGGCTTCTTGCCGTTCCACGTCAGTTCGAGCAGGCTGCCGTACGAATCCTCGGTCGGCCCGCTGATCGTCCCCGAGCCCATCAGGTCGCCCACCCGCGTATTGCAACCCGACACCGTGTGATGCGCGAGCTGCTGCGCCATCGTCCAGTACATGTATTTGAAGTTGGTCCGCGCGATCGTGCTCGCTTGCCGCGCATGTGGCGCGCGCAAGCTCACTTCGAGATGAATGTCGAACGCATGCTTTCCTCGATGCCGCAGATACGCGAGCGGCTCCGGCTCCTGCACCGGCTGCGCGACGCGGAATGGTTCGAGCGCATCGAGCGTGACGACCCACGGCGAGATCGTCGTCGCGAAGGTCTTCGCGTTGAACGGACCGAGCGGCACGTATTCCCATTGCTGGATGTCGCGCGCGCTCCAGTCATTCAGCAGCACCATGCCGAAGATGTGCGCCTCCGCGTCCTCGCATGCGATCGGCTCGCCCAGCGCATTGCCGCCGCCGATAATGAAACCCGTCTCCAGTTCGATATCGAGCTTGCGGCACGCGCCGAACACCGGGCGCTCCTGATCGGGCAGCTTGAGTTGACCATTGGGGCGACGCACCGGCGTGCCGCTCACGACCACCGACGACGCCCGTCCGTTGTAGCCGATCGGCATCTCCGACCAGTTCGGCAGCAGCGCATTCTTCGGATCGCGGAACATCGAGCCGACATTGGTCGCGTGCTCCTTCGACGAATAGAAATCCGTGTAGCCCGGAATCTGCACCGGCAGATGCAGACGCGCATCGGCCTGATTCACCAGCACCTTCGCGCGCAACACGGCATCGTCGCGTAGCGTCGCGGTGTCGCGCGCGAGCAGTTGGCTCAGCTGGATTCGAACGCTGCGCCATGCGTCGCGGCCAAGCGCGATGAAATCGTTCAGCGCATCGCGCGCGAACACGTTCTGCGCCGGCACGTTCAGCAGACCCGCTGCCTGCAACGCGCCGAGATCGACGATCTGATCGCCGATCGCGACGCCGACGCGCCGCGCGTCGTTGCCACGATCGCTGAAAATGCCGAACGGCAGGTTCTGGATCGGGAAGTCGCTCGCCGGCTCGTTGGCCGACTCGATCCAGCTCTTGCGCGACGCATCGAGCGTCGCCTGGAGATCGTTCACCGCGTTCATCGTTGCTCCGGATTGAAGTGTTTCTTGAGGCCTTGCCAGCACTCGTAGTAATGCGCCTGCAGTTGCGCGGTTTCGAGCGCGAAGCGCGTCGGCTTGATCAGCGTGCGCGTCTCGAACATGAAGGCCATGGTGTCGTCGACCTTCTTCGGCATCGAGGTATCGACATGCGACGCTTTCTCGAACGTGTCCGCGTCCGGACCGTGGCCCGTCATGCAGTTGTGCAGGCTCGCGCCGCCGGGCACGAAGCCCTCGGCCTTCGCGTCGTAGACGCCATGCACGAGACCCATGAACTCGCTCGCGACGTTGCGATGGAACCATGGCGGGCGGAATGTATCTTCAGCCGCGAGCCAGCGCGGCGGGAAGATCACGAAGTCGATCGTATCGACGCCCGGCGTGTCGCTTTGCGATTGCAGCACGAGGAAGATCGACGGGTCCGGATGGTCGAAGCTGATCGAGCCGATCGTGTTGAAGCGGCGCAGGTCGTATTTGTACGGCGCGTAGTTGCCGTGCCATGCCACGACGTCGAGCGGCGAATGGCCGATGTCCGCGCGCCACAGATTGCCGTTCATCTTCGCGACGAGTTCGAACGCGCCTTCGCGGTCTTCGTACGCGGCGTGCGGCGTCAGGAAATCGCGCGGATTCGCGAGACCGTTGGAGCCGATAGGCCCCAGTTCCGGCAGACGCAGCAACGCACCGAAGTTCTCGCAGATATAGCCGCGCGCGCTGCCGTCCGGCAGGCTGACCGCGAAGCGCACGCCGCGCGGAATTACCGCGATCTCGAACGGTTCGATATCGACGCGGCCCATTTCGGTCGCGATATGCAGGCGGCCCTGTTGCGGCACGATCAGCAGTTCGCCGTCGGCGTTGTAGAAGAAGCGGTCCTGCATCGAACGGTTCGCTGCGTACAGATGGATCGCGCAACCGTTCATCGCTTCGGCCGAGCCGTTGCCTGCCATGGTCACCCAGCCGTCGATGAAATCGGTCGGTTCGGACGGCAGCGGCAGCGGGTCCCAGCGCAGCTGGTTCGGCGGCGTCGGCGGCACCTCGGCGAAGTTCGCGACGAGCCGCTCCGACGGCATCATCGTGAACGGCTTGTGCATCGCCGCGGGACGAATCCGGTACAGCCACGAGCGACGGTTGTGACCGCGTGGCGCCGTAAACGCGGTACCCGAAATCTGCTCGGCATACAAACCATAGGCCGCGCGCTGCGGCGAGTTGCGGCCGGTCGGCAGCGCGCCAGGCAACGCCTCGGTTGCGAATTCGTTCGCGAAACCCGACTGATAGCCGGGCTCGATTTCAGGTCGCAGGCGTTGGTCGGCCGGCGTACGTGTTGAGGTATCCATACAAGGTTCTCCGCGAGTTGCTCGATTCTTTCCCGATTACGTGATCTTTGCAGTCACGCTCAGGCCGGCTCGGCTTCAGACGCGCGAACTGGTGAAATCACGTTTTACGCATAGTAAAACTAATTACGAATAGTGAAACTAACGTATACCCTTGGAAGCGGGCATGCCAACCTCGTGATTGCGCGCTGAGCCCCGGCCCATAAGCGTCAGACCAATAACGTTATGAGCATTTTGTTAATCCGCGCAGTGCGCGTACTGCTACCATCAATGGATGCGGCCATCGCGTCGCGCTGCCACGCGCCCGGTGCGCGTTCATCGTCGCCTTTCACTCGCCTTCATGATTTCGCCGACCATCCCCGATCTGATCGCCCGCGCCGCTCATCACCCGTTTCTCGGCGAGCATCTGGCCATGGGACAAGGCGCGCACGCCGGCATCGCGCTCGCGCATTTCGACGGCATCGAGCTCACGAGCGCCTACGAGCCGATCTTCGACATCAGCGTGCATGGGCTCGCGCAGTCGCTATCATGCGGCGCGGAAGGAGTCGACCGTTTCGGCGATGAGCTCGGCTTTCAGGCGGTCACGCACCGGCTCGGCGCACCGCCGTTCGACGTGTTCGATCCGTTCGACAACATCGCCGACGATCAGCAGCTGGTCGCGCTTGATCGCATGTCGCGCGCGCTGCACGCAATCAACTTCTTTGGCCCGCAGCGGCATGGGCTGCTGTTTCTACGCGTGCACGAGAGGCTGTTGAAGAGTGTGAAGTACGATCACGGCCGGCATTTTTCGAGCGTGCTGACGTCGTTCAATCTGAATCCGACGCGCATCGTCATCGAGCTGCCGGCGGCGGCGGTCGCGCACAAGACGTTTCTGGGTTACCTGACGCGCAGCTATCAGCACTACGGCTTCAAGGTGGCGGGCAATTTGTCGAACGCGGGGCAGATCCTGTCGGTATCGGAAACCGCGCGGCTCGATTTCATCAAGATGGATGCGACGGCCGCATTGCGCGACGCGACCGTGAAGCCGCTCGTCGGCTACGCGGGCCGGCTGCGGGTGCCGCTGATTTTCAATCGCGTGATGGACGAGACGCAGTTCTCCGCGCTACAGCAGTACGACGTGCGGTTCGTGCAAGGTCCATTGTTCAACGCGCATTATCACGACCGGGCGGCGTGACACGGCGTGGGCCCGATTGGCCCGGGCGCCCCGGCCTTCGCTCAGCCCGGCTCCCCCAGCCGCGCCGCGAGCGCCTTCAGACGCGGCGCGACGTTCTCGCGAAACACCTCCTCCCCCATCGACGACGCCGGCCCGCTACAGCTGAGCACGAGCCAGCGGTTTTCGCGCGGCTCGCGAAACGGCACCGCGACCGCGTTCACGTCGTCATGCCACGCACGAAACGAGTAGCAGCAGCGTTCGGTCGCGAACGCGGCGATCTCCTGTTCGGCTTCGGCGACCAGCATCGCGCCCGCCCTGCCTGCCGCTTTTTTCAGTTCCGCGAGTAACGCGGTACGCGCGTCGAGCGGCTGCACGGCGAGATATGCGCGACCCATCGAGCTCGTCAGCATCGACAGTTTCGAGCCGGATGCGAGGCCGAGCGTCAACGCGGTTTCGCTGCGGATCGTCTCCAGATACACCATGTCGAGCCCATCCCGGCAGCCGAGCGAAACCGCCGCGCCGACCTCGCGCGCGAGGCTGCGCAGGTGCGGGCGCGCGAGTTCGAGTATGTCGCTGCCCGATAGCAGCGCGAAGCCGAGCGACAGCACGCCCGCATCGAGCGCATATTTGCCGTGTCTTTCGTCGAGCCGCAGATAGCCGAGCACGGTCAGCGTGTAGGCGAGCCGGTTCACGGTTGCCTTCGGCAAACCCGTGCGTTCGACGAAATCGCGATTGCCGAGCATCGTGTCGCCCGGCTGGAAAGCGCGCAACAGGTCCAGCCCGCGGGCAAGGGCGACGACGAATTTGCGTTCGTCGAGCGGAGCGGAGAAAGTGGATGGCAGCGTCATAGGGTGCTACACTCGGGCGTCGTTTGCAAAACATTGTTTCGCAAGGCGGAACTCAAGTCAAGCTTGTTCTGAGCGTGAAATCAGGAGATACGTCATGGCCGTAGCCGCGCAGTTTCACTGGGAAGACCCGTTGCTGCTGGATCAGCAGTTAACCGAAGACGAACGCATGGTGCGCGATGCCGCCGCGGCTTACTCGCAGGACAAGCTGCTGCCGCGCGTGCTGGAAGCGTTCCGCCATGAAAAGACCGATGTCGGGATTTTTCGCGAAATGGGCGAACTCGGCCTGCTCGGCCCGACGATTCCCGAACAGTACGGCGGCCCCGGTCTGAACTATGTCGCGTACGGGCTGATCGCGCGTGAAGTCGAACGTGTCGACTCCGGCTATCGCTCGATGATGTCGGTGCAGTCGTCACTGGTAATGGTGCCGATCTACGAATTCGGCTCGGACGCGCAGAAGGAAAAATATCTGCCGAAGCTCGCGCGCGGCGAGTGGATCGGCTGCTTCGGTCTGACTGAGCCGAACCACGGCTCCGATCCGGGCAGCATGGTCACGCGCGCGAAGAAGGTCGATGGCGGCTATTCGCTGTCGGGCTCGAAGATGTGGATCACCAATTCGCCGATCGCCGACGTGTTCGTCGTGTGGGCGAAGCTCGAGGAAAACGGCAAGGACAACATCCGCGGCTTCATTCTCGAGAAGGGCTGGAAGGGTCTGTCCGCGCCGGCGATCCACGGCAAGATCGGGCTGCGCGCGTCGATCACCGGTGAAATCGTGCTCGACGATGTGTTCGTGCCGGAAGAGAACATCATGCCTGGCGTCAGCGGCCTGCGCGGTCCGTTCACTTGCCTGAACTCGGCGCGCTACGGCATCGCCTGGGGCGCGCTCGGCGCGGCGGAAGCATGCTGGCACATCGCGCGTCAGTACGTGCTCGATCGCAAGCAGTTCGGCCGGCCGCTCGCCGCGAACCAGCTGATCCAGAAGAAGCTCGCCGACATGCAAACTGAAATCACGCTCGGGCTGCAAGGCGTACTGCGCCTCGGCCGCATGAAGGACGAAGGCACGGCCGCCACCGAAATCACGTCGATCATGAAGCGCAATTCGTGCGGCAAAGCGCTCGACATCGCCCGCCTCGCGCGGGACATGCTCGGCGGCAACGGCATTTCGGACGAGTTCGGAGTTGCCCGCCATCTGGTGAACCTCGAGGTCGTCAACACCTACGAAGGCACCCACGATGTTCATGCGCTGATCCTCGGCCGCGCGCAGACCGGTATTCAGGCGTTCTTCTGATGCCGCTGGCGTTCCGCTAAGTGCAAAAAAAGCCGGTTCATTCGAACCGGCTTTTCTGTTTGATGCCGCGCAGCTTACTGGTTCGGCTGCGGCGTCATGCGCAGGTACGGGCGCAGCGCCTTGTAGCCTTTCGGGAATTTCTGCCTGATCACTTCCTCGTCCTTCAGCGACGGCACGATCACCACGTCATCGCCCTGCTTCCAGTTGCCCGGCGTCGCGACCGAGTGACTGTCGGTCAGCTGCAGCGAATCGATCACGCGCAGCACTTCGTCGAAGTTGCGGCCGGTGCTCGCCGGATAGGTGATGATCAGACGCACCTTCTTATTTGGATCGATGATGAACAGCGAACGCACGGTGAACGTTTCGTTCGCGTTCGGATGAATCATGTCGTAAAGCTGGGAAACCTTGCGATCGCCGTCCGCGAGAATCGGAAAACCGACGCTGGCGGCCTGCGTCTCGTTGATGTCCTTGATCCACTCCTTGTGCGACTCCGCGCTGTCGACCGACAACGCGATCGTCTTCACGTTGCGCTTTTCGAACTCGCTTGCAAGCTTCGCGGTCAGGCCCAGCTCGGTCGTGCAGACCGGCGTGAAGTCGGCGGGATGCGAGAACAGCACGCCCCAGCTATTGCCGAGCCAGTCGTGAAAACTGATGCGGCCAATGCTCGACTCCTGTTCGAAATCCGGCGCAATGTCGCCAAGACGTAGACTCATAGTGCATCTCCTGTAGGTATTCGGAACGTATCCAGATAAGGTCGCGGGCGTGTGCCCGCGACGGCCAGACGATAAAGCATAAGGCCGTGGTGGTACATGGCGAACCAACATCGCGTCAGTACTTTATGCGTTTTTGTAATTTTCTCCCGTTTGATGGAAACTTTGCGGGACAGATCAACTCAATCCGATACCGGTCTGGAGCAAAGTGCCCTCAAACGGGTGTTGCCACGCGCTGCCGGGAACGGATCGTGCGTCGGCGCCATGCAACCGGCACTAGGCTCGCCAGCGACCGTTTCTTTGGTTACGATTTACGCGTAGCGTGAGACAAAGGGAGCTGTCAATGTCGGAAGTCAACAAGGAGAGATTGATGTCGGATATCAAAACCGTCCTCGCGGACGCCGAAGACCTGCTGAAACAGGCCGCGAGCGCTACCGGCGAACGCGCGTCCGAACTGCGTGAGACCGCGCTGACGCGCCTGAAGCAGGCGAAAGAAAAAGCAGCCGACGTTCAGGTCGTGGTCGTCGAAAAAGGCAAGAAGGCTGCCCGCGCTACCGACGACTACGTGCACGAACATCCGTGGGCGTCCATCGGCATCGCCGCCGGCATCGGCATGGTGGTCGGTCTGCTGATCAATCGCAAGTAAAGGTCGGTGAGTCCGCCGGAGCAGGCATGTCCGGCGCACCGGCGATACAGGCGGACCGGCGCGAGCCTCGCCGGTCCCCTTCTGCTGGCGCGCGTGCGCGCTGGCTAGGCCCTCACGCGCAACGCCCACAGCCATGACGACCGAAACACACTCGCAGCGCGCAGAACACAGCCCGTTGCGCCGTATTCTCAGTTCCGTGTTTGCGATTCTGCAGACGCGGCTCGAACTGGTGGGCATCGAACTCGCCGAGGAAAAAGACCGCCTGCTCGGCGTGCTGTTTCTCGGTCTTGCAGCAATGATGCTCGCCACGATGGCCTTGATCGCGTTGACCGCACTCGTCGCCATTGCCTTCTGGGACACCTACCGATGGCAGGCGCTTGCCGGCATCACCGCGGTCTACGCGATTGCCGGGCTCGCCTGTGCGCTGAAGGCTCGCAGCGGTCTGCGCAACGCGCCGCTGGTGTTCGAAGCGACCATCGCCGAGTTCGAAAAAGATCGCGAAGCGTTTCGCAGCCGCGACTGATGGGCAAGTTTGTCTGCATCCGATCCATCGCCTCATCTCCACTCCCGCCGACACGCCATGAGCCCATCCCGTCCCGATACAGCCTTTCGTAACAAGCGCCATCCGTCGAAGGATCTGAGCGCCCCGCATCTGCGGGCGCTACGCAAGGAATTGCTGCTCGTGCGCGCGGACGTGGAGCGCGTCGAGCTCGCGCAGGCCGCCTTCGAACTGCGCCAGGCTGTCACGCATTTCAGCTGGCTCAAGTTCGTGATCCCCGGCTTCGGCGGCGTGCGCGTCGGCAAAGGGGCCAAGGCAAGCGTGCTCAACGCGGGCACGATCGGCGCATTGCTCAAGCAGTACCCGTTCATCAGTTCGGTCGTTTCGCTGTTGCTCGCCAAACCGCTGCGCGCGACGGTCGTCAGGAGCGCAAGACCCGCGCTCAAGTGGGGCAGCCTTGCGCTCGGCGCGTGGGAAGCGTTCCGGATCTGGCAACAGATGAAGAACGAGTCGGCGGCGGCGCGGGCGGCGGCGGCGGTTTCCGCTACCGCGCAGGCGGCGGCTGAGCAGGTCGATTCGACGAGAAGCGGCTATTGAGGTCGTGGCCGCTACGAGGGGCTGCGATCTGCGCTATATCGGATGTCCGCTCGCACGGCCGCGCGCGTCGGCTTTCAATCACCTGCTAACCCGTATCCAGCATTCGCTGCCCGTGGGCGTCGCGCCGCTCGTGTCGTTTCTATTGCCTCGCTGACCTGTCGCATCTAGCGTGAACGTGCCACACGGGTCATCGCGCATCGGGCCCGCTTCCGCTGGCACCGCTTCGATCGAATAGCCGCCGTTCGTGTCGTCCGCGGGCAGCACGCGCACGCGATACACCGGCGCGCCGAACTGCGGCGCCTGATCGATGCCCGGTGGCAAGGCCGGCGCGCCATCGCTCGCCGCGGCCTCGACGAATTGCGCGGCCCGATATAACGCCGACGCCGCGTCGATATGATGGGTGCGCGCGATGTGGCTGCGATACGAAGGGATCGCAAAGGCGGCGAGCGTGGCGGCAATCGCGAGCGCGATCACGAGTTCGAGCAGCGTGAATGCGGATGTGTTCGGGCTTTTCATACGTGTCCAGTCGGTGCGTTCTTCAGAATGGTCTCGCGGCAACGCGCCGCCAATGACGCTCGATCGCGCCATCCTCGGTCACCAGTTCCATCTGCAACCAGACCTGTGACTCGCTGCTCTGCCCGAAGCCGCGCGCGGTCAGCAGATAAGCGCTGGCGTTGGGTCGACTCGCGAGACGCCAAGGCTCGATCAGGCATTGCGGCGCACGCGATGATCCCGGCCATTGCGACACAGGCGTGATGGCGCCTGCGTCGAACGCGGTTTCAAGCCTCCATTGAACCGGCTCGCCGGATGTGAGCGGCGCATTGGGCGCGTCGCCAGGTGCCGATCGCACGTTGCGCTCGCACAAGCTCAGCGCCGAATCCGCCGCGTGGAAAGCCTGCAGAAAGTCGCGCGTATTGGTCGCCGCGCGTGCGGCCGCGAGCGATGTTTCGAACCAGATCGCGGACGTGGCGAGCATCATGGCCGAGATCAACAGCACGATAGCAAGCACGACCCCGCGTTGATGTGCGCGTCGGGCACCGTCCCGACAACTTCGCCTGCCTAAGTGTTTCGCTTTTCCACCTGCCCCGCCGCATATGTCGTACGCGCGGCAGCGTTGCGTTGCTGCGTCACGGTCCATCACGACGATACCTCCGCGCGATTGCGCAGCGCCACCCTGCGCGAAAACGCCTGCCGAGGCCGCAAGTCGGTGCCGAGCGTACTCACGCCATCGCAATCGATGTACTTCGAGCGCCGTCCTTGCGGCGCGCCGCGCACCAGCACGCAGACATCTACCGCGACGATGTTCGTCCATTGATCCGCCGCGACGGCCGACGCGTTCACAGCATTGGCCGCACCGCTCAGCCAGTAGCGCAACCGCACGCGCTCGACGCCTTCGACCAGCGGCTGCGCGGACCCCGCATTGCCGCTGCCGACGCAGTAAAGCTCCGGCTCGCCGGTCGAGCCGCTGAGGTTGGCGAAGTACCGATTGACCACCGGCGCGCCGTGATCGCCAAGAACTGCGTCGCTGCTCTTGACGGCTTGGCCGACACAGTCGGTGACCTGCCCGCTCGACGATGGCCACGTCGATACGACGTCTGCGACGTAGCGGATCGCGACGCCATCGGAGCCGGTACTCAACGCGGTGCAAGTGAGGTTGTCGTCGGCGCCGGTCGGGCGACCGCCCGAGCAGCCGAACAGCGCAGGCGCCGCGTTATAACCAACGACATCGGCAGGAACGAAGCCGGCCATCTGCAATTGCTGGCCGATCAGCATCAGCGCGGTCAAGCCGGCTTCGCGAATCCGGGGCGCGTTGCTCGCCTGCACGAACGCGTTGCGCTGCGTCGTGTAAAGGGACACGGCCCCCGCGGTCACGATCAGCCCGAGCGCCATCGCGATCAGGAACTCGACCAGCGTGTGACCGCGTGGGCAATGCAGCCGCTTCATTGCGCGAACGCCAACGCGACACACGACGATCCGGCCGGTGCATCGACGCCGCCGCAAGGCTCCGCCGACGGGCCGATCCCATCGCCCGCGGTGGGCCGGTCCCGCACGGAAGCCCACGTCACGCGCGCCGCAGCGACTGCGCCGCTCTCGCCGACCGATGCGTCGCCGTGCGGCAGCAGAACACTCGCCCAAGCGCTCCATTGATTGAGTGCGGCATTGCCCACGGAAGGCGTGCGCGTCGCTTCGGCGATCGACTCGGCTATCCACGTGGCGCTCTCGCGCAGCGACATCGCGCGCGCTTCACGTGCGGTCCACACCTGAGCCGCGATCAACCCCAGCGCGCTCACCGCGACCAACGCGACCGCCAGCATCACCTCGATCAACGAACTGCCGCCACATGCCGACGCATGCGCACGCAGCCGGGTGTGGAATGCGGGCCGTCTCATGACGTCGCTCCACACGCGCCTTCCGAGATCCGCGCGCGACCTCCTGCCGCGACACTGATGCAGCGCCGCCACGGGTTGCCCTGCATCGACTTCGATGGGCTCCGCGGCGCGATATCGAAACTTCGAAACGCGCCGATCAGTTGGCCGGCGGGCGGCGTGAACGTCATATCCGTCTGCACGCCGGCGATGCTCACCGCCGCCAGCGCCGGCTGCGCGCGCAACAACGACGGCTTGCCGCCGCGTTCGGCGAATACGGCCCATCCGCAGGCCCAGTCGGCGACGCCGTCGGCGCAAGGTTGGCCCGACGCGAGACAGACGCGCGCCGCATCGACGCGACACACCGTGATACGCGCGCCGCGCCGCAGCGCCTCGCTGCGCGCGTAGGCGAAGGTGGACAGCAGCGCCTTCGCGCGCGCGTCGACCTGATCTCGCATCTGCCATGCGGCGAACGACGGCATCGCCATCACCGCCATCAGCATCACGAGCGCTATCACCGCCAGCGTCTCGACGAGCGTGAAACCGGCGCGGGACGGCCGGCGAGTTCCATTGATTTTCATCTGCATCCCTCAGCGTTTCGAACAGATGCAGCCAATCTAGCGATTTGCGAGTGCGCCGACCATCGTCCGAATGGCCAGGTGGCATTCAGACGTTAGCGCACGCAACAATGCACGTGACGATCGATCACGGAGGCGGGAGAAGCGATGCGTGAAGAAAAGCGCGAAATGCGCGAGGCGATGGATACGAATGACCGCGGCTCAGCTGCGGCACGCGTGCGCTCAGCGCTTGCGGGAAGGCTTGGGCGGGGAAGAGGCGCGGCGAAATTCCTCGATCACGTCCTCGAATTCGGAAACGTCTTCGAAGCGCCTGTACACGGAAGCGAAACGGACATAGGCGATCGTGTCGAGCGCGCGCAACTCGTTCATCACGAGTTCGCCGAGGCGCTCGCTGCGCACCTCGCGCTCGCCGCAGCCGAGCAGCTGATACTCGATGCGGGCGACCGCCGCTTCGATCGCGTCCACCGCAACCGGGCGCTTGCGCAGCGCCAGTTGCATGCTCGCGACGATCTTGCGGCGATCGAATTCCGTGCGCGTGCCGTCCTTCTTGACGACCGACGGCAACGCCAGCTCGACCCGCTCATACGTCGTGAAACGTTTGTCGCAGGCCGGGCAGCGGCGGCGCCGGCGAATCGTCGCGCCGTCTTCGGATACGCGCGAGTCGACGACCTGCGTATCGGCGTGGCGGCAGAAGGGGCAATGCATGACGGCTTAGCCGTAAACCGGGAAGCGCTGGGTCAGCTCGGCGACTTGCGCGCGCACGCGCTCGATCGTCGCGGCGTCTTCCGGGTTGTCCAGCACGTCGGCGATCAGGTTGCCGACCTGCTCGGCTTCCTTCACGCCGAAGCCGCGCGTGGTCATGGCCGGCGAACCCAGGCGGATGCCCGAGGTCACGAACGGCTTTTCCGGATCGTTCGGAATCGCGTTCTTGTTGACCGTGATGTGCGCCGCGCCGAGTGCCGCCTCCGCAGCCTTACCGGTGATCTTCTTCGCACGCAGGTCGACCAGCATCACGTGGCTCTCCGTGCGGCCCGACACGATGCGCAGCCCGCGCTTGACCAGCGTTTCAGCGAGCACCCGCGCGTTCTCGACGACCTGCTGCTGATACGCCTTGAATTCCGGCGACAGCGCTTCCTTGAACGCGACGGCCTTAGCGGCGATCACGTGCATCAGCGGACCGCCCTGGATGCCCGGGAAAATCGCCGAATTGATCGGCTTCTCATACTCGGCCTTCATCAGGATCACGCCGCCGCGCGGGCCGCGCAGGCTCTTGTGCGTGGTGGTGGTGACGAAGTCGGCGTGCGGCACCGGGTTCGGATAAACGCCCGCTGCGACGAGACCGGCGTAGTGCGCCATGTCGACCATGAAGTAGGCTCCCACCGACTTCGCGATTTTCGACATGCGTTCGAAATCGATGCGCAGCGCAAACGCGGATGCGCCCGCCACGATCATCTTCGGCTTGTGTTCCTGCGCGAGCTTTTCAGCAGCGTCGTAGTCGATGTCTTCGGCTTCGTTCAGACCGTAGCTGACCACGTTGAACCACTTGCCCGACATATTGACCGGCGAGCCGTGCGTGAGGTGGCCGCCGTGCGCGAGGCTCATGCCCATGATCGTGTCGCCCGGCTTGAGCATTGCGAAGAACACGCCCTGGTTGGCCTGCGAGCCCGAGTTCGGCTGCACGTTCGCGGCTTCCGCGCCAAACAGCTGCTTCACGCGGTCGATCGCCAGCTGCTCAGCGACGTCGACATACTCGCAGCCGCCGTAGTAGCGCTTGCCGGGATAGCCTTCGGCGTACTTATTCGTGAGTTGCGAGCCTTGCGCGGCCATCACGGCCGGGCTCGTGTAGTTTTCCGACGCGATCAGTTCGATGTGCTCTTCCTGACGGCGGTTTTCCTGCTCGATGACCTTCCAGAGTTCAGGATCGACGTTGGCGATGGTGCTTTGGGCTCTGTCAAACATACGGGTTCCGTTGAGTGTTTTCAGGTTGACCGGATCGTGCGCCGAATCCTGCGTAGAGGGTACACAGCGGGGTACGCAGCGCTGTGGGCGGCGAGGCTTGCCCTGACGTGGCGAGTGGAGAGTCGCCGCACACGCGAGGCAGGCCAGCCACCGTCAGCGCAGATTAATGCGCGCGGTTCACGGCTGCCCAGGCGAACGGCAAAACGGCACCCTGCGCTTCACGGTGGGTTGTTCCACCTTGAACCCGATTGGTTGAATCGGCTGAGTCAGACGACTCGGTTCTATCGCCAGTCACGCAGGGTCGAGCGCGTTAGTGTATTGGAAGAGGCCCGAATAGGCAACCGACTTGCGGGTGCTCCGGCGGCTGCTGGCGGGGCCTGCGGACTGTCTGGCGGCCCCGCTGGGCAACCATCTGACGAAAGCACGCCGACCGCGCCGCGCACCCGTTGCGCGCCGCCGCGGCAGCCGCCGATCCGGCTCGTCCATCCTTGCCGCAGCGCGGCATTGGAAGTAGGCTTGGGGCCTTTGTCTCTTACCGACCAGGGAACTGCAATGATCGTGTTTGTCACAGGAGCGTCGGCCGGCTTCGGCGCCGCCATCGCCCGCTCGTTCGTCAAGGGCGGCCATCGTGTCGTCGCCACTGCTCGCCGCAAGGACCGCCTCCAGGCACTCGCCGACGAGCTCGGCGACGCGCTGCTGCCGTACGAACTCGACGTGCGCGACCGCGCCGCCGTCGAAGCCGTGCCCGCCTCGTTGCCCGCCGACTTCGCCGCGATCGACGTGCTCGTCAACAACGCCGGCCTCGCGCTCGGCACCGAGCCGGCACACAAGGCGAGCCTCGACGAATGGAACACCATGATCGAGACCAATTGCACGGGCCTCGTGCAGGTCACGCATGCGCTGCTGCCCGGCATGGTCGAGCGCAATCGCGGACATATCTTCAATCTGGGTTCAGTGGCGGGCCGCTGGCCGTACGCGGGCGGCAACGTGTATGGTGCGACCAAGGCGTTCGTGCGCCAGTTCAGCCTGAACCTGCGCGCCGACCTCGCCGGCACCGCGCTGCGCGTGACGGATATCGAGCCGGGCCTGTGCGGCGGCACCGAATTCTCGAACGTGCGCTATCGCGGCGACGACGACAAGGCCGCCAAGGTCTACGAAAACGTGCAGCCGCTGACGGCCGAAGACATCGCCGATTCCATCTACTGGATCGCCACGCGCCCGGCCCACGTCAACATCAACACGATCGAGCTGATGCCGGTCGCACAGTCGTTCGCGGGTCTGTCCGTACATCGCGGCTGAGTTTGAAGGCGGGCTGAGGCGGCGGCCGCTACCATTGGTCGCGCCGCCGCCTATCACCCGTGCTGACTTTTTTCGCGCGGCGCGCCGATATCGCGCTTCCAGTCCCGGCGCGGCCGGCAGAGCCGGCAACCATCGCCGCAGGCACCCACCGAGCGCAACACACACTTCGAAACAGACCCCCGAGTTTGCGTTCCGGTAGAATGCGCCGCATGAATATGTCGACCAGCCAGCCAGGCACGGAAATCGGCTATACGTGGTCCATCCGCGTGTACTACGAAGATACCGACGCCGGCGGCATCGTGTTTTACGCCAATTACCTGAAGTTTTTCGAACGGGCTCGCACCGAATGGCTGCGCGCGTGTGGCGTCGACCAGCATCGGCTTGCGGAAGAAAACGACGCGATTTTCATCGTGCGCAGTACCGCGGTCGATTACCGGGCTCCGGCCCGGCTCGACGATCTCGTGAAAATTATCAGCCGGATCGAGCGTCTTGGCCGAGCTTCGGTAGATTTCGCGCAGGAAGCCTGGCGTGAAGGCACGTTGCTTGCTAGCGGGTCGGTCCGGGTTGGCTGTGTGGACCGCGCGACGCTACGGCCAGCTGCGATCCCGCCTTCGGTTCTCGCCGCGCTGCGGCACGGACCGGGCGTCGGCGAGAGAGCGGACTGAACCACGGCGGCATGTCAACGGACGATACCTGAGCCTCGTTGTTACGGGGCCAGTGAACTCATACCGGTCAGGTAGCACAAAGCATGGTTCGGCTTCGATATCGCCGAAGCTTCCGTTTTGCCCACGGCAAGCTTGAAGCGGCTTTGCAGCCGGACGCCCCCTTCCCGGGACGTTAAAACGAACCTTTATGAACACTACACAAGATCTGTCGATCGTTTCACTCGTACTCAACGCGAGCCTGCTGGCCCAGGCCGTCATGGCTCTGCTGCTGTTGCTGTCGCTACTCTCATGGACTTTCATCTTCCGCAAGTGGTTTGCGATTCGCCGGGCGCGCGCGCAAACTGAACGCTTCGAGCGCGATTTCTGGTCGGGCGGCGACCTGCAGGCGCTGTATCAGAGCGCCGCGAACAACCGCCACACGATCGGCGCGCTCGAGCGGATTTTCGAGTCCGGCATGCGTGAATTCCTGAAAGGCAAAGAGAAACGCCTGAACGATCCCGGCGCGATTCTCGACGGCGCCCGGCGCGCGATGCGCGCGGCATTCCAGCGTGAAATGGACGTGCTCGAGGCGAACCTCGCGTTTCTCGCATCGGTCGGTTCGGTCAGCCCGTATATCGGTCTGTTCGGCACGGTGTGGGGGATCATGAATGCGTTCCGCGGCCTCGCAAACGTGCAGCAGGCCACGCTCGCGAACGTCGCGCCGGGCATCGCCGAGGCGCTGACCGCCACCGCGATCGGCCTGTTCGCCGCGATTCCGGCCGTGGTCGCCTACAACCGCTACGCGCACGACATCGACCGTCTGGCGATCCGTTTCGAAACCTTCATCGAAGAGTTCTCGAACATCCTGCAGCGCCAGGCACACTAAGGAGGCCCCGATGGCAGGCTCCCGCTCCTCCAGCATGCGTGGCTCGCGCTCGCGTCGCGCGATGGCCGACATCAACGTCGTGCCGTACATCGACGTGATGCTCGTGCTGCTCGTGATCTTCATGGTCACGGCGCCGCTCGTCGCACCGTCGATCGTCAATCTGCCGACCGTCGGCGGCGCCGCGCCGCAGCAGCAGACGCCGCCCGTGATCGTCAACATCCGCGCAGACGGCAACATGAGCGTCAAGTACAAGGACGACTCCGGCACGCAGCAGCAGGAAGACATGACGAAAGCTGGCCTCAAAGGTTTCATCGCCGATCGGGCACAATCGCACCCGGATCAGCCCGTCGTGATCGCCGCCGACAAAACCGTGAAGTACGAAGTCGTGATGAATGTGATGTCCGAGTTGAAGGCTCAGGGCGTCAAGCGCGTTGGATTGCTTGTCAAATCGCAATGATCCGCAAGAACACCGAATATCCGCTTCAGCCACCGCGTGAACGCGGCACCGGGCGAGCTTTTCTGTTCGCGCTGGTGATGCATGCGCTGCTCGGATTCTTTCTTTATCACGGCATCCAGTGGCAAAACAGCACGCCCGAGGGCGAGCAGGCGGAACTGTGGACCGAGGTGCCGGATTCCGCGATCCCGCATCCCGTCGTCACGCCGCCGCCCGCGCCGGTCGCCCCTGCCCCGCCCGTGCGCGACGAGCAGGCCGACATCGCGCTGCAGGAAAAGAAGCGTCAGCAGCAGGAAGCGGCGCGCGCCGCGCAATTGGCCGAACAGCAGCGCCAGTTGAAGCTGAAAGAGCAGCAGGAAGCGGAAGCGAAGCGTCAGCAGCAATTGGCGGCCGAACAGGCGGCCCAGCTCGCGGCGCAGAAGGCCGCGAAGCTCAAGCAGCAACAGGCGCAGCAGCAACAACAGCAACAGCAGCAGGCCGAGAAGCTCAAGCAGCAGCAACTCGCCGAACAGCAGAAGCAGCAGCAACTGAAGGAACAGCAGGAGCAGCAGCAAAAGCAGGCTCAGGCGGAAGCGCAAAAGAAGGCCGAGGCCGAGAAAGCGGCGAAGGCGAAGGCGCAAGCCGAAGCGGCCGCGCAGGCGAAGAAGCAGCTCGACAACGAACGTCGCGCGCGGCTCGCGCAGATGCAGGGTCTGGCTGGTGGCGTCGGCGGCAGCAGTTCTAGCAGCAACGGACTGGGCAAGAGCGGAACGGGTAGCGGCTCCGGGGGCACGGCGGCATCGCCGGGTTACGCGGACAAGGTACGCCGGCTGGTGCTTCAGCATGTGAACTGGGGCGGCGAAACGGAAGGACTGGAGACCGTGATCGCCGTGCGCTGTTCGCCGGACGGCAATCAGCTGAGCGCAAACATTACCCACAGCAGCGGCAACGCCGCGTGGGACGCCGCCGCGTTGCGAGCCGTGAAAGCCTCCGATCCGATGCCGCGGGACGTGAATGGCAAGACGCCGGACTACTTCACTATCACGCTGCGTCCGGCAGCTTGATGTGCAGGCTGACAGCCGACTGACATCCAACGCCGCGCCCCACCAGGCCGGCGTTGCGCGGGAACGAAATAACCGTTTACCGGTCTGTCTGCTGTCTTCGAGTATTAAGTAAAACCGTTTTGAGGAACCCATACAGCATGAGTTTGATGACCAAGCTAGGCCTGCGAACACTCGTGGCAACGTGCCTGATCGCCGTCGGCGGCGCCGCCAACGCACAACTCAACGTCCTCGTGACGGGCGTTGGATCCACCCAGTTTCCGATCGCAACGGCGAATTTCGCCAATGAAGCGAACTCCCCGCAGCAGGTCAGCACGATCGTGCGTCAGGATCTGCAACGCAGCGGCAAATTCACGAATATCGACGCAGGCTCGGCGCCAGTGCCCGAGACCGACTCCGTCGACCTCGGCGCATGGAAGGCGAAGGGCGCCAATGCGTTCGTCGCGGGCAGCGTGAACCGCCTGCCGAACGGCCAGTACGAAGTGCGCTTCAAGCTGTACGACACGGTCAAGGGGGAAAGCCTCGGCGGCCTCGTGCTAGTGAGCCCGGAAAGCGGTCTGCGCATGAGCGCGCACAAGGTCGCGGACTACATTTACGCCAAGCTGATGGGCAATCGCGGCGTGTTCGCGACGCGCCTGTCGTATGTGATCAAGTCGGGCAACCGCTACCAGCTGCAGATCTCGGATTCGGACGGCCAGGACGCGCATATCGCGCTGTCGAGCCCCGAGCCGATCATCTCGCCGGCCTGGTCGCCGGACGGCACCAAGGTCGCGTACGTGTCGTTCGAGAAGAAGAAGCCGATCGTCTATATCCACGACCTGCCTACGGGCCGGCGCATCGTCGTATCGGACCAGAAGGGCAACAACAGCGCGCCGGCGTGGTCGCCGGATGGCCGCACGCTCGCCGTCGCGTTGTCGCGTACCGGCAATACGCAGATTTTCGCGGTCAACGCGGACGGCAGCGGTCTGCGTCGTCTCACGCAGGGCAGCTCGATCGACACCGAGCCGACCTACTCTCCTGACGGTCAGTGGATCTATTTCACGAGCGACCGCGGCGGCGCTCCGCAGATCTACAAGATGCCGGCGCAAGGCGAAAGCGCGGGCAACGCGCAACGCGTCACGTTTACGGGCAGCTACAACACCAGCCCGCGTGTGAGTCCTGACGGCAAGGAGCTTGCCTACATCTCGCGCGTCGGCGGTGCATTCAAGCTGTACATCCAGGACCTGCAAGGCGGAACCGCTACGGGCCTGACGGACACTTCACATGACGAATCGCCGAGCTTCGCGGCGAACGGTCAGTACATTCTTTACGCCACTCAGGTGAACGGCCGTGGCGTGTTGGCCGCAGTATCGACCGATGGTCGCACTCGGCAGGTCCTGTCCGTTCAGGGGGGCAGCGTACGCGAGCCATCCTGGGGCCCGTTTATGCAATAACGTTGATGCAATAACACAAGGAGAGTAATCAAATGATGTCCAAACTTCGTTTCGCATTCGCCGTCGTGATGGTCGGTGCATTGGCCGCATGTCACTCTGGCGTCAAGCTCGACGAAAACGCCGGCAAGGGCGCAGGCTCGGGTCAACCGAATCCGAACGACGTCGCGACGGTCAACGTCGACCCGCTGAACGATCCGAACAGCCCGCTCGCAAAGCGCAGCATCTACTTCGACTTCGACAGCTACTCGGTGAAGGACGACTATCAAGCGCTGCTGCAACAACACGCGCAATATCTGAAGGGTCACCCGCAGCGTCACGTGCTGATCCAGGGCAACACCGACGAGCGCGGCACCAGCGAATACAACCTGGCACTCGGCCAGAAGCGTGCTGAAGCCGTGCGTCGTTCGCTGTCGCTGATGGGCGTGTCGGATTCGCAGATGGAAGCCGTGAGCCTCGGCAAGGAAAAGCCGCTGGCAACGGGTCATGACGAAGCGTCGTGGGCACAGAACCGCCGCGCCGACCTCGTGTATCAACAGTAAGTCAACGGGTGATAAGCCGAATGACGCATCGTTTCTCCTGGCTGCGGGTTGCCGCAGCGGCCTGCGTAGCAGGCTCGGCCCTCGTGGCCGTGCCCGCCCACGCGGGCATGTTCGACGACGATCAGGCCCGCCAGGCCATTCTCGATCTGCGCTCGAAGACCGATAGTCTGTCGAGCCAGCTGTCGGCGGCGCAGCGCACGATCCTCGATCAGTCCAACCGTCTCGACCAGCTGAACCAGCAGGTCGCGACGCTGCGCGGACAGAACGAGGACATGGCGAACCAGCTCACGACGCTGCAAAAGCAGCAGAAGGACTACTACACCGATCTCGACACGCGCCTGAAGAAATTCGAGCCGCAGCAGCAGACGGTGGATGGCGTCCAGGGCGAGGTGCAGCCGGGTGAAACCGATGCGTTCAACGCGGCTTCACAGCAGTTCCGCAGCGGGGACTTCAAGAGCGCGGCGGCATCGTTCCGCAGCTTCATCTCCAAATATCCGAGCAGCCCCTATCAGCCGACCGCGCAATACTGGCTCGGCAACGCGCTGTATGCACTGCGCGACTACAAGGGTTCGACGGCGGTCTGGCAAGGTATCGTGGCCAAGTACCCGCAGCATCCGCGCGCGCCGGAAGCGCTGCTCGCGATCGCGAACAATCAGCTCGAACAAGGCCAGAAGGCCGCGGCGAAAAAGACGCTCGAGCAGATCGTCGCGCAATACGCCGGCTCGGACGTCGCGCAGTCGGCGCAGAGCAAGCTGTCGCAGATCAAGTAGTTCGCGGTGGCGGATTGATCACGTTTTGATGTAGTTGTCGGCAGTAACGCGCAGTGTCCGAAGTGATAGCCACGCGCGCCTCTCGCTGGGAAGCCCGGGTAGTGATGCCCGGGCTTTTCATTTTGGCCTGACGGCCTTGTACTGTTGACAGGTCATCGGTTCGCCGATATAATTTCGCTTCTCTTTTGGGTCGTTAGCTCAGCTGGTAGAGCAGCGGACTTTTAATCCGTTGGTCACAGGTTCGAATCCCGTACGGCCTACCAAAAGATTCGAGGGCTGACATGCGAATGCATGTCGGCCCTTTTCTTTTTCCGTTGCCCGCACCCGCAAACGTCGAAAACGATGGCGCGCGACGCGCGGCAGCATCGGGTCTGGCAGCATCGGGTCTATCCGGTGACATCGAGTTCGGCGCGGACGAAAGCAGTCACCGCCGCCCATTCTCGCCTAGACGAGGCCGTGCGCGATGCCGCTCGGCCTCGCCCAGCGCTCGCTGTCGTTCGACACGCCGAAATCGGCGGCCTGTAATGAAACGGTGGTCGAGTTGGGTGTCGCGCGCTTTGCGCTGGCGCGCGCGAGAATGCGCTGCTCGTGCACGTAGAAGAATTCGAGTTGGCGTGCGTCGGACGCTTTCCGTTCGAGCTCGAACACATCCTCGAGCACGCGCCGCGACACGTGAAAACGCTGAAGCCCGCGGCCAAGTTGGATCTGAAAGACAACACCGTCGCTGTTATGCGGCACCGCTGCCCAGATAAGCGGAATGCTACTCATGGAGCCCCCGTAACTGGATCTTCATGTCAGGAACATCGACATTTGATCCTCGCACGGATAGACGCTCGGAGCGACTTGTCAAAATTTAAACAATGTCGATTTGGTGTTTTCACCACAGTGCAATCTGTTGCACAACTTCGAAGTCGGCGGCAATCGCTACGAAGATGACATACGGCTACGACAGGGCGGTGTCAACGGCGATTTCTTTCCTTGGGCCGACAGCGGTTCTCGCGTGACCGGAGGCCTGCGACTCTTCACATTCCAATTGCACATAAAAGCGCTCGAAAGAAAGAGTGACACGGTTATCGCTTCTTCTGGTTATTTATCGAGATGAAAAGATATGCAATGATCGCCGCCGAATCAGCGGAGCATGTCTGAACCTTGCGTGAGCATACGTTCCGGCAAACCCACGGCGCATTGCTTTTTCATTGAACCGATAATGACCAACTTTCTGTTCGATCTGCTATCGAACCTCGCCTTGCTCGCCATCGTGTCGATGGCCTGTCGACTGTATAACCGGTTTGGGTTGGGTGCTACCTTGAGTGGCCCGGTGATTTTCATCGTGCTCGCGCTGGTCGCGTGCGTGCTCGACGGCTTGTTGACCTTTGTCGTGTTCGCCGACGCGCAGAGCCGCTACGGACAATTCGTCCGGCCGACTTTATTTCTTCAGCGTGCTGGCGCATATGCGCTCGCAATCGTGATCGCTTTCTCGTGGCATCGCATGTCGACGCGCAGGCGAGCCGTGAAAAGCGACCAGGACAACGCAGTTGTCATCCGCACGTCACCGTATTCCGAATCGCGGCTGCGCATGTAGGCGCGGCGCGCTCGACCGGCTTCTCACATACTCCCGCCATTCTTCGTCTCTCAATTGCCGCCCGCGAGCAGCGCAGGAACGGTCCTTGCGCAGGCGGGCGCCGTCGGCTATAACTCCCGAAGACCGCGCGTTGTGGGTCATGGCACCACCGTCGTTCAATCCGTTGATGACAACTTATAACGAGGAACATCTTGGATATCGAAACCGCACGTGCATTCATCATGACCCGGGGCATCGACATCGGCACCAAGGTGATCGGCGCCATCGTGCTGTGGATCGTCGGCCGCTGGGTCATCGGGCTGATCTCCAACCTGTTGCGCAAGGTGCTCGCGCGCAATGGCAAGGTCGATCCGACGCTCGCTCACTACCTCGCGTCGATTCTCGGCGCGTTGCTGAACCTGCTGCTCGTCCTCGCAATCCTGCAAATCTTCGGTGTGCAGACGACGTCGTTCGCCGCATTGCTCGCCGGTCTCGGCCTCGCGATCGGTACTGCATGGGGCGGCCTGCTCGCGCACTTCGCGGCCGGCGTGTTCATGCAGGTGCTGCGACCGTTCAAGGTCGGCGATTTCGTCACGGCCGCGGGGGTCACCGGCACCGTCACCGAGTTGGGCCTGTTCGGCACGACGATCGTCACGCCGGACAACGTAATGACCATCGTCGGCAACAACAAGATCTTTTCCGACACCATCTCGAACTACAGCGTGCTGCCGTTCCGGCGCGTCGAGCTGACCGCGAAGATCGCAAACGGCGTCGATCCGACCGACGCGATCGCGCGTCTGAAAGCCGCCGTCGCGAAGATTCCGAACGTGTCCGAAAACCCCGCGCCGGACATCGAGGTCTTGAGCTTCACGCCGGAAGGACCGCTGCTGTGCGTGCGTCCTTATTCGTCCAACCAGAACTACTGGCAGGTCTACTTCGACACCAATCGCGCGATCGTGCAGACCTTCAAGGAAGCCGGCTATCCGACGCCGGAAACGCCGCTCGCGCCGCGCGCGATCACGCGCGATTGATGTGATCTAACATGCGCGCGAAGCCGGCACGCGTCGCCGGCACCGCGGCATGAAAAAAGGCGTCGCGAGATTCGCGACGCCTTCCGGTTTTCAAGGCCTGAAATAAACCTGGCAACAGCTCGTCAACGCGTACTCGCGTTCGCGCCATTCTTGCGCAGCATCTTCCACAACGCGGCGAGCACGACCGGCACGATTGCCGCGCCGATACCGACCAGCACGATCACGTTCAGATACTGACGGATGAACGGAATGTTGCCGAAGAAATAGCCGAGCAGCACGAGCAGCAGCACCCACGACAGCGCGCCGACGACATTGAACATCTGGAAGCGGCTCCACGTCATCGACGACGCACCCGCCACGAACGGCGCAAAGGTCCGCACGACCGGGATGAAACGCGCGAGCACGATCGTCTTGCCGCCGTGTTTCTCATAGAAATCGTGAGTCTTTTGCAGCGCGGCACGATCGAGAAAACGCTCGAGCACCGGAATATGCGAATTGAACACGCGCGGTCCGATCGCACGGCCGATCAGATAGTTGGTCGTATTGCCGCCGATTGCCGCCACCAGCAGCAGCAGGATCAGCAGCCCGAGATGCATCTGCCCGGCCGCGCAGAACGCGCCGCCGATGAACAGCAGCGAGTCGCCTGGCAGAAATGGCAGAACCACGAGTCCGGTTTCTGCGAACACGATTGCGAATAGCACCGCGTAGACCCAAGTGCCATACACCTGGATGAAGTCCCCGAGGAACTTGTCGATGTGTAGGACAAGGTTGGCGAAATGGAGCAACGTATCCAAGGAATGTCCTTATAAACCAGTGTTTGCGTAGAGGAGAAACGGCCGTCGCGCGACCCAATAACAGGGGCAGCAAGCGGCGGGCCGACCGCTGCGAATTGACCGCGACATGATACAGAAAGTGCCTCGGTTCGATTAAAAAACTGCGGGTCGGGCGTCGGCACGGGCGGCGTGCGCCGAGTCGCTATAATTTCGCCATGTCCGAATTCTCCGAAACGCCTGCGGGCACCGCGGCCGCGGCCGCACCCTCCGACGGCTCCCGCGCGGCGCCCGCGCCGCGTCCGCTGCGCGCGATCCAGCCGCTCCCCGATCAGCTGATCAGCCAGATCGCCGCCGGCGAAGTGGTCGAGCGGCCGGCGTCGGTGGTCAAGGAGCTGCTCGAGAATGCGCTCGACGCGGGCGCGCAGACGCTGCGCATCCTGCTGGACGAAGGCGGCGTCAAACGCATCTCGATCACCGACGACGGCTGCGGCATCCCCGAGAACGAACTCGTACTCGCACTGACGCGCCATGCGACCAGCAAGATCCGCTCGCTTGCCGAGCTCGAAGCGGTCGCGACGCTCGGGTTTCGCGGTGAAGCGCTGGCGTCGATTGCGTCGGTCGCGCAGATGAGCATCACGAGCCGCACGGCCGACGTGCCGCACGCGGTACGCATCGATGCGGAGACCGGCGTGCTGAGCCCCGCTGCCGGCACGCAAGGCACGACGATCGAAGTCCGCGAGCTGTACTTCAACACGCCCGCGCGCCGCAAATTCCTGAAGAGCGAACAGACCGAACTCGGCCACTGTCTCGAACAGATCCGCCGCGCCGCTCTCGCGCGGCCGGACGTCGCGATCTCCGTGCTGCACAACGGCAAGGCCGTCGAACACTGGAACGCGAGCGAGCCGCCCGCGCGCGTAGCGAAGATTCTCGGCGACACGTTCGCGACCGCCCATTTACCGCTCGACGAATCCGCCGGCCCGCTCGCAATCTACGGCTGCGCCGGTCTGCCGACCGCAAGCCGCGGCCGCGCCGATCAACAGTATTTCTTCGTCAACGGCCGCTTCGTGCGGGATAAGCTGCTTACGCACGCGGTACGCGCCGCGTATGAAGACGTGCTGCACGGTGAGCGTTATCCGTCGTACGTGCTGTTCCTCGATTTGCCGCCAGAGGGCGTCGACGTGAACGTGCATCCGTCGAAAATCGAGGTGCGTTTCCGCGATTCGCGCTCGATCCACCAGTTCGTGTTCCATGCGGTGCAGCGCGCGCTCGCGCGGCACGCGGGCGCGTCGCCGGAAACGACGGCTGGCGGGCATGCGGCGCACCTGGAGCCGTCGGCCGGAGGACCGGCTTCGTTTGGCTCGACGCCGCTGGGTGGCAGCAGCGGCGCAGGCGACGGCATTGTCGCGGGCGCCGGTGTTTCGAGCGGCGCGGGCTTCGACGCCGGGAGCCGTGGCAGCTTTGGCGGCGGCAACGGGTTCAGCAGCTTCGGCGCCTCGCAGCCCGGCAACACGTGGATGCGCCAGGCGCGCATGACGCAAGGCACACTGCCGGTCGCGCAACCGCTCGCCGGTTACGACGCGCTGTTCGGCCGCAAGGATCCGCTCGCGGGCCGGGTCGAGGGCGCGTCGCTGTTCGAAGCACGCGACTCGGCGAGCGAAACGACGTCGCCGTACGACGCACCACCGTTCGCGTCGCGCTCGGCTTCCCCCGCATTCGATGCCACCGACGATCAGCCGCTCGGCTTCGCGCTCGGCCAGATCCACGGCATCTACGTGCTCGCGCAGAACCGCCACGGGCTCGTGATCGTCGACATGCATGCCGCGCACGAGCGCATCCTGTACGAGCAGTTCAAGAACGCGCTGGCCGACCGCGCGATCGCCGTGCAGCCGCTGTTGATTCCGCAGACGATGCAGGCCGATCCGGTCGAAATCGGCACGGTCGAGGAAGAGCGCGATACGCTCGATGCGCTCGGCTTCGACCTCGCGGTGCTGTCGCCGACCACGCTCGCGATCCGCGCAGTCCCCGCGTTGCTGAAGGACGCGGATCTGCAAGCGCTCGCGCGCGCGGTGCTGTCCGACCTGCACGCGTTCGGCGGTTCGCGGGTGCTGACCGAGCGTCAGCACGAACTGCTCGGCACGCTCGCGTGCCATCACGCGGTGCGCGCGAACCGGCGTCTGACGCTCGACGAAATGAATGCGCTGTTGCGCCAGATGGAAGCGACCGAGCGCGCCGACCAGTGCAACCACGGGCGTCCGACCTGGTATCAGCTGACGCTGGCCGATCTCGATCGGCTGTTCATGCGCGGCCAGTAACGCGCCGCGTTCGATCACACCGCCCGCGCTGCGCGCCCGCTTGCCCATGACGTCACGCCCTACCCTGATCCCGTGCCTGCTCGGCCCGACCGCGTCCGGCAAGACCGCCGCCGCGCTCGCGCTCGCCGCGCGGCGGCCAGTCGAAATCATCAGCGTCGACTCTGCGCTCGTCTATCGCGAGATGGACATCGGCACCGCGAAGCCGACCGCGGAAGAACGCGCGGTCGCGCCGCATCATCTGATCGATATCGTCGATCCGGCCGACTCGTACTCGGCCGCACAGTTTCGCGCCGATACGCTGCGGCTCGTCGATGAAATTCATGCGCGCGGGCGGCTGCCGCTGCTGGTCGGCGGCACGATGCTGTACTACAAGGCGCTCACGCACGGACTCAACGATCTGCCCGGCGCCGATGCCGAACTACGCGCGACGCTCGACGCCGATGCCGCCCGCGACGGCTGGCCGGCGCTTCACGCACGACTCGCCGCGCTCGATCCGGTCACGGCCGCGCGTCTCGCGCCGAACGATTCGCAGCGCATCCAGCGCGCGCTGGAAGTTTTCATGCTGACCGGCCAGCCGATGTCGGCGCTGCTCGCCGCGCCCGCGCGCACCGACGACGCCGCGTCGGCATGGCGCTTCGTGCCGGTCGCGCTGGAGCCGTCCGAGCGTGGCGTGCTGCACGCGCGCATCGAGCAGCGCTTCGATGCGATGCTCGCACATGGGTTCATCGATGAAGTGGTGAAGCTGCGCGCGCGCGGCGACCTGCTGCCCGAGATGTCGTCGATGCGCTGCGTCGGCTATCGGCAGGTGTGGGAATACCTCGATGGCGCGGTCGATTATCGGACCATGCGCGACAAGGGCATCTTCGCGACGCGGCAACTCTGCAAGCGGCAGCTCACGTGGCTGCGCAGCATGCCGGAGAGACAGGTGGTGGATTGCTGCGATCCGCACGCGACGGCGCGGGTGGTGGAGTTGATCGAGACGCTGGTTCGAGACGACGATCGAAGTGAGGGAATCGGAGGGATCTGAAGCGGGGATTTGAAGCGGGAAATGTAAAGCACGGGATTCGAAGCCCGCGTGGCGCGCCGTTGCTGCACGCCACGCGAACCCTCGTCAATCGTTAGACCACGACCGTCTGCGCTTCACCCGCCGCGCTCTCACGGACCGTGCCGATCTTCCAGACCTGCTCGCCCGCCGCGGACAGCTGACCGATTGCCGCCTGGGCATCCGCGGCCGACACGATCACCGCCATACCGATACCGCAGTTGAACACGCGGTGCATTTCAGCATCGGCGACGCCGCCGTGCTTCTGCAGCCACGAGAACAGCGGCGGCAGCGGCCACGCGCGATGATCGAGCTCGGCCGTCAGACCCTCGCGCAGCACGCGCGGAATGTTCTCGACCAGGCCGCCGCCGGTGATGTGCGCCATACCCTTCACCTCGAGCTGCTGCATCAGCGCGAGCAACGGCTTTACGTAGATGCGCGTCGGCGCCATCAGCGCGTCCGCGAGCGGGCGGCCGTCGAAGTCCGCGTTCAGATCGGGATTGGCGCGCTCGATGATCTTGCGCACCAGCGAAAAGCCGTTCGAATGGATGCCGCTCGAAGCAAGCCCGAGCACCACGTCGCCGGGAGCGATCTTGCTGCCGTCGATGATCTTCCTCTTTTCCACCGCGCCGACCGCGAAACCGGCCAGATCGTATTCGCCGTCCGGATACATGCCCGGCATTTCCGCGGTTTCGCCGCCGATCAGCGCGCAGCCCGACAGCTCGCAGCCTTGCGCAATGCCCTTCACGACGGTCGCCGCCGTGCCGACATCGAGCTTGCCGCAGGCGAAATAGTCGAGGAAGAACAGCGGCTCGGCGCCCTGCACGAGGATGTCGTTGACGCTCATCGCGACGAGATCCTGGCCGACCGTGTCGTGCTTGTTCAGCTGGAACGCGAGACGCAGCTTGGTGCCGACGCCGTCGGTGCCGGACACGAGCACCGGCTCCTTGTACTTCTTCGGCACTTCGAACAGCGCGCCGAATCCGCCGATGCCGCCCAGCACACCGTCGCGCAGGGTCTTCTTGGCAAAGGGCTTGATGGCATCGACGAGGGCGTCGCCCGCATCGATGTCCACGCCGGCGTCGCGATACGACAAACCTTGGGCGTCAGGAGCGGATTTCGGTTGATTCATGGGGAAAAGCTCGAAGGTCGGTAAAATGCGATTTTACCCGATGCTGGCCGCCTGGCTGGAATTCGCGCGTTCCGACGAAATCCTGGAAACGACTTTGCCACACGACACTCCGATTCCGGCGCCGCCGACCCGCGCAATTCCGTCCGCCGCCCTTCGCGACGCTCGGCCTCACGACCCGGCGGGCACGCTTCACGACAACTAAGCGCCTGGCAACGTTCCAGGCCCCGAGGTCCGGGCCACTCGCGGCGCGAGCCTCATTTTCGGCATTAACCCTACTGTGCTTCGTCAACTGACGCTCGATCTCGGCACCCCGCCGCCATCGACATTCGACAATTTCTTCGCCGGCGCGAACGCCGAGCTGGTCACGCGCCTGCGTGAGCTCGACGACGCGCTCGCCTCCGGACCGGTCGCCGATCGCACCTTCTACATCTGGGGCGAAGCCGGCAGCGGCCGCACGCATCTGCTGCAGGCGCTCGTGCACGAAGCGCCGCCGGGACATGCGCGCTTCGCCGGTCCGCAAAGCAGCCTCGCCGCCTTCGGCTTCGATCCGCGCGTCGCGCTCTATGCGATCGACGACTGCGACGCGCTGTCGGCCGCGCAGCAGATCGCCGTGTTCAACCTGTTCAACGAGGTGCGCGCGCATCCGACCAGCGCGCTCGTCGCCGCAGGCAACGCGGCGCCGATCGCCATGACGGTGCGCGAGGATTTGCGCACCCGCCTCGGCTGGGGTCTGGTGTTTCATCTCGCGCCGCTGCCCGACGACGCGAAGGCCGCGGTGCTGAAACGCGCGGCGCGCGAGCGCGGCATCATGCTCGCCGACGACGTGCCGGCCTACCTGCTCACGCATTTTCGCCGCGACATGCCGAGCCTGATGGCGCTGCTCGACGCGCTCGACCGCTTCTCGCTCGAACAGAAACGCGCGGTCACGCTGCCGCTGTTGCGCACGATGCTCGCCTCGCCCGATCCCGCCACCACGCCGGGTTCACACGCCGCTCTTCCGGCTTCAAGTAAAATAGGCCCCCATGGCTAATCTTGCACTCTTCGATCTCGACCACACGCTCATTCCCACGGACAGCGACCACGAATGGGGCCGCTTCATGGTGAAAAAAGGTATGGTCGACGCCGAAAATTTCGCCCGTGAAAACGACCGCTTCTACGCCGACTACAAGGCCGGCAAGCTCGACATTCACGCTTATCTGATCGCCATGCTGACGCCGCTCGCGAAGTACACGCGCGCGCAGCTCGCGGACTTTCACGCGCAGTACATGCACGAGGTCATTACGCCCGCCATCCAGCCGGTGGCGATCGAGCTCGTCAAACAGCATCGCGAAGCGGGCGACCTGTGCTGCGTCGTCACGGCGACCAACGAATTCATCACGCGGCCGATCGCCCAGGCATTCGGCGTCGACACGCTGATCGCGTGCGAGGCGGAGACCGTCGGCGGCGATCCGCACGGCGCTTATACCGGCCGCCCGACCGGCACGCCGAGCTACAAGGAAGGCAAGATCGTGCGCACTGAAATGTGGCTCGCGTCGCTCGGAAAGACGTGGAGCGACTTCGAGCACAGCTATTTCTATAGCGATTCGCACAACGACATCCCGCTGCTCGAAAAAGTCACCGATCCCATCGCGACCAATCCGGACGACACGTTGCGCGCCCATGCGCAGGCCAAAGGCTGGCGCATCCTCGAACTCTTCCAACCCTCGTGATCAAGAAACTCATCCGCAAGCTATTCGGCCAGGACACGGCGAGCGCTGACGACACGCTCTCCGCCGCCAGCGTCGACGACAACGCCAACGACAAGCCGCCGGCGCGCGGCAAGTCCGCTTCCGGCGCGACCGTATCCGGCACGGCCGCGCGGCCGCGTCGCAAATCGACCGCCGCTGCCGCCGCACAGGCGCCGCGCGAACCGGACGTCCCCGTCATCATTCCGCACGACGTGCACGGCATCGACCCCACGCTGATCTCGCGCAATGCGATCCGCGTGACCGAGGGCCTGCAACAGGCGGGCTTCCGCGCGTTCATCGTCGGCGGCGCGGTGCGCGACCTGCTGCTCGGCGTGAAGCCGAAAGACTTCGACGTCGCGACCGACGCGACGCCCGAACAGGTGCAGAAGCTGTTCCGCAGAGCACGCATCATCGGCCGGCGCTTCCAGATCGTGCACGTGCAGTTCGGCCAGGAAATCATCGAGACCTCGACGTTCCGCGCGCTGGTCGATCCGCCCGCGGCCGACGCGCCGCCGCCGAAGCGTCTGAAGCGCGACGAGCTCGACCGCCGCACTCACGCGGTCGACGCGAGCGGCCGCGTGCTGCGCGACAACGTGTGGGGTGAACAGCACGAGGACGCCACGCGCCGCGACTTCACGATCAACGCGATGTACTACGATCCGGCCACGCAGACCGTGCTGGACTACCACAACGGCATGGCCGACATGCGCACGCGCCTGCTGCGCATGATCGGCGACCCGGCCACGCGTTATCGTGAGGACCCGGTGCGCATGCTGCGCGTCGTGCGCTTCGCCGCCAAGCTCGACTTCGAGATCGACGACGCCACGCGCGCGCCGATCGAGAAGATGGCCGATCTGATCAACAACGTGCCCGCCGCGCGTCTGTTCGACGAAATGCTGAAGCTGATGCTGTCGGGTCACGCGCTCGCGTGCCTGAAGCGGCTGCGCCAGGAAGGCCTGCATCACGGGCTGCTGCCGCTGCTCGACGTGGTGCTCGAGCAGCCGACCGGCGAGAAATTCATTTCTCTGGCACTCTCTAATACAGATACACGCGTGCTGGCCGGCAAGCCGGTGTCGCCGGGCTTCCTGTTCGCGACGCTGTTGTGGCACGACGTGCAGCAGCGCTGGCAGAAGTTCGAGGCCGAAGGCGAGTATCCGGTGCCGGCGCTGCATCGCGCGATGGACGAAGTGCTCGACATGCAGACCGAAAAGCTCGCGATCCACAAGCGCTTCTCGGCCGACATGCGCGAGATCTGGGGTCTGCAGCTGCGCCTCGAAAAGCGCTCGGGCCGCAGCGCGCTGAAGCTGCTGGAACACCAAAGATTTAGAGCGGGGTATGATTTCCTCCTGTTGCGCTGCGCATCGGGCGAACTCGACGAGTCGGTCGGTGCGTGGTGGACGGAGTTCATCGAAGGAGACGCTGCCGCGCGCGAGGCATTGCTCACGCAAGGCGGGAAAGACCGGAGCCCCAGAAAACGACGGCGGCGCGGTGGCGCCAGAAACCGCAAATCAGGTGACGGGGTGGAGGGCGGCTCGTCCGCCGAACGCACGGACAACGACGCGGGCCGCGAAGGCTCGCACGAAGACTGACGCGGCGTTCGCGGAAGAGCCGTCGAAACGATAGTTGCAGGAAGTTATGCCATGACGGTTGCTTATCTTGGCCTCGGCGCGAATCTCGGGGACGCGCGCCAGACCCTGAAAGACGCGGTGGTGTGCCTCGCACAACAGCACACCATCACCGTGCTCGCCAAATCGAGCCTATATCGCACCGCCCCGGTCGACGCGGGCGGCGACGACTATTTCAATTGCGTCGTGAAGCTGGAAACGACGCTCCCCGTGCGGCATCTGCTCGCGCTGTGTCACAAGATCGAGCATCATTTCGGCCGTGAGCGGCCGTTCCGCAATGCGCCGCGCACGCTCGATCTCGACATCCTGCTGTATGGCGATCAATCGATCGACGAAGCCGATCTGATCGTGCCGCATCCACGCCTCGTCGAGCGAGCGTTTGCGCTGGTGCCGCTGGTCGAGATCGACGCGGCGATCGTGATTCCGCAACATGGCAGGGCCGACGCGCTGCTCGATAGCGTCAGCGATCAGCGCATCGAGAAGGTGAAGGGGCCCTGCCAGTGTCCGATGCTCAATGCACTCGCCGGTAATTCCGCCGAGAAAGGCCGCTGCGAATGAGTTCGCCGCCGCTCACGGTCACCGCGCCTCAGCTGCGCCCGCCGTTCGGCTATATCGCGATCGAGGGGCCGATCGGCGTCGGCAAGACCTCACTCGCGCGGCGCCTCGCGCAACGCTGGTCGATGCACGAACTGTTCGAGCGCTCGCAGGACAATCCGTTTCTTGAACGCTTCTACCGCGACACCGCGCGCTATGCGCTGCCGGTGCAGTTGCACTTCGCGCTGCAACGCGCGCAGCAGGCGCAGGAAGTGAGCGCCGCGCAGGCGAGTGGCACGCCGCTGATCGCCGACTTCATCACGCAGCGAAACGACATCTTCGCGCGTCTGACCTTGCAGGAAGACGAGTGGCAACTGTACCGCGCGCTTGCCGCGCGGCTCGACGTCAAGGCGCCGGAGCCGGACTTCGTCGTTTATCTGCAGGCGAGTCCCGAGATGCTGTTCGCGCGCATCCAGAAGCGCGCGGTGCCGATGGAGCTGCAGATTTCCGATGCGTATCTGCGCGCACTCTGCGACGCATACAACGAATTCTTCTACCACTACGACCGCACTCCCGTGCTGACGGTCAACGCCGAACACCTGAATCCGCTCGACTCCGACGCGGACCTTGCGCTGCTCGCCGAACGCATCGAGACGATGCGCGGCCGCAAGGAATTCTTTGTCAAATCCACGTCGCTGTAAGCGGCGCGGCTAGTTCATTTTTCTCACTGGATTGACCATGACTTATTTGCAGGAAGCGAGCCGGAGCGCGATCACCGTGCCGAAACTGCAGGCAATGCGCGACGCCGGCGAAAAGATCGCGATGCTCACCTGCTACGACGCAAGCTTCGCCGCGCTGCTCGATCGCGCCGGCGTCGACGTACTTCTGATCGGCGACTCGCTCGGCAACGTGCTGCAAGGTCAGGCGACTACGCTGCCCGTGACGCTGGCGGACATCGCGTATCACACGGCGAGCGTGTCGCGCGCGCGGCCGTCGGCGCTGATCATGGCGGACCTGCCGTTCGGCACGTACGGCACGCGCGAAGACGCGTTCAGGAGTTCGGTCGAACTGATGCGCGCGGGCGCGCAGATGGTCAAGCTCGAAGGCGGCGAATGGCTCGCGGACACGGTGCGGTTCCTGGTCGAGCGCTCGGTTCCGGTGTGCGCGCACGTAGGTCTGACGCCGCAGTCGGTGCATGCGTTCGGCGGCTTCAAGGTGCAGGGCAAGACTGAAGCGGGTGCGAGCCAGCTGCTGCGCGATTCGCTCGCGATGCAGGCCGCCGGCGCGCAAACATTGTTGATGGAAGCAATCCCCGCTCAACTCGCGGGCGAGGTCACGAGGCAATTGCGCATTCCGACGATCGGGATCGGCGCGGGCCTCGACTGCTCGGGTCAGGTGCTCGTGCTGCACGACATGCTCGGGATTTTCCCCGGCAAGCGTCCGCGCTTCGTCAAAGATTTCATGCAGGGACAGCCGAACATTCAGGCGGCCGTCGAGGCCTATGTGCGGGCAGTGAAGGACGGCTCGTTCCCGGGCGCCGAGCACACGTTCTGATGTATGTTTGCCGCGCGGGCGCGCGGCATTCCCGTTTGTCTCAGCGCTCTAAGCAACAACCCGTGCGGGGATCGCGCCGCGCAACGCGTTGCACACCAGCAGTGCTTCGGCGTTCAGCACATCCTCCTGCGTCAGCACTTTTTCACCCGCCTGCAAGTCCGACGCCCCGTCGAGCAATACGCTTCGCATCACGCCAGGCAGCACGCCCGACGCGAGCGGCGGGGTCCACCATCGTCCCGCGAGCTTCACGAACACGTTCGATCTGCCGCCCTCGGTCAGTTCGCCCCGTTCGTTGAAGAACAGCGTATCGAAGGCGCCCTTCGCCTCGGCTTCGCGCCAGCCGCGGTCGTAGTCGGCGCGGCGGGTGGTCTTGTGGCGCAGCAGCGGATCGGCGGCCTGGGTCGGCGCGAACTGCGCTTCTGGGCCCAGCAGAACCCCAACGATCGCGTCCGCCAACGGCGTAAGTATCGCCGCGGTGATCTGCGTCGCGCCGCTCTTGCTCAACGCAAGCCGCATACGATGCGGCGTCTGCGCCGGCAGCGCGGCGCATCGCGCGGAAATCTCCTCGCGAATGCGCGCTTCGTCGAACCCGAAGCCAAGTGTCGCGGCGCTCGACGACAAGCGCCGCACATGCCGCTCGAGATGCCGCACGCCGTCTTCCCGCGTCGCGTACATCGTTTCAAACAGTTCGAAGCCGGGCTCGGCGCCGGTCAGAAAACGTGCTTTCAATCGACACTCCTCATGCTCGTCGGCGGCCACGCTGTCGAGCACGATGCCCGCGCCGATGCCCATGCTGCCGCGCAGACCGTCGGTGCCGCCCGTTTGCGCCGCCGACCCAGTCAATGTCAGCGTGCGGATCGCGACCGACATGCAGAAGTCGCCGCAATCGTGATCATCGCCCGGCGCATCGAGCCAGCCGATCGCGCCGGTATAAAGTCCACGCGGCGTGCTTTCCAGTTCGTCGATCAGCTGCATCGTGCGATGCTTCGGCGCACCGGTAATCGAACCGCAGGGAAAGAGCGCGTGCAGGATCGTCGCGAACGAGGTGCCGTCGAGCAACGTCGCCTCCACTGTCGACGTCATCTGCCACACCGACGCATACGGTTCGACCGTAAAAAGCGCCGGCACGTTGACCGAGCCGATCCGCGCGACCCGCGACAGATCGTTGCGCAACAGATCGACGATCATCACGTTCTCGGCGCGGTTCTTCAGATCGGTGGCGAGGAACTCGGCGTTGCCCCGGTCGATGGCGGGATCTTGCGAGCGCGGCGCCGTGCCCTTCATCGGCCGCGCGCGCAACGTCGGGCCGTGCTTCTCGACGAACAGTTCGGGCGAACACGACAGCACCCACGCATCGTCGGGCAATGCGATGAGCGCGCCGAACGACACCGGCTGGCGCGCGCGTAAACGCCGATAGAACGCGAGCGGCGAGCCGAACACGTCGAAACCGAGGCGGTACGTGTAGTTGACCTGATAGGAATCGCCCGCGCGCAGCGCAGCGTGAATCGCGTCGATCGACGCATCGAACTCGGCGCGATCGACGCTTTCGCGCACGTTCGCCGTGCCCGCGACCGACGGCTCCGGCGCACCGTTGTCCCGCGTCATCAGCCACGCGTCGACCTCGTCGCGCGAAAGCTTCGCACAGCGTTCGAACAATAAAAAACGCAGCGTGGCATTGCCACGCTGCGTTTCAGTGGGCCGAAGCTTGTCGATACCGACGAGCGTACGGCCAAATTCATAGTCGGCCAGCACGACGGCGTGCAGACCGTTGCGGGTATCGGCCGCGACGCTGTCGCACACCGCTTCGAGCTGCGCGGCCTCCGTGCAGAGCCGCTCGCGCACGAAACCCGTGTACAAGCGGCTCGACGGACGCGCCGCCGTTGCACCGCAATCGTCAAGCAGCGCGAACACCGCGCCGCGACTGTCCACCGTCATACTGACCGCCAAATCAGATCAATCGAAAAAGCTCTTCACCCGATCGAACCAGCTCTTGCTCTGCGGACTATGCCGCGCCCCGCCTTCCACGAGCGCCTTTTCGAACTGCTTGAGCAGATCGCGCTGCGCCTCGGTGAGCTTGACCGGCGTTTCGACCTGCACATGCACGTACAGATCACCGGCGATGCTCGAACGCAGGCCCTTGATGCCCTTGCCGCGCAAACGGAACGTCTTGCCCGACTGCGTGCCTTCCGGCACCGTGAAGGTCGCGCGGCCGGCGAGCGTCGGCACTTCGATATCGCCGCCAAGCGCCGCGGTGGTGAACGGGATCGGCATCTGGCAATGCAGATCGTCGCCGTCACGCTCGAACACCGAGTGCTGCTTGATGTGAATCTCGACGTACAGATCGCCCGACGGTCCGCCGTTGATGCCCGGCTCGCCGTTGCCGGCCGAGCGGATGCGCATGCCGTCGTCGATACCGGCCGGAATCTTCACTTCGAGCGTCTTGGTTTCCTTCACCTTGCCCGCGCCGTGGCAGTGGTTGCACGGATCGGGGATGTAGGTGCCGCTGCCGTGGCACTTCGGGCAAGTCTGCTGGATGCTGAAGAAGCCCTGCGACATGCGCACCGAACCCGAGCCGCTACAGGTCGGGCAGGTTTCCGGCTTGGTGCCCGGCTTCGCGCCCGAGCCATGACAGACTTCGCACGAAACCCAGCTCGGCACGCGGATCTGCGTGTCGTAGCCGTGCGCGGCCTGCTCGAGCGTGATTTCCATGCTGTAGCGCAGATCGGCGCCGCGATAGACCTGCGGGCCCGCGCGGCCGCCTCCGCGTGCGCCGGCGCCGGCCGCCTGGCCGAAGATGTCGCCGAAGATGTCGCCGAATGCGTCGGCAAAGCCGCCGAAACCTTGCGCACCGGCCCCACCCATGTTCGGATCGACGCCCGCGTGACCGTACTGATCGTACGCGGCGCGCTTTTGCGAATCCGACAGCATTTCATAGGCTTCCTTCACCTCCTTGAAATGCTCTTCCGCATCCTTGTTGCCCGGATTGCGGTCGGGGTGGTGCTTCATCGCAAGCTTGCGATAAGCCTTCTTGATTTCGTCGTCGCTCGCGTTCTTTGCGACGCCCAGAACCTCGTAGTAATCCCGTTTCGCCATATCGGTTCAACGCCGCCGCGCAAAGCGACGCGGTAGCTCCTTGTGAATGCTGTGGAGTCTTGCGACTCGTCCGGCCGCTGTCTGCGCCGCGTCTCGACACGGTTCAAAACAACGCCCTCCATAAAACGAACGTGCCCGGAGAGCCCAAAAGGCTCGCCAGGCGCGAAAAACCGCTCTTGCACTCAAGGCGCCCCAAGGGCGCCGATCTCGTGCAGCCGGGCCGTGCACATTGCTGTGCACGGCTTTACGGTCGGATGCCGACCTGGCTTTAGTCCTTCTTCACTTCCTTGAACTCAGCGTCGACCACGTCGTCGGCCTGCTGGCTCGCGCCCGCCGATGCACCGGCACCCGCACCGCCCGCCGCGCCCGCTGCCGCTTCGGCACCTTGCGCAGCCTGCATGTCGGCGTACATCTTCTCGCCCATCTTCTGCGAGGCCGTGGCCACCGCTTCGATCTTCGCTTCGATCGCAGCCTTGTCGCTCGAGCTGCTCTTCAGCGTGTCTTCGAGTTCCTTCAACGCGGCTTCGATCTTGTCCTTCTCACCCGCTTCGAGCTTGTCGCCGTACTCGGTCAGCGCCTTCTTCGTGCTGTGGACGAGTGCGTCACCCTGGTTGCGGGCGTCGGCCAGCTCACGCAGCTTGTGATCTTCTTCCGCGTTCGCTTCCGCATCCTTCACCATCTTCTCGATTTCGGCTTCGGACAGGCCCGAGTTCGCCTTGATCGTGATGCGGTTTTCCTTGCCGGTCGCCTTATCTTTCGCGCCGACGTGCAGAATGCCGTTCGCGTCGATGTCGAAGCTCACTTCGATCTGCGGCACGCCGCGCGGTGCCGGCGGAATGCCTTCGAGGTTGAACTCGCCGAGCAGCTTGTTGCCCGCTGCCATTTCGCGTTCGCCCTGGAACACCTTGATCGTCACGGCGCTCTGGTTGTCGTCAGCCGTCGAGTAGACCTGTGCGTGCTTGGTCGGGATCGTGGTGTTCTTGTTGATCATCTTCGTCATCACGCCGCCGAGCGTTTCGATGCCGAGCGACAACGGGGTCACGTCGAGCAGCAGCACGTCCTTGCGGTCGCCCGACAGAACCTGGCCCTGGATCGCGGCACCAACGGCCACGGCTTCGTCCGGGTTCACGTCACGGCGCGGGTCCTTGCCGAAGAACTCCTTCACCTTTTCCTGCACCTTCGGCATACGGGTCATACCGCCGACCAGGATCACGTCGTCGATTTCGCCGACCTTCACGCCTGCGTCCTTGATGGCCACGCGGCACGGCTCGATCGTGCGCTCGATCAGTTCTTCAACCAGCGCTTCCAGCTTCGCACGCGTGATCTTCAGGTTCAGGTGCTTCGGACCCGACGCGTCGGCCGTGATGTACGGCAGGTTGATTTCAGTCTGCTGGCTCGACGACAGCTCGATCTTCGCCTTTTCAGCCGATTCCTTCAGGCGCTGCAGCGCGAGCACGTCTTTCGACAGATCGACGCCCTGTTCCTTCTTGAACTCGCCGATGATGTAGTCGATGATGCGCTGATCGAAGTCTTCACCGCCGAGGAACGTGTCGCCGTTCGTGGACAGCACTTCGAACTGCATTTCACCGTCGACGTCCGCGATTTCGATGATCGAGATGTCGAACGTGCCGCCGCCGAGGTCGAACACCGCGATCTTGCGGTCGCCCTTTTCAGCCTTGTCCAGCCCGAATGCCAATGCGGCTGCGGTCGGTTCGTTGATGATCCGCTTCACTTCCAGACCGGCGATGCGGCCTGCATCTTTGGTCGCCTGACGCTGGCTGTCGTTGAAGTACGCCGGCACCGTGATCACGGCTTCCGTGACGGTCTCGCCGAGGTAGTCCTCAGCGGTCTTCTTCATCTTGCGCAGCACTTCGGCGGAAATTTGCGGCGGCGCGAGCTTCTGGTCGCGCACTTCGATCCATGCGTCGCCATTGTCGGCCTTGATGATCTTGTAGGGCATCAGGCCGATGTCCTTCTGCACTTCCTTCTCTTCGAAGCGGCGGCCGATCAGGCGCTTGACCGCGAACAGCGTGTTCTTCGGGTTCGTGACCGACTGACGCTTGGCCGGCGCGCCGACCAGGATCTCGCTGTCTTCCATGTAAGCGATGATCGACGGCGTGGTGCGCGCGCCTTCCGAGTTCTCGATGACCTTGACCGAGTTGCCTTCCATGATCGCCACGCACGAGTTGGTCGTGCCGAGGTCGATGCCGATGATTTTGCCCATTTTTACAAATCTCCTGACTTTGATCGCTGCGGAAAGCGCCCGGTTGGCCCATCTGGCGGCGGGACGATCCGCTCTCAATTCCTACCTGCACTCAAAATAAGTGCGGCCACATCGTTTTCAAGACCTCTATTGCGATGCGGTCTTTAATTTTTTTCAATCACGGGGCGGGCTCGTGAATCCTTGCTGCGAGCCCGCTCCGTCAGCTTGCACGGCGCCCCGGCGCGGTCCGCCGGAAGTGCCTGAATCGACTGGATGTTTCGCGGCGCGCGCCGATGCGAAGCGACGAGGCAGACGCCGCCGGCGCTGACGCCGAGATGCCCGTCGACGTGCTTACTTCGGCGCCGCGACGGTCACGAGCGCGGGACGCAGCACCCGATCCGCGATCACGAAGCCCTTTTGCAGCACCGCGACGACGGTGTTCGGCTCCTGGTCGGCCGGCACCATCGAAATGGCCTGATGGCGATGCGGGTCGAACTTCTCGCCGACCGGATTGATGGCCACGACGCGGCCCTTCTCCAGCGCGCCGCTCAACTGGCGCAGCGTGAGTTCGACGCCTTCGCGGACCTTCTGCAGGTCGTCGGACGAATGGGCGACGGCCGCCTCAAGACTGTCGACCACCGGCAGCAGATGCTCGGCGAAGTTCTCGATCGCAAACTTGTGCGCCTTGGCGACGTCTTCCTGAGCGCGACGGCGCACGTTTTCGGTTTCGGCCTTCGCGCGCAGGAAGTCTTCCTGCAACTCGGCGATCTTCGCCTGAGCGTCGGCCAGCGCCTGCTCGGCGGCTGCCTGGGCGGATTCAGTGGTGGCGCCGGTGTTCTGCTGTTGAGTAGCGGCCTCAGCCGTCTCGGCGGCCTGGCGCGCGGCTTCGTCGGCGGGCGTGGGATTCTGGCTCGTCGGGTTCTCTTGCGTGTTTTCCATGTCGCTGAAAGTCGTTAAAAAGTAAAAGCAAAGGCGGAAAAAGCCGTTCCGACACCGTACGATTCGTGCTTCGCAAAATCGCGACACGTGTCTTCGCGCCGATCCGCCAGACCGGACCCCAGATGGGGTCTGAAATAGCCGTTTCAAGCGGCTCCGAGGTTTTTTCGCACCACCGTCGTGCAGGCGAAATGCGCCGTAACAAGCATTCACGTGGCGCAATCAGATAGGGATTGAGTGCAGCCCGCAACTGACCTATTCTCCAGTCATGGAGCGGCAACGCACGTTAACCCTAATTTGACGTAAGCCTTACCGACACCTGACAGTCGTTCCGATAGCCCGTTTCAGCCCATCGAGGGGAGTACCGTGAAACTGACCGTTGCAATCGGGGTGGTCGCACTGGTACTGATCGCGGGCACCACGACAATCTGCATGTCCGGCGCGGTCAACGACCACACCACCGAGTACGGTGGCGCACATGCCACGGTCGAGCAGTTTTTTAGTTCCCACCCGAAAATCTGTCGATAGTGCGCCGGTCGCGCTTGGTCGGTCGCCCGTGCAGCGCGGCGGCCGGCTCGTGATACACCTTGCGCCGTTCCTGCTCGACCTGCCGCTTCTCCTTGCTCTGCGAGGTTTCCGCGTAAAGCGTCTGCGCCACGCTCGCCGGGCCGCGTACGTCGCATACGCCCAGCACCTCGACCTGCCACACGTAGCGCTCGATCTCGATTTCGACCAGATCGCCGACACGCACGTCCTTGGCCGGCTTCACGGCCGCGCCGCCGATGCGCACCCGCCCCTTGTCGACCGCATCCGCGGCCAACGAACGCGTCTTGAAGAAGCGCGCGGCCCACAGCCATTTGTCGATGCGCAGTTTCGCGCCCGGTTCGGTTGAAATACGGTAGTTCATCTGCGTATTCAAGCTCCTGTCGTGTGCGGCACCGGCACCGCTTGCACCGGCCAGCCCTGCAGGTGTTGCGCGACAATTTCGCCGAGCGCGGCAACCCACGGCTGAGACGCGTTCAGACAGGCGATCCGGTGAAACTCCTTGCCACCCGCCTGTAGAAATTCGTCGCGCACTTCCATGCCGATTTCCTCGATCGTTTCGAGGCAGTCGGCGGTGAAACCCGGACAAAACACATCAGCACGCCGCACGCCTGCCGCGCCGAGTTCCTTCAACGTCGGCGCAGTATAGGGCTGCAGCCATTCGGCCTTGCCAAAGCGCGACTGGAACGTGATGCGGCATTCGACCGGCGTCAACTCGAGCGCCTGCATCAGCAGTGCGCCGGTCTGCTGGCATTGCTCGTGATACGGGTCGCCGAGGTCGAGCGTGCGCTTGGGAACGCCGTGGAAACTCAGCACGAGCTTGTCGCCACCCGCGAAATCGGGGCGGCCGTGCAGATGCCAGTGGTGATGCACCTGCGCGGCAAGCGCCGCGATATACGCCGGGTGATCGGCGTACTGGCGAACCGTGCGGACTTCCGGCTGGTTACGCATGCGCTTGAGCGCGGAAAAGGCTTCGTCGAACGCGGTCGCGGTGGTCGACGCCGAATACTGCGGATACATCGGCATCAGCAGCACGCGCTCGGCGCCAGCGAGCTTCAGCTGGTTCAGCATTGCGGGAATGCCGGGCGTGCCGTAGCGCATCGCGTAGTCGACCAGCACCGTGTAGTCGTTGACTTGCAGCAGATGGCGCAAGCCCTCGACCTGCTTTTCGGTGTGCACGCGCAGCGGCGAGCCCTCGGGCATCCACACCGCCGCGTACTTCCTGGCGGAGCTGCGGCCGCGAAACGGCAGGATCAGCAGACGCAGAATCAGCTGCCACAGCAGCGCGGGAATTTCGACCACGCGAGGATCGGACAGGAACTGCGCGAGATAGCGGCGCACCGCGCGCGGCGTCGGCGCATCGGGCGTGCCGAGGTTGATCAGCAACACGGCGACGCGATGCGATGTGGCGTTCTGTGATGGCCGCTCGAGGTCGAAGCGCATAGGCAGCAGAAATCGCCGCGTCACGCGGCGAGTCGATTCAATGGAGATTCATTATAGCGGCGCGGGTTCGGCCGGGCGCCGCCGGACCCTGGCCATTCGGACGATTGGCAGACGCCGCCCGTTCGCGCATCATGGCCGGCACGGGCTGCGATGACGGCAGCGCCGCAAAGCGCGAGGACTACTGCTGGCTGAGCGTCATGGACAACAACCGCGCGGTGATGTCCACGATCGGAATCACGCGGTTGTAGGCCATGCGGGTCGGTCCGATCACACCGAGCGTGCCGACGATCTTGCCGTTCACCTCGTACGGCGCGGTGACGACGCTCATTTCCTCGATCGGCACCAGCGTCGATTCGCCGCCAATGAATATTTGCACGCCCGCCGCATGACTCGACACATCGAGCAACTGAAGGAGGCTGGTCTTCTGGTCGAACACATCGAACAGCTTGCGCAGGCGCGCCATGTCCGACGAAAGATCGGCGACTTCGAGCAGATTGCGCTCGCCCGAGATCAGCACGGTCTCGCCGGTATCGGATTCGTCGGTGCTCGCGGTGACGGCCGCGTGCATCAGCGAAGTCATGTCGCCACGCAGCTCGTCGATTTCCTCGCGCAGGCGGCGGCGCACTTCGTCGAACGAGAGGCCCGCGAAGTGCGCGTTGATGTAATTGGAGGCTTCCACCAGCTGCGAAGGCGAAAAGTCGCGCTGGGTGGCGAGAATGCGGTTTTGCACGTCGCCTTCGGGCGTCACGATGATCAGCAGAATGCGCTTGTCGGACAGGCGCATGAATTCGATCTGCTTGAATACGTGGCTGCGGCGCGGTGTGAGCACCACGCCGGCGAACTGCGACAGGTTGGACAGCACGCTCGCCGCCGCGGCGACGATCTTCTGCGGCTCGCCCACCTGCAGCGTGGTTTTGACCGCGCGCATCACCGCTTCTTCGTCGGCGGCGGACTCGACCGTCAGCATCGTGTCCACGAACAGACGGTAGCCGCGTGGCGTCGGAATGCGCCCCGCCGACGTATGCGGACTGATCACGAGCCCCAGATCCTCGAGGTCCGACATCACGTTGCGGATCGTGGCCGGGCTCAGCTCGAGGCCCGAGTAACGTGACAGCGTGCGCGAGCCGACCGGCTGACCTTCGGCGATGTAGCGCTCGATCAGCGTTTTGAGGAGGGTTTGTGCGCGAGGATCTAGCATGACGAAAAATTTTAGCTCAATGGCATCGCAGCCGCGAGCGCCCGCGGCGCCCGCTCCCGGCAAATGCGCCGCCGTCGGCGAGCGCGCATGTCATCGGGTCTTCACCATTCTAACGATAATCGCGACATGCGCAGACGCCCCGCGTGCGCCGACCCGCTACCGGGTTGGCCTGCGGTTCTTTTCAGGCCCTACCTATGGTGTAATGCCGGCATGCAAGTGACCAGCCAGTTCAAGACCGTCGCGCTCGTCGGGCGCAGCAATACGCCAGGCATCGGCGAGCCGCTGACCGCGCTCGCCGCGTGCCTCGCCAGGCTCGGCCTCGAAGTCGTGTTCGAAGCCGACACCGCCGCCGAAATCGGCGTAACCGACTACCCGGCGCTGCGTCCCGCTGAGATCGGCGCGCGCGCCGACGTTGCCGTGGTGCTCGGCGGCGACGGCACGATGCTCGGCATCGGCCGCCAGCTCGCGCCATATCGCACACCCTTGATCGGGATCAACCACGGGCGGCTCGGCTTCATCACCGACATCCCGATCTCCGACATGCTCGAGACCGTGCCGCAAATGCTGTCCGGCAATTTCGAGCGCGAGGAGCGCGTGCTGCTCGAAGCGCGCATCGTGCGCGACGGCACGCCGATCTACCACGCGCTCGCGTTCAACGACGTGGTGGTCAACCGTAGCGGTTTTTCGGGCATGGCGGAGCTGCGCGTGTCGGTCGACGGCCGCTTCATGTACAACCAGCGCTCGGACGGCCTGATCGTTGCAACGCCGACCGGCTCGACCGCGTACGCGCTGTCGTCGCAGGGGCCGATCCTGCACCCCCAATTGCAGGGCTTCGTGCTCGTGCCGATCGCGCCGCACGCGCTGTCGAACCGGCCGATCGTGCTGCCGGACGACTCGAAGGTCAGCATCCAGATCGTTTCCGGGCGCGAAGTGAACGTGAATTTCGACATGCAGTCGTTCACGTCGCTGGAGCTCGGCGACACGATCGAGGTGCGCCGTTCGCGTCATACGGTGCCGATGCTGCATCCGGTCGGCTACAGCTATTACGCGACGCTGCGCAAGAAGCTGCACTGGCACGAGTACCCGTCGCACGAAGAAGATCAGAGGCCGCAAGCGGCGCCTTGAAGCGCAAACGCCGCAGCGACCGCCACCCGAATCCCACGCTTACCCGACGACCTCCATGCTTCGCCACCTCTCGATACGCGACTTCGTCATCGTCGCCGCGCTCGACCTCGAATTCGACAGCGGCTTTACCGTTTTCTCGGGCGAAACCGGCGCCGGCAAATCGATTCTGATCGACGCGCTCGCGCTCGCGCTAGGTGCGCGCGCCGATGCGAGCGTCGTGCGCACCGGCGAGAGCCGCGCCGACATCACCGCGGAGTTCGAAACGCACGCACAGGTCGATCAATGGCTCGATGCGCAGGCGCTCGGCGCTGCCGATGACGGCCAACACGGCGGCACGGTGATGCTACGGCGGGTGGTCGACGCGAACGGCCGCTCGCGCGCGTTCATCAACGGCACGGCGGCCACGCTCGCGCAGCTGCGCGAGGTCGGCGAAATGCTCGTCGATATTCACGGCCAGCACGCGCACCAGTTGCTGATGCGCCCGGACGCGCAACGCGAGCTGTTCGACACGCACGCGGGCCTGTCCGACCTGGCCGCCGCCGTGACACGCGCGTGGCGCACGTGGCGCGACAAGGCGCAGGCGGTCGAGCACGCGCAAACGCGCGATCGCGAGCTGCAACTCGAACGCGAGCGACTCGCGTGGCAACTCACCGAACTCGATAAGCTCGCGCCGCAGCCGGGCGAATGGGAAGAGGTCAACACCGAGCATCGGCGGCTGTCGCATTCCGCGAATCTGATCGACGGCGTGCAGGGTGCGCTCGGCGCGCTGTCCGAATCGGACGACGCGATGATCACGCATCTCGGCTCGATCGTGTCGAAGGTGCGCGACCTCGCGGAAATCGACCCGGCGCTGAACGACGTGCTCGCCGCGCTCGAACCCGCCGAAATCCAGTTGCAGGAAGCCGCGTATTCGCTGAGCCACTACGCGCAGAAGCTCGAGCTCGATCCGGAGCGGCTCGCTCAGGTCGAAAAGCGCCTCGACGCGCTGCACTCGGCCGCGCGCAAATTCCGCCTGCAGCCCGAGACGCTGCCGGAAGAACACGAAGCGCGCCGCAAGCAATTGGCCGCGCTCGATGCCGCCGCGGACCTCGACGGCCTGCGCGCCGCCGAGGCGCAAGCGAAGGAAGTGTTCATCGGCGAGGCGAAGAAGCTGTCGAAGGCACGCGCGAAAGCAGGCAAGGCGCTCGGCGAGGCGGTCACGACCGGCATGCAGGAATTGTCGATGAAAGGCGGCAGCTTCGAAGTCGCGCTGGTGCCGTTGCCCGAAGGCGGCGCGCATGGGCTCGAGCAGATCGAGTTTCGCGTCGCCGGTCACGCCGGCGTGCCGCTGCGGCCGCTCGCGAAGGTCGCGTCGGGCGGCGAACTCGCGCGTATCAGTCTCGCGCTCGCAGTGATCGCGAGCGCGGCCAGCCCGACACCGACGCTGATCTTCGACGAAGTGGATACCGGCATCGGCGGCGGCGTGGCCGAAGTGGTCGGGCGGCTATTGCATCAGCTCGGCGAGGCGCGCCAGGTGTTGTGCGTGACCCATCTGCCGCAGGTCGCCGCGCGCGGCGATCATCATTTCCAGGTCGCAAAGATGAGCAACGGCAGCGGCGGCACGCTCAGCAGCGTGACCTCGCTCGACAAGGCGAGCCGCATCGAGGAAGTCGCGCGCATGCTCGGCGGCCTCGAAATCACCGCGACCACGCGCAAGCACGCGAAGGAAATGCTGGCCGCCTGAGATTGCGCCGTGCGCAGCTCACCGCACACGGCGTGAGTCGGATTGGCCGGGACGTCACACCGATCCCGGCCGCGCATGATGCGCCAGCGCTACGCGAAATGCGTAAGCGCCATTACCCAAACACCCTTTTCCACAACGCCAGCACCGCCTCGCGCTCGGCTGCGACCAGCGCCGGATCGACCCGCGCCTTCTCCATACCATCGAGCCGCAGCGTGTGCTGCAGCTTGCGATAGCGCCGATAGGCAGCGCCGACCGTCTCGGCTTCCGCTTCGCTCATCAGCCCGAAACGCGACACTTCACGCAGCAGCGCGATGTTGCCGGTATTGCGGATCAGCTCCGGATCGCGCGCCGCATGCAGCAGCACCCAGTACTGCACGGTGAACTCGATATCGACCATGCCGCCGCGGTCGTGCTTCAGGTCGAACAGAGTCGGCGTCTGATTCGGGTGACCCGCTTCGACACGCGCGCGCATCTCGGCGATCTCCTTCGCGAGCGGCGGCGCTTCGCGCGGCGTCGTCAGCACCTGTTCGCGGATCGCCTCGAATTTCGCGCCGATCTCCGGATCGCCCGCGCAGTAGCGTGCCCGCGTCAGCGCCTGATGCTCCCACACCCACGCGGTGTTCGCCGCGTCGCCCTCGCGAAGCTGGTAGCGGCGGAACGCGTCGAGATCGGTGACGAGCAGGCCCGATTCGCCGTTGGGCCGCAGCCGCAGATCGATGTCGAACAAGGTGCCGGCGCCGGTCGCGGTGGTCAGCCATGTGATCAGGCGCCGCGTGAAGGTGGCGTAGACGTCGGCCGCGGCATCGTCGGGATCGTCGTACAGGAAGATCAGGTCGAGGTCCGACGCGTAGCCGAGCTCCTTGCCGCCGAGCTTGCCGTAGGCGATCACCGCGAAGCGCGGCGTGTCGCGGTGGCGTTTGGCCAACTGATTCCACACGGCGTCGATCGTCACGTCCAGCACCGCGTCGGCGAGCTCGGACAGCCGGTCGCTGACGTGCTCGACAGACAGCTTGCCGGCAAGATCGATCAGCAGAATGCGGAACACCTCGGCCTGATGCGCGTGCCGCAGCAGATCCATCTGCTGCTCGACGCCATCGGCGGCGGCGAGCCGCAAACGCAACGTACGCTTGAATTCGGGCCAGTCGAACGGGCTGTTGATCGCCTCGCCGTCGAGCAGTTCGTCGAGCAGCTGCGGATGGCGGATCAGATAGCCGGCCGCCCAGCGTGAGCCGCCCAGCACCGACAGCACCTGGTGCAGCGCCTGCGGATACTCGGTCAAGAGCGCCAGATAAGCGCCGCGCCGGCTCACCGCTTCGAGCAGATCGAACAGGCGCGCGACCGTGTCGCCGCGCCGCTCGGCCGGCTCCAGCGTGCGCGCGGCTTCGAGCGCGCGCTGCGCGACGATGTCGAAACGCTGCCGGCTGCGCTCGTTCAGCCCCGTGTAGCGCGACGAGCGCCACACCGCCTGCAGCCGTGCCAGCAACTCGCCGGGTTCGGCCACGCCCAGTTCGATCAGGCGTGCGCGCAACGCGTCGTCGGCGCTGTCGTCGGCGAGCGCACTGCTCCACACCCACGCGGCGGCACCGTCTTCCGGCGCGCCGCAGCCGTCGCGACCGCCCACCTTGTCGGCGAAAATCTGATCGAATTGCTGTTCGACGAACTCGCGATGCGCGTCGAGCTTCGTCATCAACTCCTTGTAGTCGTCGCAGCCCATCGCGCGCGCGAGCGCCGCGCGGTCTTCGGGATCGACGGGCATCGCGTGAGTCTGCGCGTCGTTGCGGTATTGCAAACGATGCTCGAGCTCGCGCAGAAAGCGATACGCCTGCGACAGCTTCACGCACACCGACGGGTCCATCAACCCATGCGTAGCCGCGTGGCGCAGCACGGCGAGCGTCGGCCGCACGCGAAAGCCGGCGTCCTGCCCGCCGCGGATCAGCTGGAACACCTGCGCGCTGAATTCGATTTCGCGGATGCCGCCACGGCCGAGCTTGATGTCGTCGGCCTTGTCGGGGCGCATCGACGCGCGGCGCTGCGCCTCCTGGCGGATCTGCAGATGCAGCGCGCGGATCGCGCTGATCACGCCGAAATCCAGATAGCGTCGATAGACGAACGGCGTGACGATCGCGTCGAGCTGCTTCTGCAGCCGCTGTGCCGAGGCGCTCGCGCCCTCGGATACGAGCCGGCCCTTGATCCACGCATAGCGCTCCCACTCGCGGCCCTGCACGTAGAAATACTCTTCGAGCATGCCGAGGCTGCACACGAGCGGCCCCGAATCGCCGTTCGGCCGCAGACGCATATCGACGCGAAATACGTAGCCGTCGGCGGTGACTTCGGCGAGCGCGCCGATCAGCCGCTTGCCGAGCCGGGTGAAGAACTCCTGGGTCGCGAGCGGCGAGCGCTGGCCGCCGGTAGTCTCGCCGTCGTCCTCATAGACGAAGATCAGATCGATATCAGACGACACGTTCAGCTCACGCCCGCCGAGCTTGCCCATGCCGACCACACCCAGCGTGAGCCGTTCGCCCTGCTGGTCGCGCGGCTCGCCATACAGCGCTTCGAGCTCGGCGCTCAGCACCGTCAGCGCACGCTGGATCGTCGTTTCCGCGAGATCGGTCATCGCGCCGGTGACTTCGGCGATATCGGCCTCGCCGGCCAGGTCGCGCTCCATCACCGCGCAGAACACTTCGGTACGCAACTGGCGCAGCGCGCGCTTCAGCGCATCTTCGTTGAGCGGCGCACCGGCGGGGCCCGCCGTCTCGGCGCACAGCGCGTCGAGACGCGCGTCGATGCGCTCGCGCGTCAACGGTTCGTCGGCCAGCGCGCTGACATGCGCGGCCAGTTGCGGGCGGGCCGCGGCGGCGCGCGCGGCATAGTGCGAATAGCTGGAACTCAGGAGGGTTGCGTCAGTCATCAAAAATCTGGCTCGCTCGTTGCTTGATCGAATTTGTCCGGCGGTGTTCTGACGATGTCGGGGTGTCGTTTCGGGGTCGCTGTCATATCGTTCTATTGTGCGATCGGCACGCGGCGGCAAGCATGCCGAACCCCGTGCCGGACGGCCTCGCAAATCCCCGTCACGGGCTTTCGGACAGGGGTTGCAGGAACTCCGCCCGACGCTTTCCCGTGTGTTACATTTCGTCGTTAACACGCAAAACTACCATACGCCCAGCCGCCGCAGCATGTCCGAGCGAAACGAATCCGCCGACCCGCAAGCCCCATCGCAGGTCCGGCATGTGAGCGGAAGCGACCACATCGTGCTGCGTCGGACGTTGCGGGTGCTCGCCACGCTCGCACTCGTCCTCTATTTCATCGCGGGCGGAGTGTTTCTGGGCTTGCGCTATGTGGTGCTGCCGCGTATCGACACGTTCCGGCCGCGCATCGAAGCCGCGGTCTCCGACAAGCTGCGCACCCAATTCACGATCGGCCGGCTCGCACCGCACTGGAGCGGCTTCCAGCCTGGGCTCGACGTCACCAACCTCGTCATCCGCGATCACGACGGCCAACCCGCGCTGACGATTCCGCACGCCACCGCGACGGTGTCCTGGCGCTCGCTGTGGGAGTTTCATCCGGCGCTGTCGAGCCTGATCGTCGATCAGCCGGACGTGCTGGTGTCGCGCAGCGACGACGGCGTGCTGTCGGTCGCAGGCGTGCCGGTGCCGACGCGCCACAGCGGCAACGACGCGCTGTCCACCTGGTTGTTGCGTCAGCAGGCGATCGTCGTGCGCGGCGGCGTGCTGCGCTGGCGCGACGCGACGCGCCACGAACCCGAACTGGCGCTGCGCGATATCCGCATCGCGATCCTCAATGACGGCCACGACCACCGCATGGCGCTGCAGGCGCCGCCCGACGGCCGCGTGCTGAAAGGACCGCTCGACTTCCGCACGCACTTCCGCCACGCGCCGCTCTCTGCGATAGGCAAGCCGATCAACTGGACCGGCCAGGTGTATATGTCGACGGGCCCGGTCGACCTGCCGACGCTCGCGCGCTACATTGAATTCCCGATCGAGACGTTCGCCGGCCGCATCGACAATGCGATCTGGATCGACTTCAGCGAAGGCCGCATGAACCAGGCGACCGGCCAGTTGAGCGGCAACGACGTCGCGATGCGCGTGCGTCCGACCCAGCCAAAGCTGCTGGTGCCGATCGCCCACTTCCTGTGGCGCGTCGAGTCAGACGACGGCGAATACCGGCTGCAGTTGTCGGATCTGCGCGCCGAGCTCGGCCAGCCGCCGCTCGAAGACGGCACGCCGCTCACGCGCATCCTGCGCTTCCGGACCCTCGACAGCCGCTACCGGACAGCGTCCCAGCAGCACGGGCAGCTCTTGAGCATCAGCGGCGATCGCGTCGATCTCGGCATCCTCGCCGAATTCAGCCGCGCGCTGCCGTTGCCGCGGCACTTTCTGAACGAACTCGTGCGCATCGATCCGCGCGGGCTGGTCGCGAACTACGTGATCGAGGTCGAGCGCGGCAAACCGGAATCCGGAGAAGTGGGCAGCGACCATCGGCCGACGGGTGCGGAGCCGATCGAGCGTTATCGCTTCAAGGGCGATCTGCAGGGCATCAGCTTCGCCGCCCAGGAGCCGGGGCCTGGCCTGACGCCGCGCGGCCACCCGCGCGCCGGCATTCCCGGCATCGAGAACCTGTGGGGCACCGTCGACGCCGACGAAAAAGGCGGCCGCGCGAACCTCGATACGTCCAGCTTGGCGATCACGCTGCCGGGCGTGTTCGACGATCCGCGTCTCACGCTCGCGCGTCTGCGCGGCCGCGCCGAGTGGACGATGGGCAAGAAGGCACCGGGCGACACGCGTCCCGCGTTCGCGGTCAAGCTCAACGATTTCAGCGTATCGAACCCGGACGTCGAGGCGAGCGCGACCGCGAGCTACAGCAATCCCGGCCACGGCCGCGGCTCGCTCGACCTGAAAGCCGACTTCCAGCGGGCTCAGGTGACCCGCATCGCCCGCTATCTGCCGACCGCAGTCAGCGAAAAGCTGCGCATTTACCTGGGCCACGGCTTGCAGGCTGGCGTGTCGCGCGGCGGCACGATCGAAGTGCACGGCGACCTGACCAAGTTCCCCTACGCGCGCGACCCCGACGCCGGCCTCTTCCACATCGTCGCGCCGTTCACCGGCGGCAAGTTCGATCCGACGCCGTTCCCGCCGCGCAACATGCGCAACGGCACGCCGAACGTTTGGCCGCCGCTCGACGGCATCGACGGCGTGTTCGAGCTCAAGCAGAACGTGCTGCGCTTCGACATCGACCGCGGCCGTTACAAGCGCGTCGCGCTGACCGGCGTGAACGGCCGCATCGACGACCTCGGCACCAAAGGCTCGAACCTCACCATCCAGGGCAATGGCCGCGGCCCGCTCGCCGACATGCTCGACTACGTGAACCGCAGCTCGCTCGGCATCATGGCGCGGCATCAGACCGAAAAGATTCGCGCCGAAGGGCCCGCGTCGCTCGCGCTGAAGCTGACGATCCCGCGCACGCCGAAGCCACATGTGGGCGTCGAAGGCGCGCTCGGCTTCCTGAACAATCGCCTAAGCGTGAGCAATGCGCCGCCGCTGTCGCGGCTGAACGGCCGGGTGCGCTTCACCGAACGCACCGCCGAGGTCGAGCGGCTCTCCGGACAGTTCCTCGGCGGCGACGTGCATGCGAACGGCGGCTTGCGGCAAGACGGCACATACGCGCTCGCGCTCGACGGCCACATCGCCGTCGATGCCGCGCGCGAGCTGCATCCGCCTGGCGCGGCCGCGCAGGTGCTCACGCATCTGAGCGGCAGCGCGCCTTATGCGTTGCGCGTCGCCGGCGCGAGGGGCCGCCTGCCGCAGGTCAGCGCCAACTCGGACCTGAGCGGCCTCGCGCTCGATTTTCCAGCGCCGTTCAAGAAGCAGGCCGGCACGCCGATGCCGCTGCACTTCTCGGTCAATCCGTCGACGGTGCCGGGCGAAGCCGGCCTCGAACGCGCCGACCTGACGTTGGGGCCGGTCGCCGCTGCGTATCTGCTGCGCTATCGGCCGAACGCGCAGCCGCGAACGCCACCGACCGTCGTGCGCGGCGCGATCGGCGTGAACCGGCCGGTCGAGCTGCCATCCGAAGGCGTGGTGGCCGCGGTGGACATCAAGGAGTTCAATGCGGATGCCTGGCGCGCGCTCGCCGCGCAGTTGCGCGCGGGCGCGGCTGGCGCGAATGGCGCGAATGGCGGTGCGAACGGCGGCAATAGCGCCACCAACGCCAGCAGCGCGGCCACCCCCGCCGCCGCGCCGAATCCGATGCTCACGCAGTTCCTGCCGAACCGCTTCGCGCTGCACATCGACACGCTGACGCTGCTCAAGCGTCACTGGGACAACGTGATCGTCGGCGCGTCGCACATGGATCGCACGTGGCAGGCGAACATCGCGTCGAACCAGGTGTCCGGCCACGTGTCGTGGCTGCCGGGCGTGACTCGCGAATCGCCGGGCGAACTGCAGGCGCGCTTCGCGCGCGTCGTGATTCCGTCGGTCGCGGACAAGGACCTGCTCGGCCCGGCGATGTCGGCGCCCGCGCTGAACATGCCGTCGATCGATCTGGTCGTCAACGAGCTGATCGTGCACGACCGCAACGTCGGCCGGCTCGAGGTCGACGCGCACAACTACGACGAGAACGGCGTGCCGGTCTGGCAACTCGACAAGCTCGACGTGACGAACCCCACCGCGACGCTCACCGCGACCGCGAACTGGCGCACCTCGACCGAATTGCCCATCTCGGCCGACGAAGCCACGCCGCGCCGCACCGTGTTCGATTTCAAGCTCGACATCAAGGACGCTGGCGCGATGCTCGAGCGCTTCGGTCTGCCGAGGACGCTCAAGGGCGGCGTCGGATCGATCCAGGGCAAGGCCGTGTGGCAGGGCGGCCCGACCACGATCGACTATTCGACGCTGAACGGCAACCTCGCGCTCGATCTGCGCCACGGCCAGATCCTGAAGGTCGACCCAGGCGTCGCGACGCTGCTCGGCGTGCTGAGCCTGCAAAGCCTCGCGCGCATCGCCACGCTCAATTTCCGCGACGTGATCGGCGAGGGCCTGCCGTTCTCGAGCGTGACGGGTACCGCGCAGATTCATGACGGCATTGCCCGCACCGAAAACTTCAGGATGGTGACCGCGCCGGCCCGCGCCGAGATGGTGGGCTCGGTCGACATCGCGCAGAGAACCCAGGACCTGCACCTGCACGTGATACCGACCGTCAGCGCCGGCTCCGCGGTGATCGCCGCGACAATCATCAATCCGCTGATCGGCCTCGGCGCGCTGATCGCCGATGTCGCGTTCTCGCAGGGGATACAGCATGTGTTCGCGCGCGACTACGCGATCACCGGTTCGTGGTCGAAACCGCAGGTTCAGCGGGTGACGGGCGAACGGGGTAAGATTGACGCTCCGGCTTCGACCGTGGAAGCGCACTGAGCTTCGGTTTTCCCTGGCGCCGCTGTCTCGTTCCACGCGGCCGCTCGTGCCGCTCCGCCGACTCGATGCGCCAACGGGGCCGAGCCAGCCCAGAACCATGCGGTGCCCGCGCCTCATACCGCCGCCCGCCGGGAGTCTTTCGACACGCTCATGAGCGAAACACACGTCACATCGTCCGCATCCGCCGCAACGTCCAGCGGCCCTGTCGCCAGCCCCTTCCGGGTCGCCGCGCTGCAGATGGTCAGCACGCCGGATCGCGATCGCAATCTCGCCGACGCAGAGCGCCTGATCGCCGAAGCCGCCGCCGACGGCGCGCAGCTCGTGCTGCTCCCCGAGTATTTCTGTTTCATGGGCTTCAAGGACACCGACAAGCTCGCCGTGCGCGAGCCGCATCGGGATGGCCCGATCCAGCGCTTTCTCGCCGACGCCGCGCGCCGCCACCAGCTTTGGGTGATCGGCGGCACCCTGCCGCTGAACGCGCCGGAGGCGTCGCGCGTGCTGAACACGACGCTGGTGTTCGACCCGCTCGGCAATGAGGCCGCGCGCTACGACAAGATCCATCTGTTCAACTTCGAAAAAGGCGATGAATCGTTCGACGAAGCTCGCACCATCCGCCCCGGCAGGTCGGTGCAAAGCTTCGAGGCGCCCTTCGGCCGGGTCGGCCTGTCGGTCTGCTACGATCTGCGCTTTCCCGAGCTGTACCGGCGCATGGGAGACTGCGCGCTGATCGTGGTGCCGTCCGCGTTCACCTACACGACCGGCCGCGCGCATTGGGAGCTGCTGCTGCGCACCCGCGCGATCGAAAACCAGTGCTACGTGCTCGCCGCGGCGCAAGGCGGCAAACATGAAAACGGCCGCCGCACCTGGGGCCACAGCATGCTGATCGACCCGTGGGGCGAGATCGTCGCGGTGCGCGACGAGGGCGCCGGCGTGGTCGCGGGCAACCTCGAACGCGCGCGCATCGACGAAGTGCGGCAGAGCCTGCCGGCATGGCGTCATCGCGTGCTGACCTGAAACCGACATTGAAACTGCGGCGCCTGCCACGCATATACCGACGCAGGCGCTCCCCGACCCCTTCGTATCGAGCAGAACATACTTCGCATGAACATCATCGAACCCGGTATCCGTAATCTCGCCGCCGCCAAGGACATCCTCCTCACGCCCTACGGTCTCGACGAGTCGCTGCTCACGCGCACGCTCGCCGAAATCTTCACGCACCGCGTCGACTACGCGGACCTGTACTTCCAGACCACCCGCAGCGAAGCGTGGAGCCTCGAAGAAGGCATCGTGAAATCGGGCAGCTTCAGCATCGACCAGGGCGTCGGCGTGCGCGCCGTGTCGGGCGACCGTACCGCGTTCGCCTATTCGGACGACCTGTCGCCCGAAGCGATCCGCCAGGCGGCCATCGCCACGCGCGCAATCGCCAAGGCGGGCGGCGGCAAGCAGAAGATCAAGGTGGCGTCGTCGCTGACCGGCATCGCCGGACGCGATCTGTACCTGCCGTCCGACCCGCTGCATTCGCTCGACGCCACCGCGAAGGTCAAGCTGCTCGAGCGCATCGAGCAAATGGCGCGCGGCCGCGATCCGCGCATCCAGCAGGTGATGGCGGGCTTGGCCGGCGAGTACGACGTGGTGCTGGTCGCGCGCAGCGACGGCGGCTTCGCGGCCGACATCCGGCCGCTCGTGCGCGTGTCGGTCACCGTAATCGCCGAGCAGAACGGCCGCCGCGAAATCGGCAGCGGCGGCGGCGGCGGGCGTTTCGACTACGGCTATTTCACCGATGAAGTGCTGTCGCGCTATGTCGACGATGCGGTGCACGCGGCCCTCGTCAATCTGGATGCGCGTCCGGCGCCGGCCGGCGCAATGACCGTCGTGCTCGGCCCGGGCTGGCCCGGCGTGCTGCTGCACGAAGCGATCGGTCACGGGCTCGAGGGCGACTTCAACCGCAAAGGCTCGTCGGCATTCGCGGGACGCATCGGCGAGCAGGTCGCCGCGAAGGGCGTCACCGTGGTCGACGACGGCACGCTGCCGAACCGCCGCGGCTCGCTCAATATCGACGACGAAGGCAATCCGACCCAGTGCACGACGCTGATCGAGGACGGCATCCTGAAGGGCTACATCCAGGACACGCTGAACGCGCGTCTGATGAAGATGCCGGTCACCGGCAACGCGCGGCGCGAATCGTACGCGGCGCTGCCGATGCCGCGCATGACCAACACGTACATGCTCAACGGCGACAAGGACCCGCAGGAAATCCTCGCGTCCGTGAAAAACGGCCTGTATGCGGTGAACTTCGGCGGCGGTCAGGTCGACATCACGAACGGCAAGTTCGTGTTCTCGGCCTCCGAGGCGTACATGATCGAGAACGGTAAGATCACGTATCCGGTCAAGGGGGCGACGCTAATCGGCAGCGGCCCGGAATCGCTGAAGTACATCACGATGATCGGCAACGACATGAAGCTCGATTCGGGCGTCGGCGTGTGCGGCAAGGAAGGCCAGAGCGTGCCCGTGGGCGTTGGTCAGCCGACGCTGCGCATCGAGAAAATGACGGTCGGCGGCACGGCCTGATTGCTGGGCGGATGCACGCTTCGCGCGCACAAAGCGCGAAGCGTGCGGATTTTCCGCATTTTTCGACGTCCCGGCTTGTCAGCCGAGCCTGTACCGGGTTATAAAGTCACTCACCCTTTTTTGACCAGCGACGCATTCACTTCGCCATGTCCGCCAAGTTTTATTTTTACTTTTTTTGGTATCTCAGACCGCTGGCGGATCGAGAGGGGTGTTAGTGCACGCAGGACACCGAGAATTCCCGAAAAACCGCCAGCTAGCCTGGCGGTTTTTTTTCGCCTCACGCTTTTCGATACCTATTTGACTCACGCGAACACGCTACGAACCGATTCAGGAGAACCACATGCCCCCGCACAACACCGATGATGTCCGCATCCGCGAATTGAAGGAACTCACGCCGCCCGCTCACCTGATCCGCGAGTTTGCTTGCGACGAGACGGTGTCCAACGTGATCTACGAATCGCGCACCGCGATGCATCGCATTCTGCACGGCATGGACGACCGTCTGATCGTCGTGATCGGCCCGTGCTCGATTCACGATCCGAAGGCCGCGATCGAATATGCGGGGCGTCTGATCGAGCAGCGCAAGCGCTTTGCCGGCGAGCTCGAAGTCGTGATGCGCGTGTACTTCGAAAAGCCGCGCACGACGGTGGGCTGGAAGGGTCTTATCAACGACCCGCATATGGACAACAGCTTCAAGATCAACGAAGGCCTGCGGACCGCGCGCGAGCTGCTGCTGCGTATCAACGAACTGGGCCTGCCGGCCGGCACCGAGTACCTCGACATGATCAGCCCGCAGTACATCGCGGATCTGATCTCGTGGGGGGCGATCGGCGCGCGCACGACCGAATCGCAGGTGCACCGCGAGCTGGCTTCGGGACTGTCGTGCCCGGTCGGCTTCAAGAACGGCACGGACGGCAACGTGAAAATCGCCGTCGACGCAATCAAGGCCGCCTCGCAGCCGCACCACTTCCTGTCGGTCACCAAGGGCGGGCACTCGGCGATCGTATCGACCGCGGGTAATGAGGACTGCCACGTCATTCTGCGCGGCGGCAAAACGCCGAACTACGACGCCGACAGCGTCAACGCAGCCTGTGCGGACATCGGCAAGGCCGGTCTCGCCGCGCGTCTGATGATCGACGCGAGCCATGCGAACAGCTCGAAGAAGCACGAAAACCAGATTCCGGTGTGCGCGGACGTGGGCCGTCAGATCGCCGCGGGCGACGAGCGGATCGTTGGCGTGATGGTGGAGTCGCACCTCGTCGCGGGTCGCCAGGATCTGCAGGAAGGCTGCCAGCTCACGTACGGCCAGAGCATTACCGATGCATGCATCGGCTGGGACGAAAGCGTCGCTGTGCTCGAAGGCCTTGCCGAAGCGGTCAAGCAACGCCGCGTCGCGCGCGGCAGCGGCAACTGAACGCCTGCCCCGCCGCCACCGCGGGGGCTTGTCGGTAGTCCGTACAAAACCCGGTTCGATTTCGAACCGGGTTTTTTATTGGCCATTCGGACGAATGGTGCGAAGCCGGACGCCTCGCTATCGTCATAGCTCGTTGGCTGGTCGCTTGCACGACTTGACCGGGTTGAAGAAAGCGTATAATATTTTATACATGAGGTGGCGATGGAGCAGGAAAAAGAAATTCGCTGGTTAGGCTCCAGCTACCGTGATTTGCTTGCTTTTCCCAATGTAGCGCGTCGTCTCGCCGGGTTTCAGCTTCACAAGATTCAGTCAGGACTCGACCCTGACGACTGGAAACTGTTCGAGTCTATCGGCGCGGGAACGCGCGAAATTCGTATCAGAGACGAGGACGGCATTTTTCGCGTGATGTACGTGACCAAATACGCCGAAGCGCTGTAGGTGCTGCATTGCTTTCAGAAGAAAACGCAGAAGCTCGGGCCGCGCGACAGAAAAATTGCCGAAACGCGCTATCGCGCCATCACTCATTACAGGACCACCCAGCCATGACGATCGACGCCAACATTCGTCACGTAACGCGAGCCGGCGCGAACGTGTTCCTCGAACTCGGTTTTTCCGCCGAGGAAGCGAAGCGCCTTCACGCGGCGTCGCAAAAGCAGATCAACGACACGCGGCTGCTCAAGGAACAATTGATGACCGAGCTGTCCACGTGGATCGAACAGCATCATCTGAAGCAGGCCGAGGCGGCCGAAATTCTGATGGTGTCGCGCCCGCGCGTGTCAGACGTGGTCAACAAGAAAACCACCAAGTTCACGATCGACACGCTCGTTGAAATGCTGAGCCGCATCGGCAAGCCGGTCACGCTCGCGGTCGGTTGAGCGTCGGCTCGTGCGAAGCTCAGTGACTATCTATACGCGCATGCGCGTCGCCGCTCAAGGCGCGCCGCGATCGTGCTGCCACAGCACGTCGGTGCCGCCGTCCGCGCGATTCAGCACGCGCGCCAGCACGAACAGCAGATCGGACAGCCGGTTCACGTACTGACGCGGCGCCGCGTTCAGCGTCTCGTGTTCGCCAAGCGCGACGATCGCACGCTCCGCTCGACGGCAAACGGTACGGCACACATGCGCGAGCGCAGCCGCGCGCGAACCGCCCGGCAGAATGAATTCCTTCAACGGCGGCAGCGTGGCGTTGTAGTCGGCGAGCCAGCCGTCGAGCTGAGCGAGATGCCGCTCGGTGATCATCGTATGACCGGGAATACACAGCTCGCCACCCAGATCGAACAGATCGTGCTGGATTGCGACCAGCGCCGCGCGTACGTTCTCGGGCAGGTTCTCGCACAACAGCACGCCGAGGTTCGAATTGAGTTCGTCGACGTCACCGATCGCGGCAATTCGGGCGCTGTCCTTGCGCACACGGCGGCCGTCGCCGAGACCGGTGGTGCCGTCGTCGCCGGTGCGAGTGGCGATCTTGCTGAGGCGATTGCCCATGATGTCTCCTTGCTTTCAGTGACGATGCGGCCACCACGTTTGTCCATATTGCACGCATCGCGAAATCGCCGCCATTATATGAGCGGAAGCCGGCCCAGCGCCTCCTGGCGGAGCGAACGGCGTAAAATGAAACAGCTGCTGCAAACAGGCTGTTACCTACAGAAACTTTCATCGGACCGGAGTAAGCGTTGAAGCGCCAACTCCGCTCGATAGGAGACATGCGTGAACCATCCCGTACCGCCGGCACCGCTACGCCGGCCGTTTTCTGCCGAATTGCTGAACCAGCTCAAAGCCGCTTTCGGCGATCGGGTCTCCGTTGCCGAAGCCGTGCGTGCGCACCACGGCCGCGACGAATCGCCGTTCGATCCGCAACTGCCTGACGCCGTCGTCTTCGCGCGTACGACCGAAGACGTGCAAACCGCCGTCAAGCTGTGCGGCGAGTTCGACGTGCCGATCATTCCGTACGGCAATGGCTCGTCACTCGAAGGACATCTGCTTGCCGTGCAAGGCGGCGTGTCGATCGATCTGTCGGAGATGAACCGGGTGTTGTCGATCAACGCCGAAGACCTGACCGTCACCGTCGAGCCCGGCATCTCGCGCAAGCAACTGAACGAAGCGCTGCGCGACACCGGCCTGTTCTTCCCGATCGACCCGGGCGCGGACGCGAGCATCGGCGGCATGTCGGCGACCCGCGCGTCGGGTACCAACGCCGTGCGCTACGGCACGATGCGCGAGAACGTGCTCGGCCTGACGGTCGTGCTCGCCGATGGCCGCGTGATCAAGACCGGCTCGCGCGCGCGCAAATCGTCGGCGGGGTACGACCTCACGCGACTGTTCGTCGGCTCGGAAGGCACGCTCGGCGTGATCACCGAAATCACGCTGCGCCTCTATCCGCAGCCGGAGGCGGTGTCGGCCGCTGTGTGCACGTTCCCGTCGATGGGCGATGCGGTGCGCGCGGTCATCGAGACGATCCAGATCGGCGTGCCGATCGCGCGCGTCGAGTTCGTCGATTCGCTGGCGATCCGCTCGATCAATCGCCATTCGAATCTGACGCTGCGCGAAGCGCCCACCTTGTTCTTCGAATTTCACGGCACCGAGGCCGGCGTCAAGGAACAGGCCGAACTCGTGCAGGAAATCGCCGCGCAGAATGCCGGCGAAGGCTTCGAATGGGCAACGCGCCCCGAAGACCGCAGCCGCCTGTGGAACGCGCGTCACAACGCCTATTTCGCGATGCTGCAACTGAAGCCCGGCTCGCGCGCGGTGACCACCGACGTCTGCGTGCCGATCTCGCGTCTGGCGGAGTGCGTGGTTGAAACGGAGCAGGATCTGTTGGCGTCGCCGCTGCCGTGCCCGATCGTCGGCCATGTCGGCGACGGCAATTTCCACGTCGCGATCCTGATCGATCCGGACAAGCCCGAAGAGCTCGAAGAAGCCGAACGCCTGAACCATCGCATCGTGCAGCGCGCGCTGCGCATGGACGGCACCTGCACCGGCGAGCATGGCGTCGGCCTGCACAAGATGGGCTTTCTGCTCGAGGAGCACGGCGACGTCGCGGTCGACACGATGCGCTCCATCAAGCACGCGCTCGACCCGCGCAATCTGATGAACCCGGGCAAGATTTTCACCTGGGCGGCGGCCTGATCGACATTGCGAAGGCCGGCAGCGACAGGCCGCCGGCCCGAACACGCAAGTGACGCGAAGCAGGCCGCACGAAACAGCCGGCTCGAGCCTGGAAGCCGGACCGGCGCAAGCCACGAGGAGACAACTCACATGAACGCACCCGCTGAACTGTCGGCCGAAGTCCTCGCGCAGCGTCAGCGCGAAGTCGTGCAGGCGCTGATGGCCGTGTTGCCGAGCCACTGTCTGCTCTATCGCGAGGAAGATACCGTCGCGTACGACTGCGACGGCCTCGCCGCGTACCGGCGTCTGCCGCTCGCAGTCGCGTTGCCGGAAACCGAATCGCAAGTGCAGCGCATCGTGCAGATCTGCCATCGCCTCGATGTGCCCATCGTGCCGCGCGGCGCGGGCACCGGGCTGTCCGGCGGCGCAATGCCGATTCGGCACGGCGTCGTGGTGTCGCTCGCGCGCTTTCGCAAGATCGTCGAGATCGACCCGTATGCGCGCATCGCGACCGTGCAGCCGGGCGTGCGCAACCTCGCGATCTCCGAGGCCGCGGCGCCGTATGGCCTCTACTACGCGCCGGATCCGTCGTCGCAGATTGCCTGCACGATCGGCGGCAACGTGTCCGAGAATTCGGGCGGCGTGCATTGCCTGAAGTACGGCCTCACCGTGCATAACGTGCTGCGCGTGCGCGCGGTGACGATGGACGGCGAGATCGTCGAATTCGGCTCGCTCGCGCCTGACGCGCCGGGGCTCGATCTGCTCGCGGTGCTGATCGGCAGCGAGGGCATGTTCGCGATCGTCACCGAGGTCACCGTCAAGCTGATCCCGAAGCCGCAAACGGCGCAGGTCATCATGGCCAGCTTCGACGATGTGGTCAAAGGCGGCGACGCCGTTGCCGGCATCATCGCGGCGGGCATCATCCCGGCCGGCCTCGAGATGATGGACAAGCCCGCCACGCGCGCGGTCGAGGAGTTCGTCAACGCGGGCTACGATCTCGACGCGGCGGCGATCCTGCTGTGCGAATCGGACGGCACGCCCGAGGAAGTCGCGGCCGAGATCGTGCGCATGACCGCGGTGCTGCGCGAGCACGGTGCGACGCGTATCCAGATTTCGCGCACGGAAGCCGAGCGCCTGCGCTTCTGGTCCGGGCGCAAGAACGCGTTTCCGGCCGCAGGCCGGATCTCGCCGGACTACTACTGCATGGACGGCACCGTGCCGCGCCGCAGTATCGGTCCGCTGCTCGCGCGCATCGAGGAGATGGAGAAAACCTACCAGCTACGCTGCATCAACGTGTTCCATGCCGGCGACGGCAATATGCATCCGCTGATCCTGTTCAACGGCAACGACCAGGACGAGTGGCATCGCGCCGAGTTGTTCGGTAGCGACATTCTCGAAGCCTGCGTCGAGTTGGGCGGCACGGTGACGGGCGAGCATGGCGTCGGCATCGAGAAGATCAATTCAATGTGCGTGCAGTTCTCGCCCGAGGAGCGCGACACGTTCCACGCGGTCAAGCGAGCATTCGACGCGCCCGGTCTGTTGAATCCCGACAAGGGCATTCCGACCCGGGCGCGCTGTGCCGAATACGGCAAGATGCACGTGCGCGGCGGGCTGCTGCCGCATCCCGAGCTGCCGCGCTTCTAGCGGCTCGCGTCTGCATCGCGCAGGCACCGTTCGCCGCGCCCGCGCCGATGCGGGCGCGGCCTGCGCGGCGCTTTGCGCCGTCACCCTTCAGACCGATGCCGCGCCCCGTCATGCGGGTGTGCTCCGGCTTGCCAGCGAGCCGCCGCCCGGTACAATCAAACGAAACACAACGAGCAGGACACCATGGAAGAGGACGACATCGTCGCCGTATGGTCCGAACGCGTGCGCTCGGCCAGCGCCGAGGGACGCGGGGTGCGCATCCGTGGCGGCGGCACCAAGGACTGGTATGGCCAGACGCTGGAAGGTGAGATCCTCGACACGCGCGCCTATCGCGGCATCATCGCGTACGATCCGGCCGAGCTCGTGATCACCGCGCGCTCGGGAACCCCGCTGCTGGAAATCGAAGCGGCACTCGCCGAGCACGACCAGATGCTGGCGTTCGAGCCGCCGCACTTCGGACCGCAGGCCACCTTCGGCGGCTGCATCGCCGCGGGCATTTCGGGGCCGCGCCGGCCAGCCGTCGGCGCCGCGCGCGACTTCGTGCTCGGCGCCGTCGTGATGAACGGCCAGGGCCAGGTGCTGCATTTCGGCGGCCAGGTCGTCAAGAACGTCGCCGGTTACGACGTGTCGCGGCTGCTCGCGGGCTCGCTCGGCACGCTCGGGCTGATCCTCGAGCTGTCGGTCAAAGTGCTGCCGCGCGCGCAGGCCGAAGCCACGCTGAAGTTCGACATGAATGGCACCGACGCGGTACGCAAGCTCAACGAATGGGGCGGCCGGCCGCTGCCGATCACCGCGAGCGCATGGCGCAACGGCACGCTCGCGGTGCGCCTGGGCGGCGCGGAGGCCGCGGTCAAGGCCGCGCGCACCGGGCTCGGCGGCGAAGTCGTCGATGCGGTCGAAGCCGAGCGCTTCTGGGGCGGCCTGCGCGAACAGACCGACTCGTTCTTTGCGAGCATTCCGCCGAAGGCCGCGCTGTGGCGTCTCGCGTTGCCGTCGATCACCGAGCCGCTGCAACTGCCCGGCGCGCAACTGATGGAATGGGGCGGAGGCCAGCGCTGGTGGATCACCGACACCGACGCGCAAACCGTGCGCATCAGCGCGAAGCAGGCCGGCGGCCACGCAACCATTTTCCGCAGCGGCCACGGCTACGACCGCAGCGCCGGCGTATTCACACCGCTGCCCGCGCCGTTAATGAAAATCCATCGCGGCCTCAAACATGCATTCGACCCGGCCCGCATCTTCAACCGCGGCCGTCTCTACCCCGACTTCTGAGTGACGCGATGCAAACCAACCTCGCGGACTTCATTCGCAATACCCCCGATGGCAACGAAGCCGACGCCATCCTGCGCAAATGCGTGCATTGCGGTTTCTGCACGGCCACCTGCCCGACCTATCAACTGCTCGGCGACGAGCTCGACGGTCCGCGCGGGCGCATCTATCTGATCAAGCAGATGGTCGAAGGCGCGCCGGTCACGCGCAGCACCCAGGTTCACCTGGACCGCTGCCTCACCTGCCGCAACTGCGAAACGACCTGCCCGTCCGGCGTGCAATACGGACGGCTCGTCGAGATCGGCCGCAAGCTTACCGAAGAGAAGGTCACGCGTCCGCTCAATCAGCGGCTGATGCGGCGGCTGCTCGCGAGCGTGCTGCCGAACAGCGCGATCTTCACGCCCGCGATGCGGCTGGGCCAGCACGTGCGTGGCCTGCTGCCGAAGAAGCTGCGCGACAAGGTGCCCGCGCGTCAACGCCCGCTCGAATGGCCGAGCGCGACACACGAACGCAAGGTGCTGATGCTCGCGGGCTGCGTGCAACCGTCGATGATGCCGAACGTCAACATCGCGACCGCGCGCGTGTTCGACGCGCTCGGTATCGAAACGCTGATCGCGCCCGAAGCCGGCTGCTGTGGCGCGATCCGCCTGCACCTCGGCTACAACGACGAAGCACTCGACGACGTGCGCGCGAACATCGACGCATGGTGGCCCTACGTCGAACAGGGCGTTGAAGCGATCGTGATGAACGCGTCGGGCTGCGGTGCGACGGTCAAGGAATACGCGCACCTGCTGCGCCTCGATCCAGAGTATGCGGAGAAGGCGCGCCGCATCGTCGAGTTGACGCGCGACGTCTCCGAAATCCTGCCCGAGTTCGAAGAGCAGCTCGTCGCGATCACGCGCCGCCGCTCGGTGCACACGGTCGCGTTCCATCCGCCCTGCACGCTGCAGCATGGCCAGCAGATCCACGGCAAGGTCGAGCAACTGCTCGGCGCGCTCGGCCTCGAAGTGCGCCTGCCCGCCGACAGCCATCTGTGCTGCGGCTCGGCCGGCACCTACTCGCTGCTGCAGCCGCGTCTGTCATACGCGCTGCGCGATCAGAAGCTCGAGCGTTTGCAGGCGCAGGAGCCGCAGGTGATCGTGTCGGCGAACGTCGGTTGCATCGCGCATCTGCAAAGCGGCACGTCGACGCCGGTCGCGCACTGGATCGAATTGGTCGAGCACATGCTGTCCGTATAATCGGGGCATCGTCTTCGCTGAACACCGGTTCGCTCCATGTCCGATCTGCCTCACCGTTTCGCCGATCACTTCGCTCACAATCTCGCCGAAGTGCACGAGCGCATCGCCTGGGCCGCGCAAGCGGCCGGCCGCGATGCGCAGTCCGTGATGCTGCTCGCGGTCTCGAAGACGTTTCCCGCCGATGCCGTGCGCGCCGCGCATGCGGCCGGTCAGCGCGCATTCGGCGAGAACTACGTGCAGGAAGCGCTCGACAAGATGCAGACGCTCGCCGATCTGCGCGCGTCGCTCGAATGGCATTTCATCGGGCCGCTGCAATCGAACAAGACGCGCCCCGTTGCCGAGCATTTCGACTGGGTGCATTCGGTCGATCGGCTGAAGATTGCGCAGCGGCTGTCGGAACAGCGCCCCGACAACCTGCCGCCGCTCAACGTCTGCCTGCAGGTCAACGTCAGCGGCGAGGCGTCGAAGAGCGGCGTGGCTCCCGACGAGGCGGCCGCCATCGCGCACCAGATCGCCGCACTGCCGAAGCTGAAGCTGCGTGGGCTGATGTCGATTCCGGAACCGGCCGGCGATCTCGACGCGCAACGTGCGCCGCATCGCCAATTGCGCGAGTTGTTCGAGCGCTTGCGCAACGACGGACTCGAGCTCGATACGCTGTCGATGGGCATGTCGGCCGATCTCGAAGCAGCCGTGCTCGAAGGCGCGACGATCGTGCGCGTCGGCACCGCGATCTTCGGCGCGCGCGACTATTCGCGCTGAGCTTTTCCATGGGCCTTGCGCGAACCTGGCTGCGCGAAGTCCCCACCGCATCTCATCTGAACCTATCCGGACCATCATGAAAATTGCGTTTATCGGCGGCGGCAACATGGCCGCGGCGTTGATCGGCGGCCTCATCAAGCGGGGCACCGCGCCTGCGGACCTGTACGCGATCGATCCGAACGAAGACGCGCGCAGGCGCAACGAGCAGCAATTCGGCATCCGCACCGGTGCGGCCGCCGACGGCACGCTCGCCGACTACGACGCGGTCGTGCTCGCGGTGAAGCCGCAGATCCTGAAGAGCGTCGCCGAGACGCTGGCGCCGCATCTGCGCGCGTCGCAACTGATCGTCAGCATCGTCGCGGGCATCCGCATCGGCGACATGTCGCGCTGGCTGAATGGCCACAGCCACATCGTGCGCGTGATGCCGAATACGCCGGCGCTGATCGGCATGGGCGTGACGGGTCTCGTCGCCAGCGGCAGCGTCGACGAAGCGGGCCGCGCGCTCGCGTCGCAGGTGCTCGGCGCGGTCGGCGAAAACGTCTGGTTCGACGATGAAGCGAAGATCGACGCTGTGACCGCGATCTCGGGCAGCGGGCCGGCCTACGTGTTCTATTTCATCGAAGCGCTGCAGGAAGCCGCGCGCCAGCTCGGTATGGACGAAGCGCAGGGCCGCGCGCTTGCGGTCGCGACCTTCACGGGCGCCGCGCAACTCGCGGCCAATTCCGACGAGCCGCCGAGCGTGCTGCGCGAACGCGTGACCTCGAAAGGCGGCACGACCGCGGCAGCGCTCGCCTCGTTCGACGCGAGCGGCATCAAGGATGCGATCGTGCGCGGCGCGCTGGCCGCGGACGCGCGGGCGCGCGAGATGGGCGACGAGTTCGGCAAGCAGTAATGCGAATCGGCGTCGACAGCAAATAGCGGAAACAAAAACGCCGTAGCGCGTCTGCCCTTTTCCATTCAGGGCAGGCGCCTACGGCGTGCAGATGCAGCAGCGGCGTGAAGCCAGAAACTCGCTGGCGCGAATTAAAACGAGGTCACCGCGTAATGCGCGGCGATCCCCGCGAACAACGCGCCGCCGAGCCAGTTGTTGTGACGGAACGCGGCAAAGCACGGCATCCGCTCGCGATTGCGGATCAGCGTGTAGTGATAGATCGCGCAACCCACCGCGACCACCCAGCCAAGCCAGTACAGCAAACCAAACCCGAGCGTCAGGCCGATGCCGACGTAAATCCCCAGCGTCACCGCATAACACAGCATGACCGCGGCCACGTCGAAGCGACCGAAGGTCAGCGCCGACGTGCGGATGCCGATCTTGATGTCGTCGTCGCGATCGACCATCGCGTATTCGGTGTCGTACGCAACGGCCCAGAAGATGTTCGCGACCAGCATCGCCCATGCGAGCAGCGGCACGTGATCCAGCACCGCGGCGAACGCCATCGGAATGCCGAAGCCGAACGCGATGCCCAGATACGCCTGCGGAATCGCGAAGAAGCGCTTCATGAACGGATACGTGCCGGCGACGAACAGCGCGACCACCGACAACTCCTTGGTCAACGCATTGAGCGGCTGGATCAGCAGAAACGCGATCAGCGACAGCACGGTGGCCAGCACGACCGCTTCCCACGCATTGATCTTGCCCGACGTGATCGGCCGGTTTTCGGTGCGCTTCACGTGGCGGTCGAAATCGCGGTCCGCGTAGTCGTTGATCGCGCAGCCGGCTGAGCGCATCAGCACCGTGCCGAGCGTGAAGATCACCAGCAATTGCCACGACGGATGACCGCCGGAAGCGATCCATAGTGCGTTGAGCGTCGGCCACAGCAGCAGCAGGCTGCCGATCGGCTTGTCCATGCGCACGAGGCGCAGATACAGGGGAAGTCGGGCGAACATGGGACGAATTCGGTGAAGTGCGAACACGGTGCGCCTATTTTACGGGAACCGCACGGCGGCTCTGAATTCATCTGGCCGCGTATCGAAGTGGCTGGCTCTCGCACTCCTGCATCACGCGGCGGCGGCGCAAAAAACAAAGCCTCCCGTACAGGGAGGCTTGTGCGTTTCTATCACGGCGCGGCTGTTGCCCGCACCTGCATTCGAACGTGACTCGGCCGGCTTAGCCGCGCCAAATCACGCGAGCAGCGAGCGCAGCATCCACGCGGTCTTTTCGTGCGTCTGCATGCGTTGCGTGAGCAGGTCGGCGGTCGGCTCGTCGTTGGCGGCTTCCGTCGCCGGGAAGATCGCGCGCGCGGTGCGCACCACCGCTTCCTGGCCTTCGACCAGCTGGCGGATCATGTCTTCCGCGGCCGGCACGCCGTCCGCTTCAGGAATCGACGACAGCTTCGCGAAATCCTTGTAGGTGCCCGGCGCATGCACGCCCAATGCGCGGATACGTTCGGCGATCGAGTCGACTGCGAGCGCGAGTTCGTTGTACTGCGTTTCGAACATCAGATGCAGCGTGTTGAACATCGGACCCGTGACGTTCCAGTGGAAGTTGTGGGTCTTCAGGTACAGCGTGTAGGTATCGGCGAGCAAACGCGACAACCCTTCGGCGATCTTCTTGCGATCCTTGTCGCTGATCCCGATGTTGACGTGCTGTACGGCTGCTGCGGCTTCTTTCTTGGCCATGATGACTCCTTCGAAGAGTGATACGAACCGGTCGGCAGATGACGGTCTGCGGAAACACGAATAAAACCGTTCGACAGTGTAGCGTGAATTGCCGCAAGCTTCGCTCAAGGCGTGCTCGGGAGCCTTGCCCCGCCGCCATCCTGGCGGTACTGCGCTCAGCCGCGCAGCGCGTGTTGCAACGCGTGCGCGGCGATTACCGCAAAGCCGCTCGCGACGATCGCAACGCCCATCGCCTTGCGCAACATCAACACCTGCCGTTGCGCCCGCATGCTCGGCGTGGCGGTCGGACCGCCGATGCTTGCCATCATCATCTGAATCATGATCGTACTCCCGGTTCGTCTCGTGACGGCCGCAGCGACGCGCTGCGCCGTCGATTACTGTGCTACTGCGTTGCCATGGGCCGCGTACTGGACGCCTAGCGGTTTCTGCCTTCCTGCAACGCGGCGAGCGCCGCGATCACACCTTCCGCGTAAGCCGGATCGGCGCGGCGGAAATGCTCGATCTGGCGCGCGATGATCTCCCGCGGCACACCGTTGATATGTCGCGCGATATTGCCGAACAGACGCTGACGCTGCGCGTCGTCGAACAGCGCGAACAGCATGCGCGGCTGCGTGTAGTAGTCGTCGTCCTCGCGATGCTCGTAACGCGCGACCGCGCCCGCCGCGAGCGGTGGCTCCGATGCGTTCGCGTCCTGCGCGAAGTCGCCGAAGCGATTCGGCTCGTAATTCACGTTGCCGCCGAGATTGCCGTCGGTGCGCATCGCGCCGTCGCGATGGAACGAATGCGGGTTCGGCACGCGCGGCGCATTCACCGGAATCTGGTGATGATTGATGCCGAGCCGGTAACGCTGCGTATCGCCGTACGAGAACAGACGCCCCTGCAACAGACGGTCAGGCGAAAAGCCGATGCCCGGCACCACGTTCGCCGGCGTGAACGCCGCCTGCTCGACGTCCGCGAAATAGTTCGCCGCGTTGCGGTTCAACTCGATCGTGCCGACGTCGATCAACGGATAGTCCTTCTGCGACCACACCTTCGTGATGTCGAACGGGTTGAAGCGGTAGTTCGCCGCATCCGCTTCGGGCATCACCTGAATCGCGAAGCGCCACTTCGGGAAGTTGCCCGCGTCGATGCTGTTCACCAGATCGCGCTGCGCGCTTTCGCGGTCATTGGCGACCACCTGCGCGGCTTCGGCGTCGGTGAAGTTCTCGATGCCCTGCTGCGACTTGAAGTGGAACTTGACCCAGAAACGCTCGTTGTGCGCGTTGATGAACGAGTACGTGTGCGAGCCGAAGCCGTGCATCTGCCGGTAGTTCTTCGGAATCCCTCGATCGCTCATCAGAATCGTCACCTGATGCAGCGACTCCGGATGACGCGACCAGAAATCCCACGCGGCGACGTTGCTGCGCAGGTTCGTGTACGGATCACGCTTCTGCGTGTGAATGAAGTCCGGAAACTTCAGCGGATCGCGGATGAAGAACACCGGCGTGTTGTTGCCGACCACGTCCCAGTTGCCTTCTTCGGTGTAGAACTTGATCGAGAAGCCGCGCACGTCGCGCTCGGCGTCGGCCGCGCCACGCTCGCCGGCCACCGTCGAAAAGCGCATGAAAAGCGGCGTTTCCTTGCCGACCTGCGCGAATACCTTCGCCTTCGTGTAGCGCGAGATGTCGTGCGTGACCGTCAGTGTGCCGAACGCGCCCGAACCCTTCGCGTGAACACGACGCTCGGGAATCACTTCGCGATCGAAGTGCGCGAGCTTTTCGAGCAGCCAGACATCTTGAAGCACGACCGGGCCGCGCGGGCCGGCGGTCATCGAGTTCTGGTTATCGGCGACGGGCGCGCCGGCGGCATTGGTGAGCTTACGTTCGGACATGGGCACTCCTGCGTGGTTTTATTGGATCAGAGGAAATCGCGCGGCATCCGTGCGGGACGGACGCCGTCATGGGTAGGCACGTCAGGCGGCCAGCACCCGGTCGACCAGCAACGACATCGCGACCGTGCGGATACTCGGCGCGACGGCCGTGATGATCGGTTGGGCGGGAAAAGCGTGGATGGGCTGAGAAACCGCTTGCATGATGTTTTCCTCCTGAGCCTTATCGAATAAGGGGATCGGGCGATCCATGGAGGAAACTATAGCAATAACTATCGAATATTCGTATTTGATTAATTTAATCTATTCGATAGAGCTCGCGCCCTTTTTCGCGGCAGGCCGCGCCGTTGTGCGGCGCGGCTGCGCGGGGATGGCACGTCAGTTGACGGCAGCGGGCAGATCGAGTTTTTTGACGCCCGGCAGTTCGCAGGCGGCGATTGCCTCGCAGATCGCATCGATCGCGGGCATCCGCGTGAAGCTCTTGCGCCATGCCAGCACGACGCGGCGATCGGGTACCGGCTCGTCGAACGCGACATAGCTGAGCAGGCCCGCGTCGATACCGCCCGCATGCGGCTTGACCTCGTGCACCGACATGCGCGGCAGCACGGTAATGCCGACGCCGCTCGCGACCATATGACGAATCGTCTCGAGCGACGAGCCCTCGAAGGTCTTCTGGATACCGTCCGCATTCTGCGAAAAGCGCATCAGCTCGGGGCACACGCCTAGCACATGATCGCGGAAGCAGTGGCCGCTGCCGAGCAGCAGCATGGTTTCCTGCTTCAGATCATCGGGGTCGATCTTCGAGCGGCCTTCCCACGCGTGACCGGACGGCAACGCGACGACGAACGGCTCGTCGTACAGCGGACGCAGCATCAAGCCGGTTTCGGGAAACGGCAGCGCCATGATCGCGACGTCGATTTCGCCCTGCTTGAGCAGTTCGATCAGCTTCAGCGTGTAATTTTCCTGCAGCATCAGCGGCATCTGCGGCACGCGCTGGATCATCTGCTTGACGAGCGTGGGCAGCAGGTACGGTCCGATCGTGTAGATCACGCCGAGGCGCAGCGGACCGACCAGCGGGTCCTTGCCCTGCTTGGCGATTTCCTTGATGGCGAGCGTCTGCTCGAGCACGCGTTGCGCCTGCGTGACAATCTGTTCGCCGATCGGCGTGACGCTGACCTCGCTGGTGCCGCGCTCGAAAATCTGCACGTTCAGCTCGTCTTCGAGCTTCTTGATGGCGACGGACAGCGTGGGCTGGCTGACGAAACACGCTTCGGCGGCCCGGCCGAAGTGCCGCTCGCGCGCAACCGCCACGATGTATTTCAATTCGGTGAGCGTCATTCGGGGATCAATCAGTACGATAGATTCGATAGGTTCTAGTTATACACCTATAGGGTCGGTTCGCCAACCTTTTAGCCGTTCCGTTCGTGGCGGCGGGCTCGCACTCAGGCTTTCAGATATTGCTCGCGCGCGCCGAGCCAGCGCGCCAGATGCTGGATGACCACGTCCGGATACTGGTCCAGCAGTATCGCGGCGGCTTCGCGCGCGGGCTCGATCAGGTGCTGATCGTTTTGCAGGTCGGCGAAACGCAGCATCGCCGCGCCCGACTGCCGCGCGCCGAGGAACTCGCCGGGTCCACGGATTTCGAGGTCGCGGCGGGCGATCTCGAAGCCGTCGGTGGTTTCGCGCATCGTTTGCAGACGCGCGCGGGCGGTCATCGACAGCGGTCCGGTGTACAGCAGCACGCAGACCGACGCGGCGCTGCCGCGCCCCACCCGTCCGCGCAACTGGTGCAGCTGCGCGAGACCGAAGCGCTCCGCGTGCTCGATCACCATCAGCGACGCGTTCGGCACGTCGACGCCCACCTCGATCACCGTGGTCGCCACCAGCAGCTGGATCTCGTTGCGCGAGAACGCGTCCATCACCGTGGCCTTTTCGGCGGGCGCGAGGCGCCCGTGCACGAGCCCGACTTTGAGCTCGGGCAGCGCGGCCACGAGCGTCTCGTAGGTCTCGACCGCGGTTTGCAGCTGCAACGTCTCGCTTTCCTCGATCAGGGGACACACCCAATACACCTGGCGCCCCGTCAGCGCCGCCTCGCGCACGCGGCCGATCACCTCTTCGCGGCGCGCGTCGGACACGAGCTTCGTGAGAATCGGCGTGCGGCCCGGCGGCAGTTCGTCGATCGTGGAGACGTCGAGGTCTGCGTAGTAGGTCATCGCGAGCGTGCGCGGAATCGGCGTCGCGGACATCATCAGCTGATGCGGCTGGAAGTCGGACGCGCCGTCGGCGGCGCCCTGCGCCTTCGCGCGCAGCGCGAGCCGTTGCGCGACGCCGAAGCGATGCTGTTCGTCGACGATCACGAGCCCGAGGCGCGCGAACTCGACCGCGTCCTGAATGATCGCGTGCGTGCCGATCACCAGCTGCGCGGTGCCGAGCGCGGCCGCTTCGATCGCGGCGCGCTTCTCCTTCGTCTTCAGACTGCCCGCGAGCCACGCGACGTTCACGCCGAGCGGCTCGAGCCAGCCGCGCAACTTGCGCGCGTGCTGCTCGGCGAGGATTTCGGTCGGCGCCATCAGCGCGGCCTGGTAG
>NZ_JBFPKG010000280.1:0-386 GCF_040948665.1 Paraburkholderia sp. BR14320
GCCAGCCGGTGGAGCGCATCGATATCCTGCCGGCGGCGGAGCGCGGGTATCTGCTGGAGGAGCTGAACCGCACGGAGGCGGCGTATCCGTCGGAGCGGTGCATCCATGAGCTGTTCGAGGCGCAGGTACGGCGGGCACCGGAGGCGGTGGCGCTGGTGCATGAGAACGAGAGACTGAGCTATGGGGAGCTCAACGCGCGGGCCAACCGGCTGGCCCATCATCTGATCGCACTCGGAGTCAGGCCGGACCAGCCGGTGGCGATCTGCGTGGAGCGCAGCGCGGCGATGGTGGTGGGGCTCTTGGCGATCCTGAAGGCGGGGGGCGCCTATCTACCGCTGGATCCGGCTTATCCGTCGGCGCGGTTGCGCCAGGTGCTGGGCGATGCC
>NZ_JBFPKG010000281.1:0-386 GCF_040948665.1 Paraburkholderia sp. BR14320
CCGCGGAAAGTGCATCGTTGGGCTCAGGCGGCCCGGGTGGCATAGTGAAAAGTCGCACCGGCTCGGTTGTATTGATCCGCTCGCCGTATGTGTGAACTTTTTTGATCATTTGCCATGGATCAATCACCACCGCGTGATCTCCGACTGTCCGATCCCGCCAATCACCAAGGACAACGTAGTGGTGGTCCTCATTCGATTCTTTCACTTGGAAAGCTGGCAGGGCGCGATGCATCTGACGAAGTTCAGCCGCCGACAGCCGACGGTGCTCGCCGCAACTTCCCCCTCCCATTTGCTTAATTGCTCCGATTTCTTCGGCCTCGTTCGCGCAGTGCCCGTCATTAATCCTGTCACGCGCGAGCTTCATTCTGGTCCAGCTGCGACCTCCG
>NZ_JBFPKG010000282.1:0-384 GCF_040948665.1 Paraburkholderia sp. BR14320
ACCCGTATTTGTTGCGGAACGCATGGGTGCCCTTGTCCTTGATGTACCGAACGAGATGGTCGTGCCAGCGTGTCGCCGGTTGATTGTGAGCGACCGCATTGGCCGGTGGTGGAATCACCGGCAGCACGCCGCAGGCTGACCACGCCTCGGTCTGCGCAATACTGTAATACGCGCCGTCGGCGATCACGCAGTCGACGTTCGCCTCGACTGCCAGCACCGCATTCAGACCCGCCTCGTCGGAGACGTTGTCCCTGGTGATCGCGATCTGGTGGACATTCATCTGCGGGTCGATCGACAGGTGCATCTTGCGCCACGGCGTCTGGCTCGCGTCGCAGCCGTACTTCTGGCGATGCCATTCGCTGGCCCGGCCAAACTTCATCCCGC
>NZ_JBFPKG010000283.1:0-381 GCF_040948665.1 Paraburkholderia sp. BR14320
TCTTGGCCTTCATGATGTTCGGCAGCGTCACGTAGCGCGGCTCGTTCAGGCGCAGATCGGTCGTGACCACGGCCGGCAGCGTCAGCGACAGCGTTTCCGCGCCGCCATCCACTTCGCGCGACACCGTCGCCTTGCCGTCCGCCACGACCACCTTCGACGCGAACGTCGCCTGCGGCAGGTTCGCGAGCGCGGCGAGCATCTGGCCGGTCTGGTTGGAGTCGTCGTCGATGGCCTGTTTGCCGAGGATCACCAGTTGCGGCTGTTCCTTGTCGACCAGCGCCTTGAGCAGCTTGGCAACGGCCAGCGGCTGCAGGTCTTCGTTCGATTCGATCAGGATCGCGCGGTCCGCGCCGATTGCGAGCGCGGTGCGCAGCGTTTCCT
>NZ_JBFPKG010000284.1:0-376 GCF_040948665.1 Paraburkholderia sp. BR14320
GACCTGCTGATCCAGCCGGAACTGCGCTACCTGATGGTCATCGGCGCCTATCGCGACAACGAGGTGGATGCCGCCCATCCGCTGACGGCCCGGCTTGAAGCGATCCGCAGCGCGGGCGCGAAGATCGCGGAAATCCGGCTCGCGCCGCTGACCGGTGCGCATGTCGGGCATCTGATCGCGGACGCGCTGCACTGCGCGCCCGAAAAACTTGCGCCACTGGCGCGCCTCGTGACCGACCGGACCGGTGGCAATCCGTTCTTCGTGATCCAGTTCCTGCACGCGCTGGCCGAAGGCGGTCTGCTGGCATTCGATCACGATGCGCGGCAGTGGCGCTGGGATACCGAACGCATCCAGGCCAGCGGTTACACCGACAACG
>NZ_JBFPKG010000285.1:0-370 GCF_040948665.1 Paraburkholderia sp. BR14320
CCTTGTCCTTGATGTACCGAACGAGATGGTCGTGCCAGCGTGTCGCCGGTTGATTGTGAACGACCGCATTGGCCGGTGGTGGAATCACCGGCAGCACACCACAGGTTGACCACGCCTCGGTCTGCGCAATACTGTAGTACGCGCCGTCGGCGATCACGCAGTCGACGTTCGCCTCGACTGCCAGCACCGCATTCAGGCCCGCCTCGTCGGAGGGCGCACCTGTCAGTATTTACGGGATGTCGTACTAGCAACCACTTGATGGCATTATTCAATGCTGGCTTCATGAAGTTGCGCTTTTACACAACCCGGAGCATCTTTGCAATACCCCCATCCGGACAAAGCCGTGAGACGGTAAGCTCCGTCGCGGGAT
>NZ_JBFPKG010000286.1:0-367 GCF_040948665.1 Paraburkholderia sp. BR14320
ACGGTGCTCGCCGCAACTTCCCCCTCCCATTTGCTTAATTGCTCCGATTTCTTCGGCCTCGTTCGCGCAGTGCCCGTCATTAATCCTGTCACGCGCGAGCTTCATTCTGGTCCAGCTGCGACCTCCGGGCCGTACCCGTATTTGTTGCGGAACGCATGGATGCCCTTGTCCTTGATGTACCGAACGAGATGGTCGTGCCAGCGCGTCGCCGGCTGATTGTGAACGACCGCATTGGCCGGCGGGGGAATCACCGGCAGCACGCCGCAGGCTGACCACGCCTCGGTCTGCGCAATACTGTAATACGCGCCGTCGGCGATCACGCAGTCGACGTTCGCGTCGACTGCCAGCATCGCATTCAGGCCCGCCT
>NZ_JBFPKG010000287.1:0-362 GCF_040948665.1 Paraburkholderia sp. BR14320
GTACGCATCGCTGTACGTCCGGGACTGACCCGACACGCCCTTCTGGTAGGGCGTGTCGTTGATGAACAGCGCCTTCAGGTCGCCGTCGGGACAATACAGGCTGAGTTGCCCGCGCCGCTTCAGGCTTGGTTCTGTTGCAGTAAGGCCCACGTTAAAATTGGGTAGCGAATTTTTGAGCTGTGCGATGAAGAAGACGAAGACACCGCGAACCACACTCGCGCCGGGCCTGGCCAAGGGGTTCTGTTGCAGTAAGGGTGTCGGGACGAGAAATGTCGATATGATAAGTATTGCTTATGACACAAGGGAGTAAAACTGCTGGGAAGCAGACGACGGGTCTTTGCCCGCACATTTCATCTGTCCTT
>NZ_JBFPKG010000288.1:0-361 GCF_040948665.1 Paraburkholderia sp. BR14320
CGGCATTGAGTTGATGCATCGTATTCGCAAGGGCCAATTCAATCTCGCGAAGCTCGGTCTCAAAGATACTGCTGCGCCCGCAGTCTGGGAAGCCGTTCTGTCTAGTTGATGAGGGATCCTTTCTATAGCCAAAATCTCGTCCGGACTACCTATTTGCACCGGAACCCTTCGCCCGTCGGGCCATCACTTCGCCGTCCGCATCTGGCCATGCAGGGCCTTTCTGCATCATCGGCGAATCCAACGGAGAATCGCTGAAATCCCCCGAAACCCGTTGTAGAAAATCTGTAAGCAGTGGGCACGGTGGCAATAGCGCGTGGTCACATTTCGGTTCGCATTGCTTGTCCGGCCGCGTGCCGCACGG
>NZ_JBFPKG010000289.1:0-360 GCF_040948665.1 Paraburkholderia sp. BR14320
GGAAGGCCAGTTCGCCCTCCTCGACGACCCGGTGGGTCTGGACATCGGCCCGTTCAAGGGAAAATCCATCTCGATTCACTGGGAGCTGATGTTCACCCGCGCGATGTTCACCACCGACACCCTCGCGCGGCAACAAGCGTTGCTGCGCCGCGCGGCGCAGCTGGTCGATCTGGGCCGCCTCAAGCACACGCTGACCCGCCGCATTGACTGCATCAACGCCGCAGGTCTGATCAAAGCGCATGCGCTGGTCGAGGCGGGCAACATGATCGGCAAGGTCGTCGTCGCCAACCACTGAACCCTTCTGAGAACGAGCATCAACATGACATCGCAAATCATCAGCACGACAACGATCAGCCTGGA
>NZ_JBFPKG010000028.1:0-103722 GCF_040948665.1 Paraburkholderia sp. BR14320
GACATCATGACTTCGGCCGCGCTCGCGACCGCCGAGCGCATGGCGCAGGCGCTCGTGCAGGCATCAGAGGCTTAAGGAGACTTCCCGCATGGACAAAAAACTCTATATCTCCGACGTGACGCTGCGCGACGGCAGCCACGCGATTCGTCACCAGTACTCGATCCAGAACGTGCAGGACATCGCGCGCGCATTGGACAAGGCGAAAGTCGATTCGATTGAAGTGGCGCACGGCGATGGCCTGCAAGGGTCGAGCTTCAACTACGGCTTCGGCGCGCATAGCGACCTTGAATGGATCGAGGCGGTGGCCGACGTGATCTCGCACGCGAAGATCGCGACGCTGCTGCTGCCCGGGATCGGCACGATTCACGACCTGAAGGCCGCGTACAACGCGGGCGCACGCGTGGTGCGCGTGGCGACGCACTGCACGGAAGCCGACATCTCGAAGCAGCACATCGAATACGCACGCGAACTCGGCATGGACACCGTGGGTTTCCTGATGATGAGCCACATGACCACGCCGGAGAATCTCGCGGTCGAAGCGAAGAAGATGGAAAGCTATGGCGCGACCACGATCTACGTGGTCGACTCGGGTGGCGCACTGACGATGAATGACGTGCGCGATCGCTTCCGCGCGATGAAGGCCGTGCTGAAACCCGAAACGCAGACCGGCATGCACGCGCACCACAACCTGTCGCTGGGCGTGGCGAACTCGATCGTCGCAGTGGAAGAAGGCTGCGACCGCATCGACGCATCGCTCGCGGGCATGGGCGCGGGTGCGGGCAATGCGCCACTCGAAGTGTTCATCGCAGCAGCGGAGCGCATGGGCTGGAATCACGGCACCGATCTCTACACGCTGATGGACGCCGCCGACGACATCGTGCGTCCGCTGCAGGACCGCCCGGTGCGCGTCGATCGCGAAACGCTGGCGCTCGGTTATGCGGGTGTGTATTCGAGCTTCCTGCGTCATTCGGAAGTGGCCGCGAACAAGTACGGCCTGAAGACCGTCGACATTCTGGTCGAACTGGGCAAGCGCCGCATGGTCGGCGGTCAGGAAGACATGATCGTCGACGTCGCACTGGATCTGAAGCGCGCACGCGCAACCGACGCAGTGGCTTCATGACCCAGACGCTGCTCGGCGGCGCCGCATGCCGCGCGCGCAGCGTTCATTTCATCCAGCAAGGTCGCCGCAAGAGCGACGCTGATTCAACATTGGAGACATTCATGCGGCAGTCAACACGAGCAACACCAACAACGCAGTCGACGAAACCTCTTGCCAGCGGCGCGCTGACGATCGGGCTCTGCCTGATCGTCGCGCTGCTCGAAGGCGTCGACCTGCAATCGACCGGCCTCGCCGCACCGCGCATGGCGCGCGAATTTCATCTCGCGGTCGCGCAGATGGGCTGGGCGTTCAGCATCGGCGCACTCGGGCTGCTGCCCGGAGCCGCGATCGGCGGACGTCTCGCCGACCGGCTCGGGCGCAAGCGCGTGCTGATGTGGTCGGTCGCGCTGTTCGGCCTCTTTTCGCTCGCGACCGCGCAGGTATGGGATCTGAACAGCCTGCTCGCCGCGCGCTTTCTGACCGGCCTCGGTCTCGGTGCGGCGATGCCGAATCTGATCGCGCTGTGCTCGGAAGCGGCGCCGCCGCATCAGCGCAACACCGCGGTCGGCGCGATGTATTGCGGCATGCCGTTCGGCGCGGCGCTCGCGGCGGTGGTCGGCATCATCAGCCCGGGCGATGCGGGCTGGCGGCATATCTTCTACGTCGGCGGGTTAGGGCCGTTGCTGGTGCTGCCGCTGCTTGCGCTGTTCATGCGCGAGTCGGCGCAGTTCGTCGCGGCGCGCGCAACCACGGGCGCGCGCCGCGATGCGGCCGCCAGCGTGACGCGCGCGCTGTGGCAGGAAGGGCGCGCGGGCACGACGATCGCGTTGTGGATCAGCTATCTCGGCACGCTGATCGTGCTGTATTTCCTGATCAACTGGCTGCCGTCGCTCGTATTGACGCGCGGTCTGACGCGCGTGCAGTCGGGTGTCGTGCAGATGATGTTCAACATCGGCGGCGGCATCGGCGCGATCGTGATCGCCGGCATGATGGACCGGATGGGCCGGCGCCGCACGGTCGCGGGCATGTATGTCGGCATCGTCGTTGCGCTCGGTGCGTTGCTGAGCGCGAACGGCGGCGCGTCGATGGCGTGGGGCGGTCTGCTCGCGGGCCTGTTCCTGGTCGGCGGCCAGTCGGTGCTGTATGCGCTGGCAAGCAGCCTGTACCCGACCGAAGTGCGTGGCACCGGCGTCGGCGCGGCCGTGGCGGTTGGCCGTCTCGGCTCGATCCTCGGACCGTTGATCGCGGGGCAACTGCTCGCGATCGGTCAGGGCGCGAGCGTGCTGCTCGGCGCGAGCATTCCGCTGATCGCAGTCGCCGCGATCGGTGCTTGGCTCGTCGTGAATCGCTCGACACTTCGATATACCGCGGCGGCCGCGCAGTAGTTTTGCGGCCTGAAATATGGAGCGGGCTTGCCGTCAGCGGCGGCCCGCAGTCACTCAACTCGTGAAACACAGGAATCCGACATGAGCAATACAAATACACAAGCAGTGGCGATCAGTGAAGAAGCGACCAGCAAATTCGTCCGGATCACTGAAGATGGCCGCGAGGTGCAACTGCACTACAACGACGTGGGGCAGGGCGCGGAAACGGTCGTGATGCTGCACGGCTCGGGACCGGGTGCGACCGGCTGGGCCAACTTCAATCGCAACGTCGAGCCGCTCGTCGCGGCGGGCTATCGCGTGATCCTGATGGACTGCCTCGGGTGGGGCAAGAGCGATCCGATCGTCTGCAAAGGTTCGCGCTCGGAACTCAACGCGCGCTGCCTGAAGGCGTTGCTCGATGCGCTCGATATCGAACGCGCGCATCTCATCGGCAACTCGATGGGCGGGCATAGCGCGGTTGCGTTCGCGCTCTTGGAACCGAAGCGCGTCGGCAAGCTCGTGCTGATGGGCGGCGGCACCGGCGGCCCGAGCCAGTTCGTGCCGATGCCGACCGAAGGCATCAAGCTGCTGCAAGGCCTGTACCGTAACCCGACCATCGAGAACCTGCAGCGCATGATGAGCGTCTTCGTGTTCGACACGAAGGCGTTGACGGAAGACCTGATGCAGGCGCGTCTCGCGAATATGCTGGCACGGCGCGACCATCTCGAGAACTTCGTCGCGAGCCTCGCCGCGAATCCGAAGCAGTTCAACGACTACGGGCCGCGCCTTGGCGAAGTGGCCGCGCCGACGCTGGTGATCTGGGGCCGCGACGATCGCTTCGTGCCGATGGACGTCGGCCTGCGGCTCGTTGCCGGGATGCCGAACGCCGATCTGCATGTGTTCGGCCGCTGCGGGCATTGGGCGCAGTGGGAGCATGCGGACAAGTTCAACCGGATGGTGGTCGAGTTCCTGGGGCGCGAGGGGTAAGGCGGGTTGTTGTTGCGGGCGACTGGCGCGCCGTTGCGGCGGCGGGCTAATGCGATCCATTCGCATTTAGCCAAAAATAATACGTCGCAAGTCATCTATAAGATATCTGTCTTAAGACCGGGTTAATCGGCCGCAAACCCTTGCCAGCCGGGGCTCGACCCTTTTCGGCAGGGTCTTGCGACCTGTTTGTTTACCCACATTTAGTGGAAAACGCGCATATACTCTCGGTCGTATCGCAAAACGAAGGTCGCGGGGTTGCGTCGTGCCGAACCGGCGCCGTCGCCATCGCGCCGCGATTTGCGCTGGCCTCGACTGCCAACGCTCTGTCTATCACTTCCTAGCAAAGCATTAATCATGTCCACACCGCCGAAGATCATCTACACCCTGACCGACGAAGCGCCCGCACTGGCGACGTACTCGCTGCTGCCGATCGTCAAGGCGTTCACGCGCTCGTCCGACGTGCTCGTCGAAACGCGTGACATCTCGCTCGCCGGCCGGATCATTGCCGCATTTCCCGACTACCTGAGCGCGGAACAGAAGGCTTCCGACGATCTGGCGGAGCTCGGTGGACTCACCACGCGCCCGGAAGCGAACATCATCAAGCTGCCGAACATCAGCGCGTCGGTGCCGCAACTGAAGGCCGCGATCGCCGAGTTGCGCGACCAGGGCTACAAGCTGCCGTCGTACCCGGACGTCGCGACGACCGACGCCGAGAAGGACGTCAAGGCCCGCTACGACAAGATCAAGGGCAGCGCGGTGAACCCGGTGCTGCGCGAAGGCAACTCGGACCGCCGCGCGCCGCTGTCGGTGAAGAACTACGCGCGCAAGCACCCGCACAAGATGGGCGCATGGAGCGCGGACTCGAAGTCGCACGTCTCGCACATGAGCGGCGGCGATTTCTACGGCAGCGAAAAGTCGGCGCTGATCGCGCAAGCCGGCAGCGTGAAGATCGAGCTGGCCGCCGCGGACGGCACGACCACGGTCCTGAAGGCGAAAACGCCGGTGCTGGCAGGCGAAATCATCGACGCGTCGGTGCTGAGCAAGAACGCGCTGCGCAGCTTCATCGAAGCGCAGATCGCCGACGCGAAGGCGAACGGCGTGCTGTTCTCGGTGCACCTGAAGGCCACGATGATGAAGGTCTCGGACCCGATCATCTTCGGTCACGTGGTGTCGGTGTTCTACAAGGATGTGCTCGCGAAGCACGCGGAAGCGCTCGCCAAGGTCGGCTTCAACCCGAACAACGGTATCGGCGACCTGTACGCGCGTCTGAAGGATCTGCCGGCTGAAACGGCCGCGGCGATCGAAGCCGACATCAAGGCGCAGTACGAACAGCGTCCGCCGCTCGCGATGGTCAACTCGGACAAGGGCATCACGAGCCTGCACGTGCCGAGCGACGTGATCGTCGACGCGTCGATGCCGGCGATGATCCGCGAGTCGGGCAAGATGTGGGGCGCCGACGGCGCGCTGCACGACGCGAAGGCGGTGATTCCGGACCGTTGCTACGCCGGCGTGTACCAGGCTGTGATCGAAGACTGCAAGAAGCACGGCGCGTTCGATCCGGTCACGATGGGCACGGTGCCGAACGTCGGCCTGATGGCGCAAGCCGCGGAAGAATACGGTTCACACGACAAGACGTTCCAGATCGCGGCGAACGGCGTGGTCCGCGTGACCGACGAAGCCGGCGCGGTGCTGCTGGAGCAGCCGGTCGAGGAAGGCGACATCTTCCGTATGTGCCAGACCAAGGACGCGCCGATCCGCGACTGGGTCAAGCTCGCGGTGAACCGCGCCCGCGCGACCAACACGCCGGCAGTGTTCTGGCTCGACCCGGTGCGCGCGCACGATGCGCAGATCATCAAGAAGGTCGAACAGTACCTGAAGGATCACGACACCAATGGTCTCGACATCCGCGTGATGACGCCGGTCGATGCGACGAAGTTCTCGGTCGAGCGCATCCGCGCGGGCAAGGACACGATCTCGGTCACCGGCAACGTGCTGCGCGACTACCTGACCGACCTGTTCCCGATCATGGAACTGGGCACCAGCGCGAAGATGCTGTCGATCGTTCCGCTGATGGCCGGTGGCGGCATGTTCGAAACCGGCGCGGGCGGTTCGGCGCCGAAGCACGTGCAGCAGCTGGTCGAAGAAGGCTTCCTGCGCTGGGATTCGCTCGGCGAATTCCTGGCGCTGGCGGCATCGCTCGAACATCTGAGCACCGCGTATCACAACCCGAAGGCGCAGGTTCTCGCGAAGACGCTCGATCAGGCGACCGGCAAGTTCCTCGACAACGACAAGTCGCCGGCGCGCAAGGTCGGCGGCATCGACAATCGCGGCAGCCACTTCTACCTCGCGATGTACTGGGCCGAAGCACTGGCCGCGCAAACCGACGACGCGGCGCTGCAGGCGCAGTTCGCGGGCGTCGCGAAGGCGATGGCCGACAACGAGGCGAAGATCGTCGCGGAACTCGGCGCGGCGCAGGGCAAGCCGGTGGATATCGGCGGCTACTACCGTCCGAACGTCGAGCTGACCAGCAAGGCGATGCGCCCGAGCGCGACGCTGAACGCGATCGTCGATTCGGTGGCTTGAAGCCGCGCGGGCTGCTGATGCGGTAAGCATCGCGGCCGCAACTGCGCTGCACTGGAAAGCCACGCGGTAAGTACGCAGCGCAACCGCGCACAAAGCCGCAAGCAGGACCGCAAATACGACAATGGCGCCTTTGGGCGCCATTGTCGTTTCTGCTTTCACTGCTACGTCGCGGTCGGTCATATCCGTCCTTATACGTGAACGATTTCCCAATCAGCGAGTTTCTCTGGAATTTCGAGCGTCGACGTGTCGAGCTCGGACAGATGCTCGCAGCTCAGGCCGCGCGCGAGGTCGTCGGCGGCCTGTTGCGGGCTTGAGAATTCTCCGAGCGTTTCGTTGCCGTAGGTGGCTTCCCAGCCGTCCTGACCCGGCAGAATGTAGAACGCTCCCTGCGTCGAACCAAAGCGAAAGCCTTTCATTTTTAGTCTCCCAGTTACCAATAAAAAAGCCGCGATGCGTGACGGCTTCTGCGCAATCTCTGGGATTTGGGTGGCCATGTCGTGAGGCCTCTCGAATCCGACTGCGTGAAGCGCGTGCTCTTGTGAAAGAGTCTACGTCAGCGAGTCGGCTCGCAAGCGGGCGTCAAACCGTTCTTTATCTTAAAAATATTCTCAAAAAACAATGGTTTAGGCGTTTCATTTTGCGATGTGCAACGCTGCCGGACATCGTGAAATGCCCGCTTTGTGCCGCGCACCATGGTTTTTTACGACGCGCGGCATCGTTTCAGATCGTGAAAATTAGGGCTCTCGCGACGTATAAATCGACGCCATGCGCCCCTATCACGCGTCGATCCGCTCGCTCAACATCGCGACGAAGGTCTCGGTCACCGGCGGCAAGGTTCGGCCGCGCTTTCGGATCAGCGCGATGCGGCGCGTGAACGCGGCTTCGTCGATCGGCCGCGCGACCAACTCGGGCTCAGCGCGCACCTCGCGCGCCGACGCCGGCAGGATCGTGATGCCGAGCCCGGCGCGCGCCATCGCGACCGCGCTCATCATGTAGGTCGGCTCGCAGGCGATGCGCGGCTCACATTGCGCGTCGGCGAACGCGCTGTCGACCACCGCACGTACGCTCGTGCCCTGCGCGGTCAGCACGAGCGGCTCGTTGGCCAGATCGCCGAGCGTGACGGGCCGGCGCCGCCGCGCGAGTGCGTGCTGCTTCGGCAACACGGCGACGAGCCGGTCGATACCCTCGTGCAGCACCTCGAGCCCGCTGTCGTTCAGCTCGCCGCCGGTCAGCCCGATATCGACTTCCTCGTTGCGCACCAGCGTGTTGACCATGCTCGCGACGACGTCGCGCACCTCGAAGCCGACGCGCGGCACGGCTTTTCTCAGCGCCTGCACGAGCTCGGGCAGCACGCTCGCCGCGAAGGTCGGCAGGCAGGCGATGCGCACCGTACCGCTCGCGCCTTCGCCGAGCGCGCGTGCATCGAGTAGCACGTGCTCCATGTCGTGCAGCGATTTCTGCAGCACGGGCAGCAGCTCCCGGCCGGTCGGCGTCAGCGCGACATTGCGGCTGTTGCGATCGAACAGGCGCAGGCCGACCGTTTCCTCGAGCCGGCGAATCTGCACCGTCAACGCCGGTTGCGACAGATGCAGCCGCGCGGCCGCGCGCGTGAAGCTGCCCGTTTGGGCGACCGCGATAAACGCGCGGATGTCCCGCAGATTCAGATCCATGATGATTTGTGATTGCTGCAATCAATTCATTTCAATTGTTTTATTGCTGTGCAGAACTTACGCTCGATCACACTAAAAAACAACCTGGAGACAAGCTCATGCTGCCATTGCTGGGGCTGGCTACCATCGTCGTGCTGCTCGGCGCGATCCTGTCCAAACGCATGTCGCCGCTCGTCGCGTTGATCATCGTGCCGCTCGCGGCCTCGCTGCTCGGCGGCTTCGGCCTGCAGACCAGCAAGTTCGTGGTCGACGGTCTGAAAAGCCTCGCGCCGGTCGTCTGCATGTTCGTATTCGCGATCCTGTACTTCGGCACGATCACTGACGCCGGCACGCTCGACCCGATCATCGAGCGTATCCTGCGCGCGGTCGGCACGCGGCCCACGCGTATCGTGATGGGCACCACGCTGCTCGCGCTGCTGATCCACCTCGACGGCTCCGGCGCCGTCTGTTTCCTCGTCACGATTCCCGCGATGCTGCCGCTTTACGATCGCCTGAAGATGGACCGGCGCGTGCTCGCCGCGGCGGTATCGATGGCGGCCGGCATCAACTTCCTGCCGTGGACAGGGCCGATGATTCGCGCGTCGGCGTCGTTGCATCTGCCGATTTCGGCGCTATTCAATCCGCTGATTCCGGTGCAGGCGATCGGCCTCGTATTCGTGTTCTCGATGGCGTACTGGCTCGGGCGGCGCGAGGAAAAGCGCCTCGGCCTCACTGCCGCGAGCGGTTCCGTGCCGATGCCGCAACGCGAACTGACGCCAGAACAACAGGCGCTGCGCCGCCCGCAAAACTTCTGGTTCAACATCGTGTTGACGCTTGTCGTGCTGGGCACGATGGTCGTGATGGGCGAGAAGATTCCGCCGGCCGTCATGTTCATGGTGGGCCTGTGCATCGCGTTGATGGTCAACTATCCGAACGTCGACATGCAGCGCAAACGGATCGACGCGCATGCGCGCGCCGCGCTGATGATGGCCGGTATCTTGCTCGCGGCCGGCGTGTTCACCGGCGTGATGCAGGGCAGCGGGATGCTGAAGGCGATGGCGCAGGCGGCGGTCGGCTTCGTGCCGCCGGCGATGGCGAGCCATATTCCGATCGTGCTCGGCCTGCTGTCGATGCCGCTCAGCATGCTGTTCGATCCCGATTCATTTTATTTCGGCGTACTGCCGGTGATCGCGGAAGTGGCGGGCCAGCTCGGCGTGCCCGCAGTGCACGTCGGACAGGCCGCGTTGCTCGGACAAATGACCACCGGTTTTCCGGTCAGCCCGCTCACGCCCGCGACGTTCCTCGTGGTCGGCCTGTGCGGTATCGAGCTGGCCGATCATCAAAGATTCACGTTTCCCCTGCTGTTCGGCGCGTCGGTCGTGATGACGATCGCGTGCGTCGCGCTCGGGATCTTTCCACTGTGAGTTTCATTGAACGGACGGCAGCATCATGACAGCCATTGAATCTGAACGCGTCGTGCGCATCGGCGCGGGCGCGGGCTACTCGGGCGACCGCATCGAACTCGCGCTCGAACTCGCGGAACACGGCCAGCTCGACTATCTGGTCTTCGAATGCCTCGCCGAACGCACGATCGCGATCGCGCAGCAGGCGCGCAGCAAGGACGCGGAGCTCGGCTACGACCCGCTGCTCGAAGCGCGCATGCGCGCGGTGCTGCCCGTCGCGGCGCGCAACGGCGTGCGTATCGTGTCGAACATGGGCGCGGCCAATCCTCGCGCGGCGGCGCGCAGGACCGCACAGATCGCGCGCGAGCTCGGTCTCGGCGGGCTGAGGATTGCCGCCGTCACCGGCGACGACGTGCTCGACGTCGTGCGTGCGGGCGAGTTCCATTTCGTCGAATCGGGCGACGCGGTGGCCGCGTACGAGGACCGGCTGATATCGGCGAATGCGTATCTCGGCGCGAGCGGCATCGTCGACGCGCTCGCGGCCGGCGCGCAGATCGTACTGACCGGGCGCGTCGCCGATCCGTCGCTGTTCGTCGCGCCGCTGGTCCACGAATTCGGCTGGCGCATGGACGACTGGCCGATGCTCGGCCAGGCGACGGTAATCGGCCATCTGCTCGAATGCGCAGGGCAGATCACCGGCGGCTATTTCGCAGACCCCGGCTTCAAGGACGTGCCGAATCTCGCGCGGCTCGGCTTTCCGATCGCCGAAGTTGCGCGGGACGGTTCGGTGGTGATCACGAAGCTCGCGCGAAGTGGCGGGCTCGTGACCGAAGCGACGTGCAAGGAGCAGTTGCTGTACGAGATTCACGATCCTCGTCGCTATCTGCAACCCGACGTGGTCGCCGATTTCTCGCAGGTGCGCGTCGAACAGGAAGCCCCGGACCGTGTGCGCGTCACTGGCGGTGGCGGCACGGAGCGCACCGCGACGCTGAAAGTGTCGGTTGCGTATTTCGACGGCTATATCGGCGAAGGGCAGATTTCGTACGGCGGACCGGGCGCGCTGGCGCGGGCGCGGCTCGCTCTCGATATCGTGCGAGAACGGCTCGCGCTGACCGGTGTAGAGGCGCGCGAACTGCGCTTCGATCTCATCGGCGTGAACGCACTGCATGGCGAGACGGTCGCGGCTGGCCATGGCGAGCCGTACGAAGTGCGCGCGCGGGTGGCGGGGCGCACGGCATCGCTCGCGGAAGCGGTGCGCATCGGCAACGAGGTCGAGACGCTGTACACGAACGGACCGGCGGGCGGGGGCGGAGTGACGAAGGCGGCGCGCGAGGTGGTCGCCGTGCAATCGGTGCTGCTGCCGCGCGAGCATGCGACGCCGGCTTTCTCGCTGGTGGAGGCTTGAGATGAAACTCCGTGAACTGGCTCATTCGCGCACCGGCGACAAGGGCAATACGCTCAACATCTCGGTGATCTGCTACGACGCGCGGCACTACGAGCGGTTACGCGATGTGTTGACGCCCCAGCGCGTCAGCGCGCATCTGCGGGATGTGGTGCGCGGTGACGTGGTGCGGCACGAGTTGCCGGGCCTTGCCGCGTTCAACTTCGTGCTCGGCGATGCGCTCGGCGGCGGCGTTACGCGTTCGCTCGCGCTCGATGCGCATGGCAAATCGCTGAGTTCGGCGTTGATGGATCTGGACGTGGGGGAGTGAGCGGGTGCTGCTGGCGGTGTGTCGTCTTGCGGGGCGGTCGATCGGCCCCGCATGCGGTCACACGCCAGCCTTCGTCAAGTCATGCGCGCGGCGCAGACGTTCGCGGCTGTTGCTCAGATGCATGCGCATCGCGGCGCGCGCGTCGTCGGCGTCCTGACGCTCGATCGCGCGATAGATCATCAAGTGCTCGCCGAGCACGCTGCGCAGTATCTCGATATGGTCGAGCTCGGCGATCTCGGCCGAACCGAGCCGCGTGCGCGGGCTGACCGAGCGGCCGAGCTGGCTCAGCACGTCGAAGAAATAGCGGTTGCCGCTCGCACGTGCGATCTGCAGATGGAACTCGATGTCGTGTGCGAGCGTGTCGGTGCTGCCGCGCTCGAGTTCCGACTCGAAGCGATCGAGCGCGGTGCGAATCTGCTTCAGGTTCTGCTCGGTGCGCCGCGATGCCGCGAGCGCGGCCGCGGCCGCTTCGACGTCGATCCGGAACTCGATGATCGCCATTACGTCGAGCATGCTGGTGAGATCGGCGGCGGGAAGCTGCATCGGCTTTTCCGCGGCGGGCGCGAGCACGAACGTGCCGATGCCGTGGCGTGTCTCGACGATCCTCGCTGCCTGAAGACGCGAAATCGCCTCGCGCACCACGGAGCGGCTCACGGACAACTGCTTCATCATCGCGACTTCGGTGGGGATGCGATCGCCTGGCCTCAGCGCCCCGCGGCGAATTTCATCGGAAAGGGTGGCCACCACCTTTTCAGTTAGGCTGCTCATTTTTGTGGCTGGTTGACTGATCCAACAGAATATTGCACAGGACTGTACTCGATTCTGCCGGGTTCGGCGGCCTCGGTGCGGGCTATTTTTTCCGTGCCGGACGCGCGGTGGAGCGAGGATGAGGCGGGCGGTTGCGCAAGCGCATGAGCTGCTGGTAGGGAGCCGCCATTTAAAGACATCGGACGTCTTAGTCCGGGCTAGATTTCAGAAGTGGTTGTAGCCTTTAAAGCCCTGAATCGGCCGACATCCCAAGGGAATCAATCAACGCGCGCAGGGTAAACACCCAACTGGATCTGGGAAAAATAACGCGGTAGACTGTCGTCAGACAACGTATCAGGCGCATCGGCGGGTGTCGTATCGAACCGTTGCGTCGCGCTGCGTTCCACCAGGCCACATGGCCCACAGGGGAGACAAAACTTGACATCAGTTCTCACTACCGCGCTCGACCCGCTGCAATCAGCGGTCGCGAAGGTGAAGCGCAACGTGTTGCCGCTTTTCCTGATCATGTTCATCGCGAACTACATCGACCGCGTGAACATCGGCTTCGTCAACGCGCACATGAAGGCCGATCTCGGCATCGGCGCGGCCGCCTACGGGCTCGGCAGCGGGCTGTTCTTCATCGGCTACGCGCTGTTCGAAGTGCCGTCGAACGTGCTGATGCAGAAGTTCGGCGCGCGCGCGTGGCTCACGCGCATCATGGGCACGTGGGGGCTGGTGGCGGGCGCGATGGCGTTCGTCTGGAACGACACGTCGTTTTACGTGCTGCGGTTCCTGCTCGGCGTCGCCGAGGCGGGCTTCTTTCCCGGCGTCGTCTTTTACTTCACGCAGTGGCTGCCGCAAAAAGAGCGCGGCAAGGCAATGGCGATCTTTCTGTCGGGTTCGGCGCTCGCGTCGGTGCTGTCCGGTCCGATCACCGGTTCGCTGCTGTCGATTCGCGGCCTCGGCCTGCAGGGCTGGCAGTGGATGTTCCTGATCGAAGGCGGGTTCTCGATCGTGCTGTGCGTCGTCAGCTGGTTGCTGCTGAAGTCGCACATCCGCGACGCACACTGGCTCACCGCCGAAGAGCAGCGCGTGCTCGAACGATCGATCGCGGCCGAACAGGCTGAACGCGAAGCGCAGGGCGGCGCGCATCTGCCGACGATGAAGCTACTGAAGGACCCGCAGATCGCGCTGTTCTGCTTCCTGTACTTCGCGATCCAACTGACGATCTACGCGGCCACTTTCTGGCTGCCGACGATCATCCGCAAGATGGGCGGCCTGTCCGACTTCGAGGTCGGCATGTTCAACGCGATTCCGTGGCTGATCGCGATGGTCGCGATGTATGGCTTCGCTGTGGTGTCGGCGAAATGGCGTCATCAACAGGGCTGGCTCGCGGTCGCGCTCGTCATCGCCGCGGTTGGCCTGTTTGCGTCGACGTCGGGCAACCCGGTGTTCTCGTTCGTCGCGATCTGTTTCTCGGCGATCGGCTTCAAGGCCGCGTCTTCGCTGTTCTGGCCGATTCCGCAGGGCTACCTCGACGCGCGCGTCGCCGCCGGCGTGCTTGCGCTGATCAACTCGCTCGGCAACCTCGGCGGCTTCTTCGCGCCGGCCACGTTCGGCTATCTGCAGCAGCACACGGGCTCGATCACGGGCGGCTTGTACGGCCTCGGCGTCGCGTCGCTGCTCGCGGCAGCGGCCGGCTTCCTGACGCGCAACAAGCCCGGCAATCGCGAGCCTTCGCCCGAGTCGTTGCGCGGCAACGCGCATTGACTACACTGACGGCTCGTATGCGGCCGTCAGTTCTTCTGTATTCGCGTTTTCATCCGGTCCGGTCGAACGCCCACGCAGCGCGCGGCGGCTTCCGCCGGCCGGCTTACTTCATCACACAGGTGCTTTTCCCATGTCCACCAAACCTACCGAATCGAACGCCACGCCGGTCGTCACCGAACTGCGCGTCGTGCCCGTCGCTGGCCGCGACAGCATGCTGATGAATCTGAGCGGCGCGCATGGTCCGTTCTTCACGCGCAACGTCGTGATCCTGCGCGACAGTGCGGGCCATACCGGTGTCGGCGAAGTGCCGGGCGGCGAGAACATCCGCAAGACGATCGACGACGCGCGGCCGTTCGTGGTCGGTCAGTCGATCGGAAATCTGCAGGCGATCCTGAACAAGGTGCGCACGCAATTCGCCGATCGCGACGCGGGCGGCCGCGGCCTGCAGACCTTCGACCTGCGCACGACGATTCACGCGGTCACCGCGCTCGAAGCGGCGCTGCTCGACCTGCTCGGTCAGCATCTCGGCGTGCCCGTCGCGGCACTGCTCGGCGAAGGCCAGCAGCGCGACGAGGTGGAAATGCTCGGCTATCTGTTCTATATCGGCGATCGCAACAAGACCGATTTGCCGTACGCGAACAACTCGGGTGCGCGCGATGACTGGGAGCGTGTGCGCACCGAAGAAGCGATGACGCCGGAAACGGTCGTGCGTCTCGCCGAGGCCGCGAAGGCGCGCTACGGTTTCAACGACTTCAAGCTGAAGGGCGGCGTGCTGCAAGGCGACGCGGAAATCGAAGCGGTGACGGCGCTGGCCGAGCGCTTCCCCGAAGCGCGCGTGACGCTCGACCCGAACGGCGCGTGGTCGCTCGCCGAAGCGGTGCGCCTGTGCCGTGACAAGCACGACGTGCTCGCTTATGCGGAAGATCCGTGCGGCGCGGAGAACGGCTATTCGGGCCGCGAAGTGATGGCCGAGTTCCGCCGCGCGACCGGCCTGCCGACAGCGACCAACATGATCGCGACCGACTGGCGTCAGATGGGTCACGCGATCCAGCTGCAATCGGTCGACATTCCGCTCGCCGATCCGCATTTCTGGACCATGCAGGGCTCGGTGCGCGTCGCGCAGATGTGCAACGACTGGGGCCTCACGTGGGGTTCGCATTCGAACAACCACTTCGACATTTCGCTCGCGATGTTCACGCACGTCGCGGCCGCGGCGCCGGGCAAGATCACCGCGATCGATACGCACTGGATCTGGCAGGACGGTCAGTTCCTGACGCGCGATCCGCTGCAGATCGTCGGCGGCAAGGTCAAGGTGCCGCAGAAGCCGGGTCTCGGCATCGAGCTCGATATGGACGAACTCGAAAAGGCGCACGCGCTGTATCAGCAGCACGGCCTCGGCGCGCGCGACGACGGCGTTGCCATGCAATATCTGATTCCGAACTGGAAGTTCGATAACAAGCGTCCGTGTCTCGTGCGTTAACGACGATTCAGCTCAATCGAAAGCCTGGCGGCCCGCAACAACGGTGCGGTCCGCCGGGCTTTTTTGTTTTCCGGCCGTGGACTTTCTCGCTCGCCTCTCTTCACTCATCAGACGTCCGTGCATGCAGTATAAGTGTTTGTTTTCATTGGCGTAACGTAAACCCTAGTCGTCTGATGACGATTAAATCATTACGATGGCTTCACTGGAAAGTGAATCATGTCCACGTTGAGGTGAGCGTCGGGGACGAGAAGTTTCCAGCCAGGCTTGCACGTCTTTTAGACTCGGGCCCGGAGCAGCAGCAAGCGGAAAACTGGCAATAAATCGAATCGCAGTCCTTCACATTAAAACGACCGATGCGCGTCTCGCGTTTGTGCATATAACAATTGAGGAAAGACATGTCTGTGAAATTCACTCAGAGGAGAACAGCCGCTGCCGCAAGTTTCGTATTCATTCTGGCGGCGTGCGGTGGCAGTGACAGTCCGAACACAACGGCGGCTTCAACGCCAGCCCCGACGCAGACATCCACCATGCCATGGATGAATACGTCACTGTCTCCCGAAGCACGCGCGGCACTGCTTGTCCCAGCCATGGCGCTTGCCGATAAGGAAGAGCAATTGGCCGGTTCGAATCCCGGCATCCTGCCTGAATTGCCGCAGTGCTACGGTGCGCGGCACATTCTCGGCCTGACGAAGTACGCTATTCCGACCTTGCGCATCACCAATGGGCCGGTGGGTATCGGCCAGAACGACTGCGTTTCTCCGTCCGTATCGGGCTTTGCCGCCTATACGGATTCCAGCTCCGCCAAGGCGACCGCTCTGCCTTCAGCCATCGCGATGGCGGCTTCGTTCGATCCTTCCGTCGCGACCCAGTTTGGCAACGTGGTCGGCGTCGAAGGAAGCAACCTGGCTCTGCACGTATTCGAAGCACCCGGTATGAACCTGGCAAGATTGCCGGTGGGTGGACGCAACTTCGAGTACATGGGCGAGGACCCCTATCTCACCGGCACGATGGGTGTCGCCGAAATCCAGGCCGTGCAAGCCCACGGCATGATCGCAATGGCGAAGCACCTCGTGGCGAACGAGCAGGAAACGAATCGCATGACGATTCAGGAAAGCATCGACGACCAGACGTTGCACGAACTCTATATGCTGCCGTTCGAAATGGCGGTGAAGGCAGGCAACGTCGGCGCCGTCATGTGTTCGTACAACTCGGTGAACGGTTTTTCGATGTGCGAGCAGAAGCACATCCTGTCCGATGTGCTTCGCGGGCAATGGGGCTTCAAGGGCTACGTGCAGTCGGACTTCTTTGCGGCGCACAGTACCGCGCCGACGCTTCTGGCAGGCATGGACAACGAAATGCCGCTGCCACAGAACTGGTCGCCGGCAAACCTGAATGCAGCTTTGGCTTCGGGACAGATTCAGACCTCGGATATCGACAATGCGCTGCTGCGCCGATACACGCAGATGTTCCGCGCGGGCATCTTCGATCGGCCTATTGCTCAGACCGCGATCAACGCGACGGCTGACGGTGCGCTCGCGAAGCAGATCGGTGAACAGTCGGCCGTGCTGCTGCAAAACAACGGGACTTTGCCGCTGAAGAAGACGGTTCGAAACATCCTCGTGGTCGGCAAGACGACACAGGTCTATGCGCAGCAAGCGGTTGCCGGCGGCAGCTCGGTCGGCCACCCGATGGGTTCGGGCGGCGGCAGTTCCGACGTCGTCGCCTTGTACACCGTGACACCGGTGCAGGGCATCAAGGACACGCTTGCGAACCTCGGCAATACCGGTGCTCAGGTTCATCTGGCGCTCGTCGACGACAACAATTCGACTGGCACGATCGACGGCGCGGCCGCCACCATCTCCGACGTCACGTCAGCGGCGACCGGCGCCGACGCGGTGATCTTCATGGCCGGCTCCATGTCGGAGGAAGGTGCTGACCAGGCGACCTTTACCGACTCGACGGGCCTGACGCTCGACACCGGCAAGTACCTGAATACGCTCGACTGGTATTCGCCAAAGTCGAGCTCGATCACTACCTCGAGTACCGCAAAGAACAGTAACACGCTCGCGTTGCTGCAGACCATCGTCGCGGCAAACAGCAACACCGTGCTCGTTCTGAAGGACAGCGCCGCCGAAGCGCTCGATCCGTCGATCCTCACCGGCGGGACATCCGCCGCGAGCGCGATTCTCGAAACGTGGTTCCCCGGCCAGGAAGACGGGCATATCGTGGCGGATCTGCTGTGGGGTGTCGCGAATCCGTCCGGCAAGCTACCTGTGACGTTCCCGCAGGTCGGCCAGGGCTTCATGGACTCGATTACGGCTTACCAATACCCGGGTGTGTCGATCAACGGAAGCGCGACGGTCACCTACTCCGAAGCGCTCAATGTCGGCTACCGCTGGTACGACGCGATGGGCAAGACTCCGGCATTCCCGTTCGGTTATGGACTTTCGTACACGACCTTCACGATTACCAATCCGACCGTCAGTACCGGAGCAAACGGCACTTACACGGTTAGCGCGGTCGTGAAGAACACGGGTTCCGTCGCGGGCGCCGAAGTTCCGCAGGTGTACGTTGCGCTGCCGACGTCGGCGGGAGAGCCGCCCAGGCGTCTGGTGGGATTCCAGAAGGTCAGTCTGAATGCAGGCGCAACGCAGACGGTGTCGATCACGATCGATCCCGCCGCGCCGAATCATCCGCTCAGCACGTGGGGTAAGGATGCGCAGCAGTGGACGACGCCGACTGGTTCCTACTCGGTGTATATCGGGAACTCGTCGCGCAGCCTGACTCTCGCGGGAACTATTACTAAATAAAGTCGAGTAAAGCGCCAGAGTCTGATCAGATTCGATCCCTGATCGGACCTGGCGTTACACACACCAACGAAAGTGGTCCGCTCAATGAAAGTACTATCACGACGGATGTTGGCACTTGTGCTCGGTGCAACGCTCTCGCTGGCGACGAGTGCGACAGAGAAGCCCTTTGTCACGGTCAATGGCAAACCGGTTTCTCAAGCCGACGCCGATTTGTACATCGGACAGGCGCATGCGCAAGGATTTTCTGATTCCCCACAATTGACCGACCATGTCCGGGACGAATTGATCCGGCGCGAAGTTCTGTTCCAGCAGGCGCAGAAAACTGGCTTCGACCGCAACCCGGAAGTCGCGGCACGTGCCGAGGCCGCGCGGCAAAAGATTCTCTCGCAGGCGCAGGCGACGTGGGAGATCGAGATCGTCAGAGCGTACATGCAGCACTTTCTGAAAAAGAATCCTGTCAGCGACGATCAATTGAAGGCGATGTACAACGACATGAAAGCAAAGGGCGGAAGCACGCAATATAAAGTCCGCCATATCCTCGTCAAGGATGAAGGTCAGGCAAAAGACATCATTGCGAAGCTGAACAAGGGAGCGTCATTCGGCGACCTCGCAAAGGAATCGATCGATGCCGACACTCGATACAACGGCGGAGATCTGGGCTGGATAACTTCGAGCAAGGTGGTCAAACCGTTTGCTGACGCGGTTTCGCATTTGCACAAGGGCGAATACACGCGCACGCCGGTCAGGACCGGATACGGTTTTCATGTGATCGAAGTCGATGACACTCGCCCTTTGCAGGTTCCGTCGTTCGAAGACATGAAGCCGATGCTGTACCAGCAGGCGCAAGCGGAACTCGTCGACAGGATGGTGAAGGATCTTAGAGCGAAAGCCACCATTCAGTAAGCGGCCAAATCACGTTCGTCATACTTGGGATGCGATTGCGAGCCTGATGTGACGACGTCGGGTCTCTTCGTCCAACCCATTCGCTCCCCGGCCTTTCATTCGGATCGGGGAGCTTTTTTTATTTGCCGCTGATATTCCCGCACTCAGCTCTTGCGAAACACCACGTGCGAGATCCGTTGCACCAGCAGCGCGGCCGCGAGCGATGCCACCGCCGTCAGCCACACGCCCATATGAATCGACTGCACGAGCGCATCGCGCGCGCTATCGATCAGCGCGAGCGTATCGAGTCCCGACGTCTTCATATCCGCGATCAGCTGCGTGCGCGACGCATCATCGATCAGGATGCGCAGATCGACGAAACGCGGCCGCCATTGCGATGAGGCCGGCTCGCCGAGCACGCTCATCGTGCGCGTGACGACGTCGCGATAGTGATGCTGCACGACCGTCGCGACGATGCTGGTGCCGAGCATGCCGCCGACCATACGGGTCGATTGCAGCAGCGCGGTCGTGATGCCGAAGCGCTCGCGTCCGGCGATCTCCTGGCCGAACACGTTCAGATTGTTCAGGATGAAGCCGAGGCCGATGCCGACGGCGCCCATCGGCAGCACGATGCGCAAGCGCGGCGTATCCGGATTCGCGAAAGCGAGCGCGATCGACGCGAACATCAGCAGCCCGAAACCGATGGTCAGAATGCGCGTGGGCTTCTTCATGTGAATCACGATGCGCGTGTTCAGCAGACTGCCGAGCGCGATGCACGCGGCAATCGGCGTCGCGAGCAAGCCGGCCTGCTGCGGCGACAGACCGAAGCCGCCTTGCAGCAGCAAAGGCGCGAAGAAGATCAGCGAGAACATCACGAAGCCGGACAGCATGCCGAGCGTGAATAGCGTGACGAGCTGCGCGTCCTTGAACAGATCGAGCGGAATGATTGGATGCGTGGCGCGCTTTTCGCACTTGAAGAGCGCGACCGCGCCGATCATCACGCACGCACCGAGCACGAGATTGCCCACCGTGAGGCCACTCTTCGGCACCGCTTCGATGAAGGCCTGCAACCCGCCGAGCACGCCCGCGACGAGCCCAGCGCCGAGCCAGTCGATCTTGACTTCGCCGTCCTGCGGCCGCCGGAAGTTCGGCAGATGGATCCAGACGAAATAGAGCGCGGCCGCGCCGACCGGCAGATTGATGAGAAACGTCGAGCGCCAGCCGAGGTGCTCGCTCATCCAGCCGCCGAGCGACGGGCCCGTCGCCGTGCCGATGCCGTAGGTTGCGGCCAGCACGACCTGCCAGCGCACACGGGTACGCGGGTCGGGGAACAGATCGGGAATCGACGCGAACGCGGTGCCGACCATCATGCCGCCGCCGATGCCTTGCAGTCCGCGCGCGATCGCGAGAAACAGCATGCTGTTGGCGAGGCCGCACAACACCGACGCGACCGTGAATGTGATCACCGCGGCGATCACGAAGCGCTTGCGGCCGAAGTAGTCGCCGAGCCGCCCGAACACCGGCACCGTGACGACGGACGCGAGCAGGTACGCGCTCGCGATCCACGCGAAATATTCGAAGCCATGCAACTCGGCGACGATCGACGGCAGCGCGGTGCTGACGACGGTCTGGTCGAGTGCGACCAGCATATTGACGAGACCGATGCCGAGCATCGCGTAAAGCGCGTGGCGAAACGGCAGGGCGGGGGCGGCGGGAGCGGCGGCGGAACTGGCGGCGGGGGCGGTGGAATTCACGGATCGGGCAGAAGGCGGTTCGGGGTGGACGCTGCACGGCGTATCGCGGTCAGGCACCCGGCGATTGTACGCAAGTTGTCTGACGTCTTGAGGATTATACGGGTTTTCCCCTAGTCAAAGCCGTTCATCGCGCGAAAACCACACTGCGACCGACGCTGCCGCGCGCATGCTCTCGCCCGAACGTGGTAAGTTCGCTCGCGGAATATCCGATCGATGTGTTTGAGGAGGACTCATCCTGCGTCACGTCATGGCTTGCCTGCCGAACACAGTCCGCGAAGCCTTGACGCCCAGGGGCGGCGTGACAGCGGCCTGGTTAGGTGGCGCGCTGCTGCTCTACGCGCACGGCGCAGGCGCCGTCACCGACATCGATACCGGCACCGGCGCCGCCTCCGCTTCCGGAATCAACGCCGGCTTCGTCTCGCTGTATGGCGTGATCGACACGAGTGTCGAAGTCACCGACCCCGGTTCGGGATGGGTCGCGCGCATGGACTCGGGCGCATATCGCGGTTCGCGCGTCGGGCTGCTCGGCGCGGAGCCGCTCGGCGGCGGCAACGCGATCGTGTTCACGCTGGAAAACGGCTTCAGCTCGACCGACGGCAGCCTGCAGGTGCCCGGCTCGATCTTCAATCGCCAGGCATGGATCGGCGCGAGCGGCGGCTGGGGCGAACTGCGCTTCGGCCGTCAGTATTCGCCGATCTATATTCCGTTCAAGGGCGATCTCGACGCGTTCGGCGCCGGCACGATCGCTTCGGGGCTCAACAACCTGTCGAAAATCACCCCATATGCGAACAATGCGCTTGCGTATCTGTCGCCGCGCATTGCCGGCTTTAGCGCGACGCTGATGATGGCGATGCGCGATCCGTCCGAGAAGGACGGCAACGGTATCGACGGCTATTACGTGACCGCGTCGTACCGGTTCGACCAATTGCATCTGCTGTACGCGCGCCAGCAGACCCACGGTGCCGGCGCTCTGCGCGCGAATCTCGGCGGCGCGAACTACGCGTTCGGCAAACTGCGCGTATGGCTGTCCTTCTTCAATGGCGATGGCGGCGCGCCGGTCTATCACGGCGCGGGCGGCTCGCTGTCGGCGCAATACAGCTTCTCGACCAACGCGCGCGCGTCGCTCGGCTATGCGCACGTGCGCGACTACACGACGCCCGGTGGCAGCGCCGACCAGTTCAGCGCGGCATTCGAATACAGCATGTCGCCGACGCTGCTGCTCTACTTCAGCGCCGCGTATCTCGCGAATCACGACGACTCGAGCTTCACGCTGCGCGGCGTCAACGTGACCGGGCTGCCGGTCGCCTATCCGGGTGCGCCTGTGGCGGGTGTTCAATTCGGTGTGATCGAGCGTTTCTAGCGCGGATCGCAATACGTGATTAATTGGTATATGTCGAATGCACTTTATATGCGACTGCGAATTGACGAGAGAGTCGCGCGAGTCGGAATTGCAAAAGCGTCGCGAATAAAAAAAAGCCGACACAGTGTGTCGGCCTAAAGATTCTGGCATCCGAGGATGATGGCCAGAACCTGAGAGACATGGACCCGCAGAGCAGCCCCAGTGCGGTATTTCGGGCCGCCGCGACGCGGGTCGATCTGCGTCGTACTTTAACGTTAGCTTTCAGCGCGAGAAGATTGAGAGCGCATTCCGCTGATTGCTCTTCGTTCGAATGCCGATCCAGAAAGCATGGCGTGGAGTATAGCGTCGCCAATCGACTTTGTGGAACCGCACTTCGGCGAATGGGTTAATGAGGTTTTCCGGATGTTTAACGTCGTGTGGTTGGATTTACATAATGCGCAGATTCAACCGGAGCACTCCCGCGCGCTGACACGGTTCCGATAGAGCAGGAAACGGGGTAGTGGCGCTATGCTAGCGGTTTCGTCTACTCGAGGAGCGACCGATGACCCAACACGCAGGTTCGATGATCACGTTCAACCGTCCCGATGGCAAGCAGCTACAGGGCTATCTCGCGAAACCGGAAAAAACCGCGGGCGCGCCCGCGATCGTCGTGATCCAGGAATGGTGGGGATTGAACGACCAGATTCGCGGCGTCGCCGATCGCCTCGCGAAAGCCGGCTACTTTGCGCTCGTGCCCGATCTGTATCGCGGCAAGTCGACGGTCGAAGAGGACGAGGCGCACCATCTGATGAGCGGCCTCGATTTCGGCGATGCCGCAACGCAGGACGTGCGCGGCGCGGTCCAGTATTTGCAGCAGCACGCTGCGAAGGTCGGTGTGACCGGCTATTGCATGGGCGGCGCGTTGACGTTCCTCGCGCTGTGCAACGTGCCCGAATTGGCGGCCGGCGTCGTCTGGTATGGCTTCCCGCCGCTCGACTATATCGATGCGTCGAAGATCAAGGTTCCGGTGATGGGCCACTGGGGTACGCAGGACGAGTTCTTCGCCGCCGATACCGTCGACGCGCTCGAAAAGAAACTCACCGACGCGAAGGTCGACATCGAGTTTCATCGTTATCTGGCGCGTCACGCGTTCGCGAACGAAACGGCGGTTGGATCGGGCCGCATTGCGAGGACGCAATACGATCCGGTCTGGGCACAACAGGCCTGGGATCGTACGCTGACGTTCTTTGGCCGCACGCTTTGGAAATGAGTTAGTGAATGGCGGAAGTGGACGGCCGCGCTGTTTATTTGAAGCGCGGCCGTTTTCTTATGCAGCCTGTACCGGGTTTGCGAGGTGCGCTTCAAACCCTGCGTGCTGAATGGCGTTGCCAAGCTGGCGGATGTGGACTGCCTGATGTTGCGCAAACATAGTGTTCCTTATCGGATGCGTCTATCTAGAATTGCATTTGAAAGCAAAGCCAACATAAAATGCTAAACGGTATTGGAATCATCGGTTAAGTTGTGGACAGCAGCACTTAACTCGGCAGACGGGTGTCAGTTCATTTCGCTGTTCTGGACCTGAAAGCGTCATTCCTCTCGTGGGGAACGGGCGACATCTTCGCTGACATTGTCTGACCGGTCGCGCAGCCGCTAATACAGTTAAGTACCTACCTAATATTCAAGCGAAATTCGCGAGTCCGAGGCAACACGCAGGGCGGCGGGCGTCCGTGGCCAAGGGCCGGCCACGACGTGTCGTTGACGGTTGCGTCGGGATATTCTGAGATATAATACGAAAATGAATACGATTGCGATGCTAGGCCGAGTGACTTCCGGCGAACTTCAGGAACTGGACGGCAGTGATTTCCCGGCTCAGGTGGCGGCAGAGACGCGCAAACTGATCAACCGGGGAGTGCTTGCGCCCGGCTTCCAACTACGACAGTCCGATCTTGCCGAGCGCTTCGGAATTAGCCGAGTGCCCGTGCGTGAGGCGCTGAAACTGCTGGCCGCTGAAGGCATCATTGAACACGATCCGAATCGTGGGTTCTTTGTCGCCCAACTGTCGAGCGACGAGGCACGGCAACTATATCGGATGCGGCAACTGCTCGAAGCCGAATTGCTGATGACCATCGAATGGCCGACGCCCGCGCAGATGAAGCAACTCAAGGCAATGCTCGCGGATCTGGAGCATTTGCTCGGTGCGGGTAATCGCGAAGGCTGGATCGAGCAGCACCGCGCATTCCACGACATGATTTTCGATCTGTCACCGAACAAGGTCCTTAAGCGCGAAGTGCTGCGATTGATGCGATTGACCGATCGCTATCGCGCATTGGCCGCGGATATCTCTGCGAACCCTGAGCACCGCAATGCGAATATCGAGGCGCGGTTGGTGAAGGCGTTGCAGAGTAAGGATAAGGACTTGCTGCTCGCGACCTACGAAAAGGGCCGATCAATTGTTTTGAGCGGCTTGATGGCGGTGCTTGCGGCCAGAGAGACCTGAACGATAGAAGGGGCACCCACGGTGCCCCTTTTTTATCTACAGCCGGTTTCGCGCAACGTGTTTGTCGTTCGACGCCGACGCGAAGACGCCTGCCGAATTGCTAAATTAGTCGGAGCCCCAGTTCGAGATCCAAAGCATGTCGTGGAAATCGACGGCCTTATTGGTTTGAAATTCACCGTAAGAACCCTGCGAATACAGTAGCGGCGTCTTTGCGTCCGTATTAATGGCGGTTCCCAGCACGTGGCCAAAAATTACCGCATGCGTGCCGATTTCGACGATACGTTCGACGCTGCAATCGAAATTCACCATGGCCGTGGCCAACGCCGGGGCGCCGGTCCAAATGCGATTCCATGTGCCGGCCTGGAATTTCTCCTCAGGCGAGATAGGGCGAGAAAACCGTTGTGCCAATTCCTGCTCGCTGCGCGCTAGCACATTGACGACGAAATGACCGGTCGCCTGCACGTGTGCCAACGAGGAATTCGCGCGGTTGATGCAGACGAGCAGGATAGGGGGCGCCGCACTCACCGAGGTCACGGCGGTTGCTGTCATGCCAGCGAGTGGACCGTCAGCGTCAGAACCGGTGGTAATCAAACATACGTGCCCGGTGAGGCTGCGCATGGCGCGCCTAAATTCAGATTCTTCGATGCTCAATTGCGCCCCCAGGTCATCAAAATTTGGTGACACTAAAAGAAACACGGGTGGCGTCCCAAAGACGGCCGCCCGTGAGAGAGACTCGCACCTCTCAGCTGGTTACTGGTCCCAGCCAAAGATACTGAGCGTGCTTTCGCCGGCCTCTAGCCGTTTCAACTGCTGTGCTTCGGCGGCCTCACGTGCTTCCGACGCTGCGATAGCGGTTGCGACTTGCTCGCGCGGAATGCAGACGACACCATCTTCGTCGCCGACGATCAGGTCACCTGCATTAACGGTTACGTCGTCGAGTCGGATCGGTGCGTTGATCCAGCCACGTGCGCCAAAGTCTTTTCCGGTGCCGCGGATGCAGAGTCCTCGGGCGAAAACTGGGAAGCCGATCTCGGACAGCAGTCGCTGATCACGAACGCACCCGTTAATGACGAGCCCTGCAAGCCCGCGAACCTTTGAGGCCGTTGACATGATCTCGCCCCAGTACCCATGCTCATACGCTTCGCTGACCGATACGACCAGCACATCACCCGGCTGCGCTGCGTAGATCGCCCGGTGCAACCACAGGTTGTCGCCGCCCGGCGAATGGACGGTCACAGCAGGGCCACACAGCTTGAAACCCGGTGCCACAGGGTGGATTGCAGCCGGCAGCGCACCGATCTTTCCAGCCGCTTCATGCAGCGTGGCAGACGGCAGTTTGCCAGCGGCCTTGATCAGTTCGGCATCCGGACGTTGAATATCGAGGCGTGTCGTCTCTGCCGGGTTGAAGCGCGGACCGGTCATGCTTTGCTCCCGGTGGTGCGCGTTTGCAATTGATGGTACTTGAACTGCTTGCGCGCTTCGTCGAGGCGCATGCCCGACGCGACTGCTGCACGAATGGCTCTTTCTGCTGCGTCGATTTCTTCCGCAGCGGCGAGCACACGCTCTTCGTGTTCTTTGGGAATCGAAATCACGCCATCGGCATCACCGCGCAGCAGGTCACCCGGGGCAACACGTACGTCGCCGATGTTGACCGGCACATTCGTGGCTTCGACTTGCACGCGATCCTTGCCCGTGCGCATCCAGTTGTCCTTGGAGAACACCGGATAACCGAGCGACAGGCAGAGATGGACGTCGCGGTTGATGCCGTCGATCACCGTGCCGGCAATGCCGCGACGGTGTGCGATTTCAGTCAGGATGTCGCCCCAAACGGTGGCATCGGTGCGACCGCCGTTGTCGAGAACGATCACGCTGCCGGGCGGCACGTCGTCGATGAAGTCGCCGACCGTGCCTGCGGGAGAAGCAGCCGGGCCGTAAAGGATCGTGAATGCACGGCCAGCCATGCGGAAGGACGGGTCTCGGGGCTTGATACGGCTGCACTGGCCGTTGAGGCCCAGACGATCGAGAGCGTCGCTCAACGTCGCCGTTTCGAGTTTTGCCGCACGTGCGACGTTCTTGTCTTGTTCGATTTCGGACATGACTAATCCTTAAGCATGAATTCGTAGTTGCCGCCCATCACTTCGTGAATGGGGGTACCTGCCAGTACAGCCTTCGCCATCAGAGCTTCACGCGCCACGATCGACTCGGCGGTTTCGATCACGCGTACAACGTTGGCGGCGCTGATGAAGATCACGGCGCTGCTGTCGGCGATCACATAGTCACCAGCTTCGACGGCGGTACCGAAGACCTCGACCGGAACGTTGACGCCTTTCTCGACGATGCGACCGCGGGCAGTGCGGGCGGTGAACGCGTTCGCGAACACCGGCAGATCCATCTCGCGGGATTCGTCGATATCACGGACCGGGCCGTCGGCGATCACGCCAGCGATGCCGCGAACCTTGGCGCCCAACGAGAGGATGCCGCCCCACGAACCGGCTTCGACGCCCGTGCGCTGTTCGACAACGATCACGTCGTCGGCGCCGCCGAGTTCGATAGCGGTGGTGCCGAGGTGACGCGGCGGGCCCGGAGGCGGATCGCCAACACCGAGTTTCATCGTGATCACGCGACCTGCGATCCGGCTGGTGCCCGAAGCCTGCCGCACACCGCTGACGACGCCGCTCAGACCGAGTTTGTCCAGCGCATCCGAGACGGCGCAGCAGTCCAATCGCCGAAGGCGGTGGACGTATTCGTCTTTGCTTTTCATATCTTTGCTAATCCTTATTGCCGGTCCGGCGACTTCCAGTAAACGAAACCCATCGCGTTGCCGGTGCCGGCTTCGCTGCGATAGCACGGCACGTAATCGACCACCGTCATGTCGAAGCCGATTTCGTCCATCACGCCAGCGACCGGAATCCAGTTCTTGATTTCCGACGTGCCTGCCTGGAAGATCGCTTCATCGAGTTCGAAGACCGGCGAGAAATCATGGTTCTTCATTGCGCTCAGGACCAACTGATCGACGCGCTCGTCGATCACGAAGTGCGTCAGACCGCCCGAGGCGATGACGGCAACGCGTGCATCCGTGTCCCACGACTGGATAGCGCGACCGATCGAGCGGCCGAATGCGTGGCAGCGGGCAACGGTCGGTTGATTCGGCGGGTAGAACGTGTTGACGAGCACCGGCACGGTCGGTATCACCTGATCCTTCATCAACTGACGGAACACGAACCCGAACGCATGTGGCGTTTCGGTTTCCGACAGACGCTGAAGGGCTGCGACGTCGAACTGATCGTTCATCGCCGTCTTGATGATGTGCTTTGCGAGTTCGGGAACGCCGGAGTAACTCGCGGTATCCGGCATATAGCCAGGCATCGCGTGACGCACGCCCGGGGGCATCGTCTGAAGTTTCGCGTGGCTGATCATGTTGTTCACGATCGTCGGGCCACACATGACGCTGAGTGCGGGGATGCAGTCGGTATCGAAGATCTCCATCTGATCGTTGCCGACGATCACAACGACGTCCGGCTTCGCTTCGGCGAGAACCCGCGCCATCTCTTCGATAGCCGCGAGACACTGGGCGTGCCTGGCTTTCCAAACGTCGAGCGTAATCTGGTCCCCGAGGTTCTCGGCACGCCGATAACCGACGAGTTCATCGAAGGACCACTCACGGCCCTCGAAGTGATGCTTACTCAGTCGGTCATCGGGTACACGAGCGCCCCAGGTTTCAGGCGGCGTCACGAGCATGGGACCGTGCGATGTCCCCATTCCCAGTACGATTTTTGCCATGGTTTTCGAGTCCTGTGGGCGCTGGGAATTATTCGTAATCCGCGAGGTCGAGCTTGAAGAAGTCGCGAGCATTGCCGAAGAAGATCTTGTCCTTCTCTTCCTGCGACAGCCAGTCGAAGCCCTGGATGTACGGCTTGATGTCGTCGAACGTGCGGCCCGTATCCGGATTGATAGCCGAGCCGACGCCCGGGCACTCGGCGCCGAACAGGCAGCGATCGGCACCCACGGTCTTGATCAGCAGGCGCAGCGACTCTTCCGAATAGAGCACGGTGTCGTAATACAGGTTGCGCATACCTTCGAGGAAGTTGCGGCCGGCGCGTGCCGCACCCGACTGGAAGCGACCGATCTGATACGGGATCGAGCCGCCGCCGTGCGAGATCATGATCTTCAGCTTCGGGAAGTCCTTGAACACGTTCGAATTGACGAGGTTGAACACCGCGATCGTTTCTTCATTGATGAAGTGAACGGTGTAGGGCGAGCGAGCCGAGTGTGAACCCGTAGCGTGGATATGCGCCGGAATGTCCAGTTCGCACAGCTTTTCGTACAGCGGATACCAGTAGCGCTCACCCAACCCCGGAGCTTCGCTGCCGCTGTTTTCGAACGGATCCGGGTTGAGCAGCACGCCCTTGAAGCCGAGTTCCTTCACGCCGCGTTCGAGTTCCGGCAGCACGGTTTCGATCGGGTCACCCGCAACTTGCGGCAGGCCGCCCACACCGATGAAGCGCTTGGGCAGCAGCTTGACCGTGCGCGAGATGATGTTGTTCGTTTCTTCGGTGAACCAGTGGACGAGTTTGCCCGGCTTCTGGCTGTGCATCATCTGGAACGGACGCGGCGACAGCAGCTGGACGTTCGTGCCCACGCGATCGAGCATGTCGATGTGGCCGACCGGCGCCATTTCCTTCTTGTTCGCGTAGTGCAGGATCTCTTCGTCCGTCACTTCCGGCATCCTGCGACCATGTTCGCCGCGATGCGAGAGGATGTGTGCCTTGTAGACCCAGAGTTCGGCGGGCGCGCTGACGTGACCGTGGCAATCGATAATCACTTACTTGTCTCCTTGACTTAACGTGAGATGAGGGCGACGTCGTCGCCCGGTGTTCTACTTACAGATCGAGGACGAGACGGTCGCCCTTACAGCCAGAACAGCAAATGATCATCGTGTTGTTCGCAGCCTTTTCGGGCTCCGACAGAATGGCATCGCGGTGATCGGGTTGGCCTTCGAGCACGCGGACTTCACACGCGCCGCACACGCCTTCTTCACAGGAATAGGAAATGGGGATTCCCGCGTCGCGCACGACGTTGAGAATCGTTTTGCCCTGCGGGACCGTCAGGGTTTTTCCGCTCTTGCGCAATTCGATGACGAAGTTCCCATCGAGCGCGGCTTCCTGCTTCGCGGAGAAGTATTCGACGTGAACCTGTTCCTGAGGCAGCGACGCACACGCGGCTTCGAACGCCTCGAGCATCGGGCCGGGGCCGCAGCAGTAGAAGTGAGCGGTGGACGGTTCTTTCTTGACGACGTCCGCGATGTTGAGGAATGTGCCGGCCTCGGCATCGACGTGAACCAGCGCGCCTTCGAAGGTTTTCAATTCCTCGGCGAATGCGACGTCGACGCGTTCACGGCACGAGTAATAGATACGCGGCGACTGTCCGAGCTCTTTCAGACGACGCGCCATACACAGAATAGGTGTAATCCCGATACCGCCGGCGACGAGGACGGTGTGCACGGCATCTTCATTGAGCGGGAAATTGTTGCGAGGTGCTTCGATCTGGATGAGATCGCCGACCCGCATCGTCTCGTGCATATAGCGCGAACCGCCGCGCGACTGCGGATCGAGTTTGACGCCGACCACGTACGAACGCTGTGTCAGGCTGTTGCTGTATTCCAATAGCGAGTACTGACGGGTCAGGCCGTTCGGCAAAACGACTCCGACGTGAGCGCCCGGTTCCGCCCCGGGCAGCAGGCTGCCCTCGGGGTCTTCGAATGTGAAGGCCAGCGTGTTCCGGGCCAGATAGTTGATCGCCGTCAAACGCAGGGTCATCACTTCATTTAGTTGTTCACTCATGTCACCTCCAAAATCGTAGAACGCGGAGAACCGCGCAAACGGCGCGCAAGAATTACACATCACGCTTCCTTGTTTAAGAACCTCTGACGTCAGAATCACGGGGCACCGAAAGTTCCGTCGGCCGTTTGACGCGTAATTCTTTTTTGCATATTATTTGGCCTGACCAGAAAAAAGTCAAAGCCTCTTCGGCGCAGAGTCTGGCTGAAGCTGTAGCGACTACGTTTCTGAGGAAAACAGGCGAGATCACACGGGGTATTCCCCTAGGGAGGAGAAATGATCGCAGTTCTGACCACCAACGGTGGAACCGTCACGTACGGTGAGGGTGCGGCAACAACGCTGTTGGTCGCCACTATTCGAGGCATGCTCGCGTTCGAGCGTGCCGACGCCAATGCGCCGTGGAGTCTCACGCGCAGGGCGCTGGAAGATCGTCACGTGAGCGCGCTGCTCTACGTGCCGAAAGCGGGTCTATTGTTCGCGGGCGCACACGGCCAAGGCAGTCTGTCGGTCAGCAAGGACCTCGGGCTGACGTGGGAACCAGCCAACAACGGGCTCAAAAGCACGCATATCTACACGATGGCGCAGCAGGAGCGCGATGGCCGCACCGTTCTGTTCCTGGGCACGGAGCCGTCCGCGCTTTATCGCAGCGACGATCTGGGTGCCACGTGGGTCGAAATCCCCGAGATGATGACGGTGCCGGACCAGGACAAGTGGACGTTCCCGCCGCCCCCGCACATCGCGCACGTGAAGAACATCGCGTTCCATCCGGCCGAGCCGAAGACGCTCTATATCTGTATCGAACAGGGCGCGCTGCTCAAGACGGTCGATGACGGCAAGACGTGGACCGAGCCGCGTAGCTACGAATCGGAAAACGACAAGTTCTACCACGACAACCACCGCGTGCTGATTCGTCCGTCCAACCCCAGGCAGATGTTCATGTGCGGCGGCGAAGGCCTGCACTACAGCGCAGACGCAGGCGAGACGTGGGTGCACCTGATGACGCGTCAAGACCTGATCGGTTATCCCGACGCGATGTTCATCGATCCCCGCAACGAAAACGTGCTGTATCTCGGTGGCCCGGGCAACGCGCCGCGTGACTGGGGTACACGGAAGTCGGCGGATGCCACGGTTCTCAAGAGCACCGATGGTGGCGTCACCTGGGACCATATGCGTAATGGTTTGCCCAAGGAAATCATCGGCAACATCGAGGGCATGGGTCTGTATCACTGGGGCGACAGGATCATGCTGATCGCTGGTACCGCGACGGGCGAGATTTATGCGACCGAGAACGACGGCGATAGCTGGTACGCGATCTCGGAAGACGTGCCGCCGATCTCGAAGGGTGGTCACTACCGCTGGTTCCTCGATGCCAAGGAACGCATGAACGTCGAAGGTCGTTACGGCCGCAACGAACACTGACCCGGCCACAGCAGCCAAACAAAAAGCTATTCTGCGCGCCGGTTCCCCGAGCGCGGCGCAGCAAGCCCTAACAGGAGAACGCCTTGAGTCGTATTGCTAGTCACGAGGACGCCCTCGCTATCGCTCGCGGTTTGCACAACGTGATTCGTTCACGTGTCAAACAGACCGAAAGCGATCGCGTGGTGCCGAAAGAAACCATCGACGCACTACGTGAGTCGGGTCTTTTCAACATCATCACGCCGAAGTCGTTTGGTGGTTCCGAGCTGGGCTTCACGACGCTCGTCGAAGTCACGGCCGAAATCGCGTCGGCTTGCGGTTCGACCGGTTGGGTGTTCGGCGTGCTCGCCGGTCACAGCTGGATGCTGAACCTGTTCCCGTTGAAGGCGCAGCAAGACGTGCTGGGCAAAGGCCACGCCCTGACGGCCACGGTGTTCCGCCTCGGCGGCACGATTACCGAAGTCGACGGTGGCTACAAACTCGTGAGCGGTGAAGGGCGCTTCTGCTCCGGTATCGATCACGTGGAGTGGGTCATCGTCGGCAATGCCGTGCAGCGCGAAGACGGGCCGCCCGAACCGCGCTTCTTCGTGATCCCGCGCTCGGATATCCAGATCGTCGATGACTGGCACACCGCGGGCCTGCGTGGCACCGGTAGCCGCACGATCAAGGTCGCCGAAGCGTTCATCCCGGCACACCGTTCGGTGTCCGTGAAGGAAATGATGACGGGCAACGTCGAAGGCGCCGATGCCCTGCGCGCTCCGATCTACCGCATGCCGTTCCATAACGTCACGCCGTTCTCGCTGATCGGTGCGCCACTGGGCATGGCACGCGCGGCAATCAAATCGTTCACCGAAGGTCTGGCGCCGCGTCTGAAGGCAATGCCGGTTGACCAGATGGCAGAGCAGTCGGCAACGATCGAACGTCTTGCGCACGCGACGGCGGATCTCGACGCTGCCTATGCGTTGATTCTCGAAGACACTCGCCGCATTGACACAGCCGAAAGCGCAAAGTCGTTGACGCCGCTCGAATGGTCGCGCATTTCCCGCGATTGGGCATATTCGGCGCAAACGGCTCGTCGTGCGGCCAACAGTCTGTTCGAAGCCGCGGGCGGCACCAGCATCTACAACGCGTCGGACCTCCAGCGCATCTGGCGCGACGTCAATTCGGCCGCGCAGCACTTCGCATTCACGTGGGACAGCGCACTGACGAGTTACGGACGTCAGGCACTCGATCTGCCGCCTTCGAACTTCGGCCCTGGTCCTAAGAAATAGGAGTTAGCAATGAACGTGGATGATCTTCATTCAATCGAGGATTACTCGCCGGAAACGCTGCGTCAGATTGTCGAACGGGTGGAGAACTCGCGCACGTTCGAACAGATGATTTATCGCGAGTCCGAGCTGGACGAAGTCTGGCGCCTGCTCGACAACGATATCGCGGCGGCAGCACGGAATGCCGCGAACTCGGCCGAAGGGCAGAACCTCGTGGCGCTGCGCAATCTGATCATCGAAGCGCACGACCTGATCGGCAACGAAAGTAACACCGTAGACGCTCGCGAACGACTGCTAAAAGCCGTCGCACTCGTTTAAGGCAGTCGGGGGATTTCGGTCTCCCACGCAAATTCATATACAAGAGACTAGGAGCAAACATGCTTTCCCGCGAAGACAACGACGTTCTGACTCAAGTAGGAAAAGGCACCCCGAACGGCGACATGATTCGTCAATTCTGGATTCCGGCGCTGCTCGCATCGGAAATTCAGGAGCCGGGTGGTGCGCCCAAGCGTGTGCGTCTGCTCGGCGAAGATCTCGTGGCGTTCCGCGACAGCGACGGCAAGGTCGGCCTGCTCGAAGAACAGTGCCCGCACCGTCGTGCCTCTCTTGCGCTGGGCGACAACTCGGAAGGCGGTCTGCGTTGTCTGTACCACGGCTGGAAGTTCGCCGTCGATGGCCAGTGCATGGACACCCCGACCGAGCCGGAAGATTCGAAGCTGTGCTCGCGCATCAAGGCGATCGCCTACCCGGTGCGTGAAGTCGCTGGCGTGATCTGGACGTACATGGGCGACCCGGCAAAGGTTCCGCAGTTCCCCGACTTCGATTTCCTGTCGTACCCGGCAGAAAAGGTCGCAGCGTTCAAGGTTCTCGAAGACTGTAACTACGCTCAAGCCGTCGAAGGCACGATCGACTCGGCACACGCGGGTGTCCTTCACCGCGAGCAGCCGTGGTCGGCGCCGGCGAAGTACGAGCACGAGCGCGATTTGCGTCCGAAGATCGAAGTCGAATACACGCTGTACGGTCTGCGCTACGCCGGCGTCCGCAATTTCCGTGAAGAAGGCAAGCTGCACGCCCGCGTCACGGAAGTGATTCTGCCGTTCTTCACGCTGATCCCGCCCGATGGCTTCGGCGTCCGCAAGAACCGCCGCATGGCCAACGCTTTCGTTCCGCGTGACAACGAATCGACGTGGCACATCCAGTGGTTCTTCGACGAAACGCAGCCGGTCGATATCGAATATCGCATCCAGGAAGGCGGCCACTGGGTCGATGAAAACTTCCGCAAGGAACTCAACATCGACAACTGGTACAAGCAGGACCGCGAGGCGATGAAGACGTCGTCGATGTCCGGCATCAAGGGCATCCTGACGCAAGATCACGCGGTCAGCGAAACGCAGGGCCGCATTCTCGACCGCACGAAGGAACACCTCGGCACGTCGGACGTCGCGGTCGTCGCATGGCGTCGCCAGATGATTCGTTCGGCACGCGCGTACGCACAAAGCGGCGAGCTGCCGAGCTTGCTGACGAACACGATTCCGTGGAATCAGATTCACGCTTCGACGGTGATCTTCCCGAACGATCGCACATGGAAGGAAGAAGTGCCCCTGAACCCGGCCGTCGCTCTGAAGACCTGAGGTTCGCATGATCGTTGATAGCCACGCTCACGTATCGCCTCATTGGTATGAGCCCGTCGAGGTGCTGCTCGATCAGATGAATGAATACGGTGTTGGTCATGCCGTGCTCACGCAGATGATTGGACAGACGGATAACCGGTATCAGCAGGAATGCGTTAAGCGATTTCCCGGCCGTCTGTCGAGCGTGGCCTGGGTCGACGTCGAGGACCCGGACGTTGCGAAGACGATCGAATCGCTGGCACGCGCTGGTGCCAGCGGTATTCGATTGAGACCATCGGCATGTCTTGACGACGGTCGCCTTCCCGAGGCCTGGCGCGGTGTTCAGGCCTCGGGATTGCCAGTGAGCTGCGTGGGATCTGCTGAAACGTTCAACGCGCCGGGCTTCATTGAATTGATCACCAAATTGCCGGGTACGACGATTGTCCTCGAGCATCTTGGCGGCACCAGTGCACCGGCTTCAACGGATGAAGCGGTGGCGCTGCGCCGTCAGGTGTTCAAACTCGCGGCGTTTCCCAATGTGATGCTGAAAGTGCCGGGTCTTGGCGAACTATTGCCTCGCGATCCGAAAACATGGCACCTGGGCCGGCCGTTTGGTGATGCTCATCCTACGCTCCTACACGAAGCAGTTGACGCGTTTGGCGCTGATCGTTTGATGTGGGGCTCTGACTTTCCCGTCGTCAGTTCACGCGAGGGATATGGTCTGGCGTTGAAACTCCCGCGTCATGCGCTCGCTGGACTGACGAATCACGATCTCGACGCGATCTTTGGCGGCAACGCCCTGCGCGTATTTTCGAAAGCCTGAGATTGAAAAACTAGCAGGAGACAGACATGACGAAGAAGGTGTTGGCCGCGGTTAAAACGGATGTCGAGACTACCGAATTGCGCGAATTCGACTATCCGCAAGTGCGCCCAGAGACCGGCATTTTGCGCATCGAAGCCAGCGGCGTCGGTGGCAGCGATCCCGAGTTGTATCGCAAGGCAGGTCACGTTCCGGTGATCATGGGCCACGAGAACGTCGGCACGATCGAAGAGGTTGGCGAAATCGCCGCTAAACGGTGGGGCGTCAAGCCCGGCGACCGCGTGGCTCTCCACGAATACCTGCCGTGCTGGAATTGCGAGTGGTGTATGAAGGGCGATTTCCGTCTGTGCATGGAAGTCGATTTCTTCAACGTGAAGGATCGCCTGAATACCGACCGATTCGGTATGTCCACCGCCAACAAGCCGCCGCATCTGTGGGGCGGGTACGCGCAGTACATGCATATGCCGCTCAACACGGTGATGCACAAGATTCCCCAGGACCTGCCGGCCACCCACGCGACGCTGGCCGTGCCGTTCGGCAACGGCGTGCAGTGGGCGTGTCTGGACGGTGGCGCAGGCCCCGGCAAGGTCGTGCTCGTCTTCGGTCCCGGCCAGCAGGGTTTGGGCTGCGTGCTGGCGGCAAAGGCCGCGGGCTCGTACACGGTGATTCTCGCGGGTATGACGCGTGACCAGACTCGTCTCGATCTGTCGCTGCGCCTCGGCGCCGACTACGCGATCAATGTCGAAACGCAAGACCTTGAAGCCGAAGTGATGCGTATCACGAAGGGCCGCGGGGTGGACGTCGTTGTCGATACGACGGGCGATCCCAAGGGCGAAATCGTCAAGCAGGCGATCGCGCTGGCAGCGAAGGGCGCTTACCTGAGCCTGAACGGCCTGGAACAACACGTGCCGATCGGCGAGATCAAGAAACGCTATCTGACGGTGCGCGCACCGCGTGGCCGTAGCTATGCGGCCGTCGAACTCGCACTGCGCTATATCGGTTCGGGCCGCTATCCGATCGACGAGGTGTGCTCGCACACGTTCGGACTCGCACAGACACACGAAGCGATCCTGGCGACGGCCGGGCGTGGCGTCGAAGGCGCTATCCACGTCTGTGTTGATCCGTGGAAATAACGCCCTGCCGTTTGTTGATATCGAATTTTACAGAGAAGGTAATGTCATGATCGACAGTCACGCCCACCTGATTTCCACTAACGTGGAGAAGTATCCGCCGTCGCCGTTGAGCGGCACGCTCGAAGCGAACGCATTCGACAACCCGGTGACGGCCGAACGCTTGATCGACCTGCTCGACGCTTATGGTGTCGAGAAGGCGCTCGCGGTCCAGCGGGCTCACCTCTACGGCTTCCACAACGACTATGTGGTGGACTCCGCCGAGCAATATCCCGATCGTCTGCGTTCGCTGTGCATGATCGATGCACTGGCCGACAACGTGGAAGAAACCGTGCGCTACTGGGTCGGCCAACGCGGCTCGGTCGGCATTCGTTTGACGGAGCCGAACAAGGGCGCGGACTCGAGCTGGTTCGCGTCGAAAGAAGCGCTGCGTGCATGGTCGGCCGTGTCGGATCTCGGCGGCTCGGTGCGTCTGCACTTCTATCGCTGGAATCGCGTCGGCGCGCTCGAAGCGCTTCGAGACGTCGTCAAGCAATTCCCGAACACCCCGGTCATTCTCGACCACTTCTCGAACATCGTCGGCGAATCGGGTGCACCGGACTACGGCGTGGACGAAGCGCTGCTCAAGTTCGTCGACTCGCCGAACGTCTACCTGCTGTACTCGATGATCAATCTCGGCAAACTGAAGGCACTCGAGCTGCCGGCAGCGCCCGTCGTCGAGCGTGTTGTCCGGTCGTTCGGCGCCGACCGGGTGATGTGGGGTTCGGACATCGCGCAGTCGAAGGGTGAGTACAAGGAGATGGTTCAGTTGGCCAAGGACTCGGTGTCGTCGCTCTCTGAAGCGGATCAGCGGAAGGTCCTGCACACGACCGCCGAACGCGTGTACTTCAGCTGATATTCGCCCACCTAAATACGGCGTTCCAATAAGAAATTGCGGGATGCCGCTTCTCGCATTTAAGGGTATCCCCGAGTCTTGTCGAGCGGTGCTACAAGATAAGATAAAGAATACCCAATTGAATACTTTCGGCGGTCGAGCGCGGTGGGTCCGATCCGAGGCAACTTTGGTCGGCTGTACCGCACGGGTCAGGCAATACGCTCGATTTGTCCGTTCTCGATTCTCTCTGAGGAGACATCAAATGAAATTCCTTCGGAATTGTTGGTACATGGTTGGCTGGTCGAGCGAGTTCTCGGCTACCGACATCGTCCCGTTCACCGTGATGGACGAGCCGCTGGCGCTCTATCGCAAGGACGACGGCACCCTCGTCGCTCTGGAAGACCTGTGCCCGCATCGATTGGCGCCGCTCACGGTTGGCCGCAAGGAAGGCGACGAACTGCGCTGCATGTATCACGGCCTCAAGTTCGCTGCCGATGGTCGCTGCACCGAAATCCCGGGCCAGGAGCGCATCTCGTCGAAGGTCTGCGTGCGCAGCTATCCGATCGAAGAAAAGCACGGTGCCGCGTGGGTCTGGATGGGCGACCCGGCAAAGGCCGACGTCGCGCTGATTCCGCCGATCGAAGGTCCGGACAGCGACACGTACGCGATGGTTTGCTCGAAGTTCGTGATGAACGGCAACGCCGAACTCGTGGCCGACAACCTGCTCGATCTGTCGCACGCACCGTTCATTCACGAATCGACGTTCGGTGCGAACAACAAGGTGTCGCTGAAGGTCCAGAAGGACGGCGAGACCAAGCGCGGCACGACGGTTCTCGAACGTGGCGTGGTCGCCGACCGTTGGCACATGGGCCGTCCGACGAACCCGTATTTCGATCTGCCTTCCGACGATAACGTGGTCAGCACCTTCCTCGTGCCGGGCGTCTTCATTCTGAAGATCAACTCCTTCGCACCGGGCGTTCAAGATCGATTCGTCGACGGCAAGCCGAACGAGGAACCAATCTTCCGTCGCTGCACGTGCCAGATGATTACGCCGATCAACGATACGCAATCGATGTTCTTCTACAACTTCGGTCCGGATCATGGGCACGCCGATCTGAAGGAACACGCATTCGGAATCGCGGACGCAGCATTCGCCGAAGACAAGGCAATCATCGAAGCGCAGCAGGCAATGATCAAGAAGGTGCCGGGCCGCAAGATGATCATGCTGGCGATGGATCAGCCGGTGCTGCGTTACAACGAGATCTATGACGGCCTTCGCACGAAGGAAGAAGCCGAGCAGGCAGCAGCTCCTGCAGCCTAAGTAGCTCAACCCGCGCCGGTATGTTTAGAGAAACGATGGATAACGAAAAGATGGAAGTGAACTGGACCGAGCCCCGATGGGATGAACAGGCCGATATGGTCGTGGTCGGCTATGGCGGTGCGGGCGCAACGTTCGCGTTCGCTGCCGCCGAACAGGGCGCTGACGTGCTCATCCTCGAAAAGGGTGCGCAGGGGGGCGGCAACTCGGTCTGTGTGGCGGGTGGTCTGATCATGACCTCCGTCGATGAAGAAGAGTCTTTCAAGTATCTGAACTGGTTGTGTGCAGGCCAGACCGAGGAGAGCGTTCTTCGTCATTTCGTTGCAAGTCTCAAAGACATACCCGCGTTCCAGCACAAACTGGAATTGCCGCTCAAAGACAACCCGCAGCCGTTCTCGGCCCCGGGTTTCTTTCCCGAGTTCGCGGGCGCTCCGGGTGCCGAGAGCATCAAGGGCATGAGCGTCGTGGCCGCACCGGGCGGTGCAGGTCTCTATAACGCGATCTCGGCTCAAGCAGAGAAGGCGGGTGCGCGTGTCAAGTACAGCACGCGGGTCACGCGTCTGATTCAGCATCCGGTGACGCGCGCGATTCTCGGTGTCGAAGCCGAGCGCGAAGATGGCACGACGATCACGATTCGCGGTCGCAAGGCGACGGTGCTGGCCAGCGGTGGCTTCGAAGCGAACGAGGCCATGTGCAAGCAGTTCCTCACCGCATGCCCGATCTATTTCCTGGGTAGCCCGAATCTGACCGGCGACGGCATCCGCATGGCGCAGGAAGTCGGTGCCCAGCTGTGGCACATGAACGCCGTGGCAGGCCCGCTCAACATGGGCATCAAGACTAAGGAAGGCTACGTTTACGTCACCTACGACCTTAACAAGGTTGCAGGCTTCGGTTACAAGTCGGGCGCGTTCAAGGACGGCGGCAGTCTGCTGTGGGTGAACCGGCAGGCGAAGCGCTTCCACAACGAAACGATCGACACGTCGGTCGTTCAACACGGGTTGGCGAATCGCGACGCGTGGCTGGCAACGACGCCGGGCATTCCGGAATTCACCAACGTGCCGGCATTCCACATCTTCGACGAAAAGGTTCGGGCCGGAGGCGCGGCGATGACCACGCTGAATTCGCGCGTGCCGCCGTGGAGCCAGGACAACCTCAAGGAACTCGAAGAAGGTCTGATCATCAAGGCCGATACGCTCGAAGAACTGGCGTTGAAGTGCCAATGGCCGGAAATCCCCGGCGTGACCAAGGCAGGTCACCTCGATCCCCACGCACTTCGTGAGACCGTCGAGCGCTATAACGAGCAGTGCCGTCTGAATGCGGATCCCGAGTTCGGACGTGAGACGTTCCTGGTGCCGCTCAACGACGAGGGACCCTACTACGCGATCGGACCCATGCTGCCGACGTACCTCAATACCCATGGTGGACCGAAACATGATGCGGGGCAACGTGTTCTCGATCATCAGGACAAGCCGATTCCCGGTCTCTATGCAGTTGGGGAGTGCGGATCTTTGTGGGGTCCGTTTTACAACTCGATGGGCGATATTGCGGAGTTCATCGTATCAGGCATGACAGCGGCGAAGACCGCACTTTCCGATAGCGAGGATCGGAAGATTCGCTGATTGATTGCACGGAAAACTAAACCAGGAGACAGAGAACAATGAGTGAGACCGCACAGGTGCGAGCGACGTTCGCACCCGCCGAAGCCGCTTCGGATTCGAAAACGTCGAAGGGAGCATGGTGGATGCTCGTCATTTTGACGGCGACCTACGTGATCTCCTTCATCGATCGGGGTGCGATTTCCCTCGTCGTCGGACCGATCAAGGAAGACCTCGGAATTTCCGACCTCGAAGTCAGTTGGCTTCTCGGGCTCTCATTCATGCTGCTGTACAGCGTGCTTGGCATTCCCATGGGTGCGCTGGTCGACAAGTACGAGCGCCGGCGCCTGCTCGGTGGCGCGATCATGGCATGGTCCGCCGTCCAGGTTCTGTGCGGTTTGAGTCAGACATATGTCCAGTTGTTCGTGACGCGCGTGGGTCTCGGTGTTGGCGAGGCCGCGCTGTCGCCTGGCGCCGCGTCAATGATTCGCGATGCGTTTCCGCCGCAACGCCGCAGCCTCGCGTTCGGCATTTACAACATCGGACCGCTTCTCGGCACCGGTCTGGCTCTCGGGCTCGGCGGCTTTCTGCTGAAAGCCGCATCGGCGGGTGCATTTGCGGGCCTGCCGCTGGTTGGCGGCCTCAAACCATGGCATTTCGTGCTGCTGGTGCCCGGACTTATCGGCATTCCGTTCGTCGTGCTTCTGTGGCTCGTACGTGAGCCGGCACGCCGCGACGTCAACGCAGGCAGTGGAGTCACGTATCGTGAAGCGCTTTGTTTCGCGTGGGCCAACAAGGCCGTCTACGTTCAACTCTGGGTTGCAATCTGCTTGTACGGCATTGCGGTTGGTTCGCAAATGGCCTGGCTGCCGGAAATCATCGCGCGCACGCTGAATATCCCGCGTCCGGAGATCGGTAAGGCGTTGGGGGGTGTGGCACTGTTGGCGTCGCCTGCTGGCCTGTTGATCCTGGGTCGTATCGCTGACTGGTTGCGTGAACGCGGCATGATCGACGCACCGGTTCGCGTCGCCGCTGTCACGACGGCTATCGCTGCAATCGTCACCGCATGCTTCCCGCTGATCCACTCGATGAATGTCGGCCTGATCGCTTATTTCGTGCAGACGTTCATGTTCTCGATGTTCGCGGTAGCTGGCGGCGCAACGATGGCCAACTTCACGCCGGGCAACATGATGGGCAAACTGACGGCGGTCTACTACCTGATCACGAACCTGCTCGGTCTGGCACTCGGGCCCACCGTCGTTGCGCTCGTTGCCAAACTGTTCTCGGGTCCGAATGCACTCGGCGCTTCCTTCGTCATTTGCTATGTGATCTCGGTTGCAGTGGCAGTCATTCTGTTGATCCGTGTCTGTGGTGCGCTGCGCCGTGCGGCGGCGAATAGCTGATATCTGATATCTGATTCAGGAGTGTGCGGTGTGGGCACTCCTCTCTCGAGTTCCTACAGGGTCAATCCAGTGAAAATTACCCGCGTTGAGTGCGTTCCGGTTTCAATGCCGCTTAAGAAGCCACTGAAGCTTCCGAACGTCACGATCACCTGTCTGAATACGCTCGTGGTGCGTATTTACGCCGATAACGGTTTGGTGGGCGTCGCTGAATCTGGCGACACTTCGTCGTGGTATCGCGGCGAAAGCCAGGCCTCGATGGCGGCGATGATTTCCGATATTTTCGCTCCGCGAATCCTGCTCGGCGAAGATCCGTGCAATATCGAAAAAATCGTCGGCATGATGGATCAGCTCGCACGCGACAATAATCAGGCGAAAGCGCTCGTCGATTGCGCGTTGCACGACCTGAAGGGGAAGGCACTCGGTCGGCCGGTTTACGATCTTCTGGGTGGCCGCACTCGCGAGTCGGTACCGTTGGGTTGGGTTCTCTCGGCCGGCGATCCGGAAAAAGTGGCAGAGGCCGCGGTCCAGGTTCGGGAGGCAGGTTTCTCGGCCTTCAAACTCAAGGTTGGACGCCATACGTTCGACAACGATGTGGCGACGGCCCGTGAAGTGCGCAAGGCACTCGGCCCGGACGCGATGATCACGCTGGACGCAAATGGGTCGTGGAATTACGAGCAGGCCCTGAAAACGGTGCGTCGTCTGGACGAATACAACCTCGCGTTTATGGAGCAGCCGCTCGCGCATCAGTACCGCGACAGCATGTCCAAACTCCGCGAGCGCGTGAACACACCGATTTACGCGGACGAGGGCGCGCAGGAACTCGGCGACCTGCGCGAGATCGCCGAACGCCGCTCGGCTGACGGCGTGATTCTGAAGATTCAAAAAGTGGGCGGTCTGCTGAAGGCACAACGATTCCTGGCCGCATGCCGGATCTACGACATCCCCGTGTTCTGCTCCACCTTGATTGGCGGCGGTATCGAGTCGGGACCGAGCACGCATTTGATGGTCTCGGATCAGTGGGCGTGCCAGTTCATGAGCGAAAGCATGGGGCCGCTGGCGGTGCATTCGGTATTCAACAGCGACGAGATTCCGGCGGGCGAAGATCTGGCAATCGGCGGTCAGCGGTTTGCTCAGGGTCGCGCATATCCGAGCGAAGGCCCGGGCTTCGGATTCGAGGTCAATGAAAAGCTACTGAACAAAATCATCACGCCGGGCGCAGCCCATCGGGTCGTTCAGGCGTAAACGGGCATTCAGCGGCTGACTCGATTCCGCCGCGTTGCGAAACTAAAGCCAACAACGGAGACATCTGATGCAAGGTATTAATTCGCCGCCGTGGAAGTACGCTGTCCTTTGGCTCAGGATATATTTCGGAGCCGATTTGCTGTGGTCGGGTTTCCGTTATATCTCCACCGGATGGGTTCCATTCATTCCGGGCACCGGAGGTGCATACGTGCAAGCGCTGGATGCGATTCACATGTTCCCGGTCGTCAAGTATATGGAATGCGTGCTCGGTATCCTGATGCTGAGCAACCGTTTCGTGCTGCTCGCTGCGATTTTCGAGTTCCCGACTTCGGTTTCGATTTTCTGGATCAATACCTTCATCGTTGCGACTCCGCGTCAATTGTTCTCGGGCCCGAATCAACTGCTGATGAATGGTCATTGATTTTGGCCTACAGCGGCTACATGGCTTCGGTATTTAAGCCAAAACTCACGCCTCTGGCATTATGGGAAGGGTTCAAGGTCGATGTCTGGAAAGAGTCTCTCAAGTTCAAGAAAACATCTGAACCGAGCAGTGATATCGTCGGATCGGGAGAACTGCAATGAAGAGCAACCGGAACCTTTATATCGGTCTCGCCCTGTGTCTGGTCATGACGTGCTGGGTCTTCTTCGGATCGACGGGATTGGGTTACACGGAATATCGTCCTCTGCGCGCGCGTGACATGTTTGGTCTGGCAATTCCGTGGATCTGCGTCATTACTGTACTGATTCGCGATCGCCGTAAAGGCATCGTTTAAAACGGCTCTTAGGTGATGGGAAGTTTCCATCACCTTTGAGATATCCTGTCGTATTGCAATTTCCGCGGCACCATATTTCAACGTTGTACTGCAAGAACCTTTACGGAAATACCCTTCCCATGAATAGCGCGAATTCTTCCCCTTGGAAGTATGTAATCACGTGGTTGCGTCTGTATTTCGGCGCCCACCTTTTCTTCTCAGGTATCCGATTCGTGATCGACGGCTATGTGCCGATGATTCCAGGTCTCGCCGGCCAGTATGTGGCGGGAGCCGATGCGGTCGGTATGTATCACTGGGTTAAGTACATGGAAGCGGTTTACGGGGCACTGCTGCTGATGAACCGTTTCGTGTTCCTGACACTGATTCTCGAGATGCCGACGACGGTCACGATTTTCTGGCTGAACACGTTTATCTCGGCGACGCCGCGTCAATTGTTCTCGGGTCCGCAAGAACTCCTGATGAACGGCATTCTGCTGCTCGCGTACAGCGGCTACATGGCGGTTTGCTTCCGTCCGACGCTCAACCCGATGTGGCTGTGGGACGGCTGGAAGGGTTTCAGCCTGAAGGGCAAAGGTGGGAGCCTGGTGGGTGTACCCGCCGTCGAACAGCAGCAAAATGTACCCGCCTTCGAACAGCGGAAAAAAGAATTGGCTTAAGGAGCACACGCGATGAAAAAGAATACCTGGATCGCAATCGCCATCTGTATCGCACTGACGCTGGCGGCCGTCGACGGCTCGACGGGTTGGGGCTGGACGGAGTACCGTCCGCTGCGTAATTTCGACTACTTCGGCCTCGGCGTCTCCTGGCTGCTCTTCATCTTCGTGCTCGTGCGCGACAAGGTCAAGGGCGAAGCATAAGGCTTCGGTCACCGCGGTTCTAGATTCAAGGAAGTCCAGGGAGAATTTTCTCTCTGGACTTTTTTTGTTTATATACGGCTTGGCGTGTCCATCTGAGTTGGGTTCAGCAGGATCGATCTAATGGTGGCGCAGGGCGCGAGTACGCATGACCCAAGTCGCAGGCGGTTCGTCTCTGATCTGTCGAGCAATGAGCTGCGACAGATATCCCAATCTCGCTTGGTTCTCCAGTGCGTTTGAAAGTCCTTAGAGAGAGGCACTCCGTCTGTTTGAACGGATGGAGAAGTACCTGCCACTGGCGACAGAAAGATGTCTGCCTGCAGAGGATTAGTAGGCTAAGCTCGAGCGCAGGCTGACGACGGCGCTGGTCCGACGCGACCGAGAACAGATCATGCAGGTGTTGATCGATGAGCGGGAGCGTATAAGCGGGACGGTCATCGACGTTTTGGTGAGCGGAGGGCTATGAATAAAAAAAGCCCGCTCGAAGCGGGCTTTTTCACAGGAGTAGGAGGGCTTAGAAGCGCGTTGCCAAACCCAGGCCGATTGCCGTGACATTGGCGTGGTAGCCGGTCGGGGCACCGAGACCACCGGGTGGGTAGATCGTTTGGTGCGCGATCCCGCTGTTCCAGAGCTTCTTGAAGAAGCCGTACAGCATTGTCGCCTTCGAGAGTTGGTACGTGTAACCGAGAGCAGCCGATCGAATCGCCCAATTGCCAGTGACCGGACCGTTTGTGCTGGCATAGGTAATGTTCTGGTCGCTCAGTCCGCCGTAAGAAGCGCGAATGGTGCCGAATGGGCCGGTCGGAATCGTGACACCGGCTTGCCAGCCCTTATCGGTCTGGCCCGGATCATTCAGACGCACTTGGTACGTACCGTAGAGCGCGACGAAGTTGAAGTCGTATTTCACACCCAAGACGTGTTCGTACGTATTGCGTGCAATGGTCGCTGACGGTTGCAGGCTGTGGCCGAAGCCGTAGCTCGTGAGCAACGGGCCGTTGGCGTAGGTAAGAGTCGCGAGTTGGTAGTGCGTCGCGTTCTGCAGACCTTGATTGTTGCCCCACGAATACGCTGCGGTGCCATTCAGACCCCTCCACGTCGGCGACGAATACTGGATCGTATTGTCCTGGCGAGCCGGATCTTGCAGCATGTTGAAAATCCACGGACGCGGTTCTTCGCCGCCAATCGAGCCGAGCGGCGATGCTGCTGCCAGCAGCATCGGGTCGAAGGTACCGCCCCATTCGTAGCCGGCTGTTTGCAGGCGGCCTGCAATGATCTGGCCGAAGTCGCGGCTGTCGATGCCGACGAAGGCGCGACGGCCGAACAAACGACCACTCTGGCCGGACGTGCCGTTGTTGATGTTGAAGCCGCTTTCGAGCACGGCGATCGCAGACAGACCGCCGCCCAGATCTTCCTTCGCGCGAATGCCCCAACGCGACCCACCGGCCCCGCCGCTGTTCATGCTGACGACGTGTTGACCTTCCGAGTTTCCGAAGTAGCCGACGAATGCATCGGCAACGCCATACAGCGTCACGCTGGTCTGTGCCTGTGCCATCACAGGCGCGATTGCTGCCGCAACGGCGCAGCTAACGAGCAGTTTACGCAATTCCAGTGTCTCCCACATGTCGATGTTAATTTGTAGAGTGGCCGACGTTGCGCAACGGCAAAGCGATGCACAACGGCACGCATGCAAAATAATATACGATGTTGCATATGGCTGATAGAGAATTTCAAAAATGTTGTGTTCGAGGGTATTCCCTGGATGACAGCTGAGGCTCGTTATTTTTACTTCATCGTCATTGCTTGGGATTGCAAAGGAAAAAGCGGTGGTGCAGAGCGATTCTTCAAAAGAAAAGATAAAGCACCATTGGTTGACCGAAATACCTGCTGTCACGCGTGAGCGCCGTGGGCGGAAAACTTGGCATGTCGACGCAAACGCTACGCAACTGGTTGGTTGCAGGCGACTGAGGCCGGCATGATGAGTGGCCGCGGGCGAAGGTCATTTCGGCGGGGCAGAAGGCGCTCGCAGCCAGAAGCTTCCGGCGGGCATTCTATCGACAATTGCGGCGCGCCTCGATTTCGCGAGCTCCATCGAACGCCTCGTTCCGGCTGCGGCCCTGTCCTCGAAATTCCTCCGCTGACAGGACAGCGCCGAACGATACGCAATTAGTGATCCGTTGGTCCGCCACTTGCCGCACCATATTTCTCGCCCCTGGTTTGTGCACTACGCGAGAAGTGAATATGTTTCGATTTGCCTTTCGTTTGTCAAGACAGCGCTTATACTTATCAGCGATAACCCCGATAAGAAAGGTGTTGCCATGAACCCCTTTCCGCGTGTAGCGCTCGGCGTTCTTGCCGCGGCGTGCTGCTTCGCGTCTGTTGAGGCGCTGGCCCAACCGTACGATTCGACGATGCCGCTCACCCGAGCCGCGGTGCGCGCCGACCTGATCGAATGGCGGAAGGCGGGCTACGATCAGTCCGACGACTGGTTCGACTACCCCGATAGCGCGATCCGCGCGGGCGCGATCGTGGCGCAATGGCGTGCGGCGGCCGGCACTCCAGCTGGTCAGATGGCCCAGTAGTAACATAACCGAATCACCCCAATCATCCGGCGTCGGCGCTGCAAGGGCCAATGCCGGTGGGGGATCGTGTTCGCTCGCGGATTGAATCTTCCTGTCCACCCATCCGGGTGAGGACTCAGTCAGTACGGAAGGCGGAGCATGGCAGGCTTCCGCCACCATGCCGCGTCAAGTATCGCGGCGTACAGGTTCGTCGTCTCCGACCGACTCACAGTTGGCGCACTCGTCAGCGCCAAATCCGACCTCGCCGCCCGCCGGCGCCTTCGCTTCCCGTGCATTACGCTCCGCGCGAACGAAATGTCGCATACATCAAATAGCACCTATCCGCCAACAACGGAAATAGGGAAACCCCGACGTTTACACGCGATCTTTTGGCCTATACGATTAAGTAGGCTAAATTAAATACAAAAACGCAGGTCCTAACCATCTCAAGTCGAAGCGTTTCACTCTTCACAATGCTTTCAAGGAGGCAGGATGTCGAATAACCAAGGGGTTCTCTCCTCGGGGGGTAACGCCACGCGTGTCAACGTGTGGATGGACAGCATGACTGGACGCGTGGTCACGGCAATCGTGGGCTTCCTGTTCGTCGCGCAGATCGCTCACGGTCTGCATTCGGATCCGCGTTGGCACTGGCATGCAGGCACCGGCAAACTGCCGCATGACATTGTTCAGGAGTTCATGGACCTGGCTTATACGGAGGGCAAGGGAGCCGAGGCCTACAAGACTTATTTCTCGGAAAAGGCTGTCGATAACGCGCCGAACACGATCGATCATCAGGATGGCGAACCCATTCCCCACGAGGTGAAGAAGATCATCGTCCAGGGCATGGACGTCGCGGTCTATCAGACGATCGGCGCCACCCGTGGCCAACCGGCGCAAGACGTTGTCGATGTCTACGAGATCAGCGGGTCTGGCTGGATCATTCGCCATGACCGCATTACGCAACAGAAGGCTGCGCCGGTGCAGGCTGCGAACTAAAACGGCAAAGGACGAAAGCACACTATGGACAACGATGATCGCAAAACGATGCCGCAACTCATCGGCAAAGTCATCCTGACGTTCTGCCGGCTGTATCTTGGCGGCTGGATGGTCGTCAGCGGTACCAGCTACTGGCGTACGGCTCTCGGCATGTCGCCGATCTTCCCGCAACCGTTCGGCACGCTGCCCGCGTCGAACGAGCTGCTGGTCACGATGGTTCACACGCATTTCTTCCATATCGTGAAGACGTGCGAAATTCTGGGTGGCCTTTCGCTCATTCTCGGTATCTTCGTCCCGGTCGGCCTGCTTATGCTTCTGCCGGTGTCGTTCGTCGTCTGGTACAACGCGATCGTGTTGAACCATCGCTTCGACAAGATGTTCACGCCGTACATGGGCGTTGGGTGCCTGTACATGAACCTGATTCTGATGGTCTGGTACATCAAGTATTACCTGCCGATGATGACGTTCAAAACGACGATCGGCCGCATCAGCGACTGGAAGAAGCTGCCCAAAATTTTCAAGTCGGACGCGGTTGATTTGATCTGATTTCGGATGTGAAATGAGGGATTTGGCTACGTTGCTTCGGTAACGTAGCTTTTTTTGTTTAAGTATTTGGCGATATTTCCTAAATCATGACGAAAAGATTTTCGCGTCTTAAATCGGGTTGGTCATTGAGCCGAGTTTGTGGCGATATTAGCGGTGCGATATTTGGCATGCTGTTGATCGCGCAGCCGTTGATCGCGCATGGGCAGCCTGTTCAAACGCTCACGATCGTAGAGTATCGATCGCATATGTCGCCGGACCAGCCGACAATGCGTGGCATGGCCAGGTTCGCAGATATCGTGAACCGGGAGTCGCACGGTCGTCTGGCCGTGAGCGTGAGCGCGGATACAGTTCCGGGTTCGCCGGGTGAGCAGATCAAGACATTGCAGGCAGGTGGCCCGGGTGCCCCGGATTTGATGCTGCTGGTGACGCCAGCATTGCGTCACCTCGTGCCCGAATTCGAAATCATGGATCTGCCGTTTGTTGTCCGCAGCGAACGTCAGGCGCAGGCGCTGCTCGATGGTCCGTTCGGACAAGCTCTGTTGTCGCGCCTAGAGAGCCACGGCCTCACGGGTCTCGCCTGGTGGGAGAACGGCTTCCGACAGATCACGACGTCGGGCCAGCCGTTCCGGCAGGCGCTCGATCTGGCGAACCGGCCGGTTCGTGTGATCCCGGAACCCGCGTTCGTTGAGACGTTCAAGGTCTTGGGCGCTGACGTCGTGGGACTTCCGTATTCTGAGCTATACGGAGCGTTGAAGAGTGGACGCATCGTTGCAGAGGATAACTTCTATTCGCAAATCCTGGCCGGTCGCCTTTATGATGTTCAATCGGCCGTCTCGATCACGAATCACTCATATAGCGCCATTGCTGTCATTGCCAATTCGGCGGTCTGGCGGAAGTTGACAGTTCAGGATCGACATGTTTTACAACACGCTGCGATAGAAGCAGGGCGCTTTGAGCGCGACCTGATTCGAGAACAGGCGAAAGCCGATCGTGCAGAGCTTGAGCGTCGCGGTATGACGGTCTATACAGTCGCGAGCGATGAAATAGAAAAGCTGGACACCCTGACAGACCCCGTCAGACAGCAATTCTTCCGCAACTACGATCCCATAATCGTCGATATGTATCGACGTCAAATAGCGAAACGCTAGACAATCCGGTGCTTGAGAAAAATATAACTATTGGGGATGTGCGAGACTCCGCCCAGGAGTCTCGCTCTGCATCCAGGCATACGCGACTGATCCCGATGATCGTCGCGGTACCGATGTTTTTGCAGAGTCTCGATACCTCGATATTGGGCACGGCTCTCCAGTCGATTGCCACTTCCCTGAATGTCGAGATACTTCATCTCAACTTCGCTATAACCGCGTACCTGTTGAGCCTCGCACTGTTTCTCCCGGCAAGCGGGTGGCTCACCGATAGATTCGGGACGCGGCGCGTATTCTGTTCGGCAGTCGCGATCTTCTCACTGGCATCCGCGCTATGCGGCGCGGCCACCTCGATCACTGAAATCGTTCTGTTCCGGGTCTTGCAAGGCCTCGGCGGCGCCATGATGGTGCCTGTAGGGCGCTTGATTCTGCTGCGAAGTATTCCGGCAACGCAGCTGGTCGCAGCGATGGTGTGGTTTACAGTACCGGGGGCCATTGGGCGCGTGATCGGGCCACTTCTGGGTGGGCTGATCGTCACGATGGGCTCCTGGCGATGGATCTTTCTGCTCAACATTCCATTCGGTGTGTTGGGCATCCTGCTGTCGTTGAAATTTGTGCCGGATTCGCGCTCGGAAAAGTCTGGGCCGTTCGACATGACGGGATTCATTCTGATGGCGATAGGGCTTTCCGGCATCGTATGCGGTCTGGAAACCGTTGGCCGGAATTTCGTCCCTATGAGCGTAACGATTGGAATCACGGCTATTGGGGTACTGGCAATGATCGTATACGGGCTCTATAGCAGTGGACGTTTCGATGTCGTTATCCCTCTCAAGATTTTTGGATATAAAGCGTTTAGCATCACGACGATCGGCGGCATTCCGCTTAGACTCGCGGTCGGCTCGGCTCCAATCTTCGTACCGCTCCTGTTGCAAGTCGGCTTGGGATTGACCCCCATTCAATCTGGCTTGATGAGCGCCTGGCTGTCTGTCGGCGCATTCGGTGTCCGTCCAATCATGGATCGTGCAATAAGGAAGTTCGGATTCAGGCCGATCATGATGTTGGGCGCTGCGATGACGGGCGCGACATTCGCTTGCTATGGATTGTTCAGACCGACGACGTCGGTTGGGCTCATGTGCTTCGTCCTTTTCGTAGCGGGGATCGTTAATTCTCTGGGGATGATAACTATGAATACGGTTGGCTATTCCGGCATCCCTGATACTTTGATGAGTAAGGCCACGGCACTTTCGACAATGATGCAGCAGACCTCGATTAGTTTTGGCGTCGCAGTCTGCGCATCATGCCTGACGATCACCGCACAGGTTCATGGGCACAGCGCGGATCATCTGGTAATCGACGATTTCCCGATGACATTTTTCGTTGTCGGGGCCTTTACCCTGCTGTCGGTCGTGGCATTCGCCGGTCTTCCCAAGGAGGAAGGCCAGGAACTGCGCTAGATTACGATAAACGATATGAGCTATTCCTTTAAGTCACACGCCAATACACATCCGGGCTCGAGCGACTACGGTCGAGACCTGGCGGATCACTTCGGTGCCTTCGATGCGGAATTTTACGACCGGCGCTTGGCCGATCAAGCAACTGAACTGCAGGCGACGCCGCGAGACGAAGCGCACGGAAACTAACGAACGCGTAAGGTTGACGCTCGTGCGTGATCAACACGATTGGACGGTTCGGCAGCGCGAGAGGTACATTCAACGTCGAATAGAGTGGCGTGCAGTTCGAGCCGTCGCCAGTCGCTCTAACGTGACGAAGGCACTGAGTGGAGAATTCCGGTAGCCTCCAGTTGCGACAAGAGATGGATGCGCGACGGAAAAAAAAGCTCGATGCCTTTTCAGAACATCGAGCCCCTGTCGTTACGCATGCAACGAACTGAGTTACTTCCCAGGCTGACTCAGCTTGTCGTGATCAGTGGCGATAACCTTCGCATAGTCGTCGGATGCGAGATAAGCAGCCTGGTGACCGTTGACGTTCAGCGCTTTCTGGACGTTCGGGTCCTGCACTGCGATCTTCACGGCGTCCGCGATCTTATCGCGGACCGGCGCCGGTAGATCCTTCGGTGCCAACACACCTGTATGCGACGCGAAATCGAAGCCTGGGAACATTTCGCCGAGCGCGGGAACATTCTGAATCTCGGGAATACGGCGCGAACCCAAGACCGCGAGCACACGCATCTTGCCTGCCTTGATCTGCGGCACCGCCATTTCGTACGGAATTTCAACCATTTGCACTTTTCCGCTCAAGAGCGCTGAAATCTGGTCAGCGTCGCTCTTGTAGGCGGTATGAATCATTTTGACGCCCGCACGCTTCTGGAACGCCACCATCGCCAGATATTCACGCGACGTGGTGCCTGTCGATCCAAACATGTAGCAGTTCGGATTGTCCTTCAGACGGCTGATCAGATCGGCGTAGTCCTTGATGTCGGTGCCGCTCAAACCGGCGCCGTTGCCCGCGACCAAAACCAGACCCGCGTGACCGGTGACTTGTGCCACCGGAGTCAAATCCTGGCGTGCGGCGTCCACTTGCTCGGTATCGCCGACGAGAAGCGTCAGCCCGTCAGCGGGCGCTGCTTTTGCTGCCGACAAAGCGGCTGCGTCCGCCTGAATTTCGACGACAACCTCGGTGCCCAGCGCCTTGCTCAACGCGGGCGCCAGTGCGCGGGCAACCATGTCTGAATTCTGGTTCGGTCCGGCAGCGATCAGCTTGACCGGCGCCGACTTAGCCGGTGCTTTGGCGACCGAAGCTTTGGCGGGTGACGTCTGTGCCGCGAAGCTACAACTCGACATCGTGATACCGGCGACCGCGGCGAAAGCGAGTGCGGCACCGAAGATCTTTCGATTCGTGTTCAAGTAACGTCTCCTGTGTGTTGGGGTTAGAGATGGGATGGTCGCAATTTTGTATTCAAAAAAGACTACCATTGTACCAAGGCAAACGCGTACGGTTCGGCACGAGTGCGAGCGCAGCGACGGTTAATCGCCACCACGCCGCCCCCGCGGATTCCGTATTGCCCCAACCAATTGCGACGCGACCGGGGGAAGCCCAGGGTTTTTACCGGAGCATGGTTCGTTGACATCGTAGGCTGTCGTAAATACTATTTTGACTGACGATAACGAATTCTAATTGGTGCGCGATTACCTCGGGGTGCGGAGAGAATCCGGTTGGGGCTTGTCACGCATCTCGGATCCAATGGGGTGTTGCTGACGCGCCCTGCGCGAACTTTTGGGCCGCCAAGCAGTTCACGGCAAATGTGCTGCCGGGGGGCAGCGCCCGATCTGGTCAATCGATTCGCCGGCAACAACGCAACACCCTGATCGCCAACGTGACGAGCTCGGCCATTCGTCACGCTGAGACCGGCTCCCCTCTCTATTCGGCCGGTGCCTCCGCACGGCTCGCACCGGTCATGGCTCGCACGATTCATGAGTTGCTTCGGGTGTTCAACGGCGATCCCGACGCCCGCATTGGATGCTGCACAACTTCAGGAGGACAAGCGACCAGCGAAACGATTCACCGCCAGTCAGTTTCAAAGACCACAAATAATAATCAGGAGAATGTATGAATCATCAGGGGGCCGGGAGGAAACACCGATGGGCCGCGATACCGTTGGCATGCGCATCGGTTTGCATCAGCATTACGGCCGCGCATGCGCAAAGTAGCGTGATGCTTGGCGGATTCCTTGACGAAGGGGTCGCTACCTATCGTGATTCAGGTGGGTCACGTTTGTTTCAAATGCAGGATTCCGCTATTTTCCCCACCAAGTTCTTCTTCCGCGGGAGCGAGGACATGGGGGGCGGCCTGCGCGCAAACTTCAGCCTCGACTCGATGATCAGCCTGAGCACAGGGGGGCTTGATCCGCAGTCGCGCGGTGCGATGTTCGAGAACTCGTCGTGGGTCGGACTCAGTCAAACGGGGATTGGCAGCTTCCGCCTCGGGCGGCAGAACGACTTCGCCTTCGACTACTACCTGATCGGCGGTATCGATCCCGGAACTGGCATCGCTGGCGGTATGCTGAACTTCCGCACCGGCAGCTTCGGTGCCGATCTGCTCGGCGTTTCGGGTCCGGCCCAGATTGCTGGTGCCGTCCCAGGCGGGCCGTTCGCACCTATCACAAGGAACGGTCAGATTACTGGGTTAGCGGCCATCAACTGGGACCGTGTCGGCGGCAAACGGATGTCGAATGCCGTCAAGGTCGTTTCGGAGGAGTATGCCGGGCTGTCGGTTGGCTTGATGTATAGCTTCGGCGGCACGGCGGGGGACTTCAACAACGGGGCCGGAAAGAGCGCCGCAATCAATTACAGGAATGGGGAAACGCGTGCTGCCGTTGTTTACACCGAGCAGAACTACGCGCCGGTCAACAACGGGCATAGTGGCATCGCCAACCTGCTCGCCGGCGCAAGGACGAAGTACGCCCATTTCACGGTCTCGGGGTTGTACAGCCAGGCGCGCAATACCCATACGGGTGCGAGGATTTACGCGCTTGCGGGTGGCGTCGGGTATGACTTCTCGCCGGCCTGGAACCTCGGCGGCGCCTACACCTACGAAAATGGTAACGAGTTGCTGAAGAACGTGACGATCAACCAGGCCGCATTGCAGTTGACATACACGTTGTCGAGACGCACCTCGCTGTATGCCGCCGGTGTATTTCAACGCACCAATGGCGCATATGCTGCCGAAATTGGGAACATCGTGGCAAACGGCAATATCCAGTCAGTTTTTCAGCTTGGCATGATGCATCGATTCTGATGCTGCATTGAGAACGGCGGCGGTGAAAAGTTTTCGTCATCGCTGCCGTGATGTTGACGGGTATGTAATAGCAAACTCACCCGATCGAGCGCAGAGAGTACCACGAGGTTCTTTTCGTCTACTATGATAGTATACAATTTAGAATTATCTGAGGGGAGCAAATACGAAGTCGGCAAGGTTCGCCCCTCTAGCTGAGAGCAATTCAGCGCACCTGACACGTGGTTGCGCGCAGAACCGACTGATCAACCATAGTACGAGGTGGTGTTCCGACGTATAGGCGCAAACTCGGCTTCTGGTTCCGATCACATTTGAAGGAGCGGCAGACATGAAGGGCGAGGACGACCTACCCCTAAGCCAAGCAGTTGAAGCCCGAGCTTTAAATTGGCTAACCCGTATTGTCGAAGTCGACAAGTCGATCTCGGAGTCTGCTGATCGACATCTGAAGTCATCGCTTGGGATTTCATCCGCACAGGCTAAGGTCATTGTATGCCTCGCTGGGCGGAAGTTCATGACGCAGGTTCAACTCGCCCGCAGGCTGAATTACTACATGGGGTCGCTGTCCCGACTCATTCCGCGTCTCATCGACGCTGGAATTGTAATGAGATCCCGGCATCCAGACGACTGCCGCTGCTGGTGCGTTCAGCTTACGGAAAGCGGAGTGGCCATGGCCGCGAAGATCACAGCGTTTCTCGGGGCAACCGACCAGAAATTGATTAGCCTCTTAACCGAGGACGAAGCGGATATTTTCATGGTGTTGCTCAAGCGCCTACTCGCTAATTCGGCAACTCATGGGCCAGCCGATGTCGCGGCAGTTGCCTCGACGGTCAGCCCGAGGTCCTTCGGCGCCACTGGCGCACCGGCGTGAACGACACCGTTCCCTCCTTTGCAGCGCAACGTGGCCGGCGCACTATCTAGTTCCGCGCGTTCTTGCCTACGTCCTTATCGACGTCAACGTCTCGCGCGTGCGCTCGATGATCGTCGCTGTCGATGCGGCTATCCGGAGGCCGCGCGCATGAGCAGGAAAAAGCCGAGAACAGAGGCCATTGTTGGCGCCCCGTGCTGCGTTGATTTCACGTTAGACGTCGATGAATCTCGCGAGCCCGGCACTAACACATCGGACCGGAATTCACAATCATGCTTGCCCCCTATCCATACGCAGGGGATTTATGCCGAAATCCAAGGGTATACGATCAATGTAGGCAAAAAAACATGCTAATGCTTCTTCGCAATCTCAAAGTACGCAACCGGCTGTTTGTTAGCTTCGCAATCGTTATCCTGCTGTTATGCAGTGCTGCGGGATTTGCGCTGTTCCAGGCGCATCGGATTGAATCGCATCTTCTGGACATCAAACAGAATTGGATGGAGTCAATCAAAACGATTGCTGATCTTCGTCTGGCCCTCAGTACGGATCGTCGCGCCACGCTCGGTCTGGTCTTGTCTGATTCCAAACAGGCCAAAGATACCAATGCGGCGATCCGGACCCAAGCCTTGGATCAACTGAGAAATGGTGTCAATCACTATGAGAAGAATGCGCTGCCGGGCGAGGATCGTCAGTATTTCGAGAACGATAAGAAAGCAATTGCTGCCTATGCGGTGATCAACAAAGAACTCTACACTCTCGCAATGACTGAGAATCCGGATCTTGCAACCGCGCGAGTGCTCGCCAACACCAAGATCTTCGATGTCTTCAAGTCCACGGAGAACACGCTCAGCGCCCATATGGACTTCATCCAGAGGAATGCGGATGAGGCTGCGGAAAAGGCCATTCATGACTATGACATGGCCCTTATGCTGACCTTCGCAGTGATCTGTATCGCTATCATTGCGACGGTATATGTCTGCAACACGGTTGCCACGTCAATCGTGTTCCCGTTAAACGACGCCGTAAGAATTGCCGAGGCCGTTGCGTCGGGGGATTTGACGTCGCAAGTCAGGGTGCATTCCGATACTGAACTCGGCCAATTGATGCGTGCACTGCGCAGCATGAATGAGAGTCTCGTGGATATCGTGAAGCAGGTCCGCTCCGGTAGTGAGGCCGTATTGACCGGCGCATCGGAAATCGCGGCAGGTAACGAGAACCTGAGCCAGCGCACCGAGGAACAGGCGGCGTCCCTGGAGCAGACGGTAGCTTCGATCCAGCAGTTGACGGCGACCGTGGAGAACAACGCGGCGAATGCCAGACAGGGCCTCAAACTCGCGCAGACTACCTCTGATCTGGCAAACGGCGGCGGAGAGGTCATGAAAGTGGTCGTGACCACCATGACAGGCATTGCTGACCAATCCAGAAAAGTCGCCGACATCATTGCGACTATCGAGGGTATCGCCTTTCAGACCAATATTCTGGCTCTTAACGCGGCGGTTGAAGCCGCACGTGCTGGCAACGAAGGTCGTGGCTTCGCCGTCGTTGCCCAGGAGGTCCGCACGCTGGCTCAACGCTCGGCAACGGCCGCCAAGGAAATCAAGGAATTGGTCAGCAATTCGGTCACCCGCGTTGACCAGGGATCTCAGCTGGTAAACGATGCCGGGTCCAAAATCAACGAGGTGGTGAATGAGTTCGCCCACGTATCGACTCTGATGGAGGAGATCACCCATGCATCCGATGACGGCCACCGGGGCATCATGGAGATAAACAAGGCGATCGGCGAAATCGACGCGGTGACCCAGCACAACGCAGCCTTGGTCGAAGAGGCCGCGGCCGCTGCCCGTGGCGTTCATGCGGAAGCTGAACGCCTGCAGTCACTGGTTACCAACTTCAAGATCGCACGCGCCATTTGATTGACGGTCTTCGGACACCCACGCGGTTGGCTCCTCACAATGCCTTTCACTGAGTGAGTAACAAGCCGATGGCAAAATTTCTAATCCGTGAAAGGATAAAAAAGCGATGAAAATAGCAAATGAATCACCCTGGAAATTTGTCGTCATGTGGATGAGGCTATATTTCGCATTCCACTATCTCTCTTCCGGGCTGAATTTCGTAGTCTTCAGATACATTCCGGATTTCAGCCACGCAGGAAAAGTGGGCGCCTATATAGGCGCTATGGCAGATATCGGCTTCTACCAGATGGTCAAGTACCTGGAAGTTGTGCTTGGGTCCATGCTGCTGCTGAACATCGGGGTGCCGCTCGCATTGGTCGTAATGGCTGGCATCAGCGTCACCATTGTCTTCCTCAATCTTTTCGTTTCGCCGGATCCGCGCGAACTGTTCACCGGCTTCCAGGAGTTGCTGTTGAACGGAGGACTCTTGCTTGCGTACGGAGGGTACTATGCAAACTTCTGTCGCGTCAAAGCAGAGCCTCTTTGGTTTTGGGACGGAATGCGGAAGCGGGGGAATTTCGACACAAGGAGCCAATCGTGAATAAAAATTTTCTGGTGGTTTTTTCGATCATTGCCGTTGTAGTTTTGATAGTAATTTCAACGTCCACCATTTTCTTTGCACGGCACTTGCGCTTGTATGACTATGGGCCCCCTTTGGGGGCGGGGCTAATCACCTTGGCGGCAATGCTTCGAGCCGCTGCGATGAAACGATAGCCGGTGAATGCGCGTTCATTTGAAACGATTTACGTTTCCAAGCGATTCTTCAAGAAAAAATGGCCTCTGTCTGGAGGCCATTTTTTTGTGCTGCTCGGCCGGATCGCGCGAGTTCCATCCGACATGGACGAAGGCGAGCTCGAGCTGCGGCATGAGGCCTTGCGCAAAGAATAAAGACTTTGTAGGCTGGCGCTGATGCCTGTCGGGCATGAGCGGAGCGGGGGCATATGAGCTTCGACGGCCGTGGCATCGAACCGCTTGCAACACGCTCATGACGTTTTCGCCAACCGCGGCTATCGTGCCGCGCACACAACAAAACCGGCGGGGAGACCTTGACGACCGATCAGGCAGCCAACCGCACCGCAACCGCGGCCGCAACAATGCCCGCGGCTTTCGACTACACCCACTTCGACACCTACGCCGCGGCGCCGCGCGCGCAATTGCCTATGTGGCGCGAGCGCGTCGGCCATTTTCTGGACGTGCCGATCTCGCGCCGGCAACTGGCCGACGGCTTTCGCGGCAGCATCGACACCTATCGCGCCGGCGGCATGGCCTTCACGGATTGCCGCACCGATCCGGTCGAGCAAACGCGCTCGGTCGCGCGCATTTCGACCGACAACGTGCGCCAGATCGTGTTTCACGTGGCCGTCGAAGGGACCTTCGAGACGACAACCGGCCTGTATCCGAAGCGCGTCGCGCTGCAAACGCGGCCGAGCATCCTCGCGCTCGACATGAATCAGCCGATGCAGATGACGCGGGGGCCGTGCCGCCTGGTCGCGCTATTCTTGCCGCGCCATCTGATCGATCCGGTGCTGCCGGAAGCGGAGTCGATACATGGCCGCATGATCGAATATCAAACGCCGCTTGCGCGGCTGATTCCCGCGCATCTGGCCGATCTGTGCCGCAGGTTGCCCACGATGGACGCGCCCGCGGCTCAGGAAGCGTTCCATACCTGCGCGCTGTTGATGGCCGCGGCGTTCGGCAAGGAGACGGGCTTGACCGGCGGAGCGCGGGCGGTGGCACGCACCGCGATGTTCGCGGCGGCGCGCCGCTATATCGACGCGAATCTCAGCCAACCTGATCTGACGGTCGACAGCGTGCTGGCCATGTCGCAGCTGTCGCGGCCCACGCTGTATCGATTGTTCGAGCCGGAGGGCGGGCTCCACGCGTATATTCGAAACCGGCGCCTGCGCGAGGCGGCCGACGAACTGCATCGCCACCCGCGCAGGCCGGTGATCGACGTCGCGTACGGCTGGGGCTTCAATAGCGCGTCGGATTTCAATCGCGCATTCAGACGTGCGTACGACATGTCGCCGGGCGATTTTCGCGCGGCCGCATCCGCAATCAATTCAGGGAGATGACAACGTGGTGAAGATCGATCCGGACCGGTTGATGGCCGACCTCAAACGGCTGCGCGGGTTTGGCGCAACCGGCCCAGGCGTGGTCCGGCTCGCGCTGTCGCCGGTCGATCTGGCGGCACGCGAATGGCTGGTCGGCAGGATGACGGAGGCGGGGCTCGACGCGCGCATCGACGGCGTGGGCACCGTGTTCGGACGCTCGCGCAAAAGCGGTCCCGCGCTCGTGATCGGTTCGCACACGGACACGCAGCCGACCGGCGGCTGGCTCGACGGCGCAATGGGCGTCATCTACGGGCTCGAAATCGCCCGTGCGCTCGCGGAGAACGACGCGACGCGGCACCTCGCCGTCGACGTCGCGTCGTGGATCGACGAGGAGGGCACGTTCTCGGGCCTGCTTGGCAGCCGCAGCTTCGTCGGCGAGGCGGTCGACGAATCGATTCGCGGCGCGACGAACCGGCAGGGCGAACGTCTAACCGACGTGCTGGCGGCCGCGGGCCTCGCGGGCCGGCCGCGTGCGCGTTTCGAGGCAGGGCGCCAGGTCGCGTATCTGGAGCCGCATATCGAGCAGGGCGGACGGCTCGAAGCGATCGGCAAATCGATCGGCGTGGTCACGACGATCGTCGGGCTGCGCGAATCGCGGCTGCGCTTTACCGGTCAGCGCAACCATGCGGGCACGACGCCAATGGCGATCCGCCGCGACGCGGGCGCGGCGCTCGTCGCATTCATCGCGCGGATGAACGACGCGTTCGCGCAACTCGCCGACGCGGATACCGTCTGGACCGTGGGCCGCATCGATCTCGATCCGGGCTCGATGAGCGTCGTACCCGGCGCTGCCGACATGTACCTGCAATTCCGCGACGCTAACCCGGCGCGGCTTCAGGCAATGGAACACGCGCTCGCGGAACTGGTGCGCGACTTCAACGCGCACAACGCCGTGAGCGTCGAAATGCAGACGATCGACGAGCCGATCGAGCCCGTCAGCATGGACGCCACGCTCGCGGAGCACATCGCGCGAGCCGCCGAAGCGATCGCGCCGGGGCAGTGGCTGCGCATGCCGAGCGGTGCCGCGCACGACGCGCAGGTGATCGCGCGTTGCATGCCGGCCTGCATGATGTTCGTGCCGAGCATCGGCGGCGTGAGTCACGACTTCATCGAGGACACGGCCGAGGAGCATATCGTGCTCGGCTGCCAGGTCGCCGCGACGGCGGCGGCTTCGATGCTGTTGCAGCTATCGGCGGGGCATTCCTGAGGGCCGCGCTACTTCCACTTGTCGCCTAGCGCGTCGAGGCCGGCTTTCATCAGATCCTCGGGCAGCATCGCGATGCGCAGCTCGCACTCGGCGTCGAGCTTAAGGAACCACGGTTCGGCGAGCGCGGGAATCGCCGATGCATCGGCGACATCGACAACCGCCACCGCGCCGCGTTTGCCCTGCTGCTCCGTGAAGTAGATCGCTTCCGGCTTCATGTCCTCGAGGATCTTTTGCATCAGCTCGCCGATTCGGCCTTCGCGCACGAGTGTGCCGAACGGTTCGTTCGGTATTTGTATGTTGAGAAGCATGCGCATGTCACCCTCCTGTTCGATACCCAACGGGCATCTTAAGGATAGATGTTGCATGCGCGGCCGATGGCGTTGATCGCGGACGAAGCATCGGCGATTACGGCCGAGGGGTGGCGCGTTGTGCTGGGTCTGCGCTGCTTCAGCTGCCGAACAGCGACCCCTGCGTTCCTCGGCTCGGCGGGTGATGCGCCGGTTTCGCGGGTGCATCGTCCTTGACCGGTCGCGCCGCTTTTCCCTCCGGCGCGGGTCGTGGCGCGTCATCGGCTGCTGCCTCGAGCGAGGTCTGCCCCGCCTCCAGCGAAAGCAGCAGCATCTTGTTGGCGAGGCCGCCGGCGAACCCCGTCAGCTCGCCCGACGCGCCAATCACGCGGTGACACGGCGCAACGATCGAAATCGGATTCCGGCCATTTGCCGCGCCCACCGCGCGCACTGCATTGAGCTTGCCGATCTGCAGGGCGATCTCCGAGTAGCTGCGCGTCTGGCCGAACGGGATGGTCAGCAGCGCGCGCCAGACCTGCTTCTGGAACTCGGTGCCCTGAAAATCGAGCGGCAGATCGAAGGCCTGGCGCGTACCCGCGAAGTACTCGCGCAGTTGCCGCTCGGTTTCGACGAGCAACGCCAGCTCGTTCGCTTCGCTCATATCGCCGAGTCGCACGCGGTTCGGCTTGTCGTGTTCCCATAGAATCGCGGCAAGGCATTCGCCTTTCGCCACGAGCTTCAACTGACCGACCGGCGAATCGATCAACTTGTATGCGTACGTCACTTTCTCAGGCTCCTGACAGGATGGAGGCGCAAGGCTCGCGAGACGGACGTGCTTGAACGACCGGACGCGGAAAGCTGTATGAAGGCTGCGCCGATACTCGGGAGTGTCCCGCTGGCGTCGCCTGAACGCCCTCCAGATATTGCTGTCTCATTCGCATTCGACGCGGCCGCGACGATCATGAGCATCGCGGCGATCACGTCACTGTACCGTAGAGAACCCCAGATGGCCTTTGACTCAGTAAAATCGACAGCTTCGGTACGACGCACTGCGCGCGCTACCCGATCTTCTTTCCCACGACTGTGACCACGACTTTAGAACAACTGCGGGCCGGGCAACTGGCGGGTACGCGCGAACTCAAACTCGCGTGCGGTCTCAGCGAATTTCCGCGCGAGATTTTCGATCTTGCCGATACGCTCGAAGTGCTCGACCTGTCGAACAATGCACTGACGACGCTGCCCGACGATCTGCCGCGCCTGCGCAAACTGCGCATCCTCTTCGCGTCCAACAACCCGTTCACCGAGCTGCCAGGTGTGCTCGGCGAATGCGCGCAACTGAGCATGATCGGCTTCAAGTCGAATCGCATCCGCGAGGTGCCGGCGAGCGCGCTGCCGCCGCTGTTGCGTTGGCTGATTCTGACCGGTAACGACATCGAAAGCTTGCCCGCGGAACTCGGCCGCTGCACGCAACTGCAAAAGCTGATGCTCGCCGGCAACCGGCTGCGCGCGCTGCCTGAGGAACTGGCCGCATGCACGCGGCTCGAACTGCTGCGGCTCGCCGCGAATCGTTTCGACGCATTGCCGCGCTGGTTGCTGCGTCTGCCGCGGCTTGCGTGGCTCGCGTATGCGGGCAATCCGTTCAACGCGGCGCTCGAACGGGCGGCGTTCATCGACACACCGATCAGCGGCATTCGCTGGGATGCATTGCGGCTCGAACGGCCGTTGGGCGAGGGCGCATCGGGCGTCATCTATCGTGCGGCGCTGCATGCGGACCACGAACCGGCGCCGCGTGCGGTCGCCGTCAAGCTGTTCAAGGGCGCGGTGACGAGCGACGGTTTGCCCGAGTGCGAAATGGCTGCTTGCATTCGCGGCGGCGAACATGCGAACCTGATTCCCGTGCTCAGCAAGGTGATCGGGCATCCGTCGGACACGCATGGCCTCGTGATGGGATTGATCGATCCACGCTTCGCCAATCTGGCCGGTCCGCCGAGCCTCGCGTCGTGCACGCGCGATATCTATCGCGACGACGCGTGCTTCGACCTCGAGACGGTGCTCGGTATCGCGAGCGGCATCGCGAAGGTCGCGAGTCATCTGCATCGGCGTGGCGTAATGCATGGCGATCTGTACGCGCACAATATCCTGCACGACGGCGCGGGGCGCGCGCTGCTCGGCGATTTCGGCGCGGCGTCGTTTTTCGATGCCGGCGATCGCGAGCTCGCTATTGCGTTGCAGCGGCTCGAAGTGAGGGCGTACGGCTGTCTGCTCGAAGAACTGCTGGAGCGTTGCGACGCGCAAGCGGACATCGCCGGACAACTGGCGGCGTTGAAGACGCGTTGTCTGAGCGAAGACATCGACAGCCGCCCGCTGTTCGACGAAATCGTCGCCAGCGTCGCGTCGTTCGATCGGCACATCCGCAACCAGTCCATCTGCAGCCAGCACCTCCGCGAAGGAGTCAAGCCATGACGCAGAACATGCGCCGCCGCGTGCTGCTCGCGGGCGCGCTGGCCGCAACCGGTCTCACCGGCATCGCGCGATTCGCGAACGATGCCCATGCCCAGGTACCGTCCGGCACGAAGCCGAAGATCGCGCTCGTGCTCAAATCCATGTCGGACCCGTTCACGGTCGCGATGGTCGACGCCGCGCGCAATTACCAGCAGCACTTCTCGTCGCAATTCAGCCTGACGATTCGCGGCACGGCCAAACAGACCGACACCGCCGCACAGATCCGCATGGTCGACGAGATGATCAGGGCGAAGATGAACGCGATCGTGATCGCGCCGACCGACTCTAAGGCGCTGATCCCGGTGATCGCACGCGCGATCAAGGCCGGCATCATCACGATCACGATCGACAACCCGCTCGACGACGCAGCGCAAGCGGCCGCCGGCATCTCGGTGCCGTTCGTCGGGCCGAACAATCGCAGCGGCGCGAAGCAGGTCGGCCAGTATCTGGCCACGCGGCTGAAGCCCGGCGATCAGGTCGGCATCATCGAAGGCATTTCGGTGAGCAGCAATGCGCAGCAGCGCACGGCCGGGAGCCGCGACGCGATGGATGCGGCGAAAGTGCAGGTCGTCGCGGTCGAGTCGGGTAACTGGGAGTACGGCAAGGGCCGCGACGTGGCCGCGAAGATGCTGGCCGAGCATCCGCAGCTTCGCGCGCTGTTATGCGGCAACGACAACATGGCGATGGGCGCGGTCGACGCGATTCGCGACGCGGGCCGCGGCGGCGGCGTCTACGTCACCGGCTACGACGCGATCGATGCGATCAAGCCGCTGCTCGCCGACGGCCGCGTGCTCGCGACGATGAACCAGTTCGCCGACCGCCAGACCGTATTCGGCATCGACTTCGCGTTGAAGGCGGTGACCGAGCGGCGCAAGCAGCGCGAGCTGTCGAGGGTGATCGAGACGCCGCTGCAGCTGGTGACGGCCTCGAAACGTTGAGGCGGGGCGCGCGATTGCGCCGCCTGCCGCCGCCGCGCGTCGAATACGGGTAGCAGGCCACGTGCCCGGTCCGCGCCGCGACTTGATGCGCTTTCGGAATCAGGTGGTGCCGAATTGTCAATAGCTCGGGTTTCTGTGGCGACTTAAGATCGCGCCAACGTGGACCAGTCGCGATGAAGTCCGCAAGCGCCCGGTACGCGAACAAGAACGCAAGAGCGACGCAAAACAAACAACGGAGACACGCACCATGGCTAAGTCCATCCTGAACCGCCTGCTCGGTTTCACCCTCGGCGCCGGCATCGCGTTGACCGCCTTCAGCGCTCATGCGGGCGCCACGCTCGATCGCGTGATGAAGAACGGCACGATGATGGTCGCGACGAGCGGCAAGTGGCCGCCGCAAGCGTTCCTGAACGACAAGCACGAATTCGACGGTTTCGATATCGACGTCGCCAAGGAAATCGCGCGCCGGCTCGGCGTCAAAGTCACATTCGATACGCCGCAGTTCAGCCTGATGACCGGCGGTCACTGGCACGGCCGCTGGGATCTGTCCGTGCTCTCCGTCACGCCGACCAAGCCGCGCGCCGAATTGCTCGACTTCCCCGCGATCTATTACTACAGCCCGTATGTGTTCGTCGTGAACAAGGATTCGAAGGCGAGGACCCGTGCCGATCTGAACGGCAAGGTGATCGGCGTCGAGGCGGGCACCACGTCGGAAGACTACGTGCGCAACCGCCTGAATATCGCCGGCCCGGACGTGCCGCCGTTCCAGTACATGACGCAGCCGCCGAAGGAAATCAAGACCTACGCGGACTCGATGCTGCCTTATGACGATCTGCGCCTCGGCGACGGCAAGCGCGTCGACGCAATCGTGACGCCGGTGCAGACCGCGCTCAACGCAATCAAGAACGGCTATCCGGTGAAGATCATCCCTGGCGACTTTGCGTTCCGTGAGCCGCTCGCGATCGTCGCCGACAAGGGCGACGCCGAGTGGGACAAGAAGGTCGGCGACATCGTCGCGCAAATGAAGCAGGACGGCACGCTGACCAAGCTCAGCATGAAGTGGTTCGGCAACGACTATACGAAGCAATAAGCACGAACCCGAGACGCGGTGGTCGATGCCGCCGCCGCGCCTGCTGCCGCGCCCGCCGCGCAGCCATCAATCGCCACCAACAACAAAGCGGCACTCCATCACGAGATGGCTCCCTACCTCGATACCTATTACACCCGCACGCTGCGCACAGTCGAGCCGCGCGCGGCTCTGAGCGGTTCGCTGCAAGCCGATGTATGCGTGGTCGGCGCCGGCATGGCCGGCATCACGACCGCGCTCGAATTGCTGCGCCGCGGCCGCTCGGTAATTCTTCTCGAAGCGCAGCGGGTGTCGTGGGGCGCGTCGGGCCGCAATGGCGGCGTGGTGAGTCCCGGCTATTCGACGAGCTTCGGGCGGATCGCGCAACGCGTCGGCGTCGACGACGCGAAGTCGATCTACCGGATGTCGATCGAGGGCGTCGATATCGTCGCCGACAATATCCGCCGACTCGGCATCGACGAAGCGCAGCCGGTGCATGGCGTGCTGCGCGTGTCGCGTCACGAGAACACCGCCGAGATGCAGGCGCAGCAGGCGTGGCTCGCCAACGAGTTTCAGTACGACGTCACGTTCAAGACGCACGACGAGATTCGCGAGTGGCTCGTATCGGACAAGTACCGCCATGCGCTTTATAACGAACGCGGCTTCCATTTTCATCCGTTGAACTATGCGCGAGCGCTGGTCGCGGAAGTCGAGCGGCTGGGCGGCCAGGTGTTCGAAGACTCCGAAGTGTTGTCGCTCGATTGCTCGTCGGCGATCAAGCGGTTGAAGACCGCGCGCGGCACGGTAACGGCGCGCGACGTGGTGTTCACCTGCGGCGGCTATACGGGCAACGTGGTGCCGCAACTCGCGCGCAGCTATCTGCCGATCTCGACCTACATGCTCGTCACCGAGCCGGCCCCGGATCTGATCGCAACCGCCATTCGCACGCGCGCGTCGGTCGGCGACAGCCGCCGTGCGAGCGACTATTACCGCCTCGTCGACGGCGGCGAGCGCATTCTGTGGGGCGGCATGATCACGACGCGCAAGTCCGAGCCGGACCGGCTCGCCGAGCTGTTGCGCCGGCGCATGGTCGATACCTATCCGCAGCTATCCGAGCTGAAGGTCGCGCTCGCGTGGTCCGGACGCATGTCGTATGCAAGGCATCTGATGCCGCTGATCGGCCGGCTGAATTCGGGCGTCTGGTACTGCATGGGGTTCGGCGGCCACGGCATGAATACGACGGCGCTCGGCGGCAGGCTGATCGCGCAGGGCATCGCGAACGAAACCGACCGCTATCGTCTGTTCGCGCCGTTCGGTCTCGAATGGAACGGCGGGCCGGCCGGCACGGCGGCCGTTCAATTGACGTACTGGTACTACCAGCTGATGGATTTCATGCGCGAACGCGCGGCCTAAGCGGGCTCGAACACGACGGGCTCGAACACGACCGCCCGTCGTTCGTCGCGCGCTCGGCGGATCTACGGAGGAACACATGTTTGCAGAAGATGCTGACGGCGTCGAGAAACGCAAGCCGGGCACGATTCTCTTCCTGCTCGCGGTGTTGCTGATCGGCGGATACTTCGCGGTGCAGCACGCGCCGGACTGGATGGCCGGCATCGACCACGGCGTGCCCGCGCTCGGCATCGACGCGGCCTTACTGCAGAAGCTGCTGGGCGGCGCGGTCGCGATTGCCGTGCTGGTCGCCAATTGCTATCTGTTGCTGAGGCTTTCGCTGCGCTGGCAGATTACCGTCGTGTGGTGTGAACTCGCGTTGCTGGTCGTGCTGTTCTTCTCGACGTTCAATCTGAGCATAGACTTCATCGAGCGCAAGATCGGCTATCTGGTGCTGCAAGGCGCGACCACCACGCTCTATATCTCGGCGATCTCGATCGCGCTCGCGTTCGTGCTCGCGCTAATTGGCGCACTGGCGAAGCTTTCATCGAACGGGATCGCGATTGGCATCGCGACGTTCTACACGTCGCTGTTTCGTGGCCTGCCGCTGCTGATGCAGATCTTTATTCTGTATCTCGGCCTGCCGCAGCTCGGCTATGTCGTCGATCCGATTCCCGCTGGCGTGGCCGCGTTGTCGTTGTGCTATGGGGCCTATATGACGGAGATCTTTCGCGCCGGCATTCAAAGCATTCCGAAAGGGCAGTGGGATGCGGCACGCGCGCTCGGTCTCAGCCACGGCATGATGATGCGGCTCGTGATTCTGCCGCAGGCGCTGCGCGTGATCATTCCGCCGACCGGCAACCAGTTCATCGCGATGCTGAAGGATAGTTCGCTGGTGTCCGTCGTCGGCGTGTGGGAACTGACCTATGTCGCGACCACCGAGGGGCAGCGCGAATTCCGTCACATGGAGATGCTGATCAGCGCGTCGGTGATCTACTGGCTCGTGTCGATGGTGCTCGAAGTGATCCAGTCGCGGATCGAACGCCGCTTCAGGAGGTCCGCGCGATGACGCCGGTCGCGGCGTTTTTTTCCGTGTCATCATGTCTGGTCTGTTGGAATCCAATCACAACGAACTCCCGGACCTGCCATGTCATTCCATACCTGGTTGCTTTTCGCCGCTGCCTATCTGCTCACCACCATTTCGCCGGGACCGAACGTTCTGCTGGTGATCCGCAACTCGGTTCGCTATGGAAGCCGCGGCGCGACGGCGAGCGTTGCCGGTAATCTGCTCGCACAAGGAGTCGTCGTCGCGCTGGTCGCGCTCGGTGTCGGCGCGGTATTGACCACGCTGCCGCCGCTCTTCGTCGCGATGAAACTGCTCGGCGCGGGTTATCTGATGTATCTCGGCATCAGGCAACTGCGCGGCGGCGACAGGCAGGCAACGCAGGCCACGCAGCCCACGGGCGTCGCATCGCCCGCTTATACGTTCGAGCGCAACAAAGTATTCCGCGAAGCCTTGCTCGTGTCGGGCAGCAATCCGAAGACGATGATCTTTCTTTCGGCGTTCATGCCGCAATTCATCGACCACGAGCGCGGCCTGCCGGAGCAGTTCATCGTGATGTATCTGACAATCGCGGTCACGGTCGCGCTCGTGCACACCATTTATTCGCTCGGCGTGCGCGGTATCCATAAGCGCGTTGGGGCCAGCCGTTGGATCGCGGCGATCAAGCGCGGCAGCGGGCTCGTTTTCGTCGCGCTCGGCATCAAGCTATTGACCGCGCAACGCGCGTAGTCCATCACGATGAACTGCAAGAAAATGAGCCGAATGCAAAGCGTCGTCGATGTGAACGTGCTGTTTCTGAATGGGCAGGGCGAGTGCCTTTTCATGCAGCGCGCGAATACCGGTTTCAGGGACGGCCAGTACGCGCTGATTGCCGGCCATCTCGAACCAGGCGAATCGATCGAAGAGTGTGCGATTCGCGAATCGAAAGAAGAAGCGGGCGTGACGATTGCGCCCGGCGATCTCGAATTCAAGCTCGTGATGCGGCGCGACTCGGACACGAACCGCATCAGCTTCTTTTTCGCGTGCCGTTCATGGCAAGGCGAACCGGCGAACATGGAGCCGCACAAGTGCTCGGGCTTCGTGTGGGCGAAGCCGGACCAGCCGCCGGCGCCGATCGTCGACTATGTGGCGGCCGCTCTCGCGCATATCCGCGAGGGGGTAATGCTGGCCGATTTCAAGCCTTGATTGCGCCATTCCGTTTCCGAAGAATAAGCACGAGATCCAGTTTTATTGGCTGAGTTACTGCTTATTTCGTCACTTTTAATGACGATTCCCTCCGCGAATCAAACGCGCAATCTCCCGCTTCAATAGAGCGACGGAACGACCGCTCATTGACGCCGCGCCAATCCCCATTGCGCCGGAATTTGTCGCTTGCGCCAGTTTTGCGTTATCGTGCTGCACCAAAAAAATGGCGGAGCTGGCTAATTGCCGGCTTGGCCGTATCTCAACTCATCCTGAATGGATGAATGGCAATGTTTGATCAGTATCAGGAATCCCCAGCCATCCGGTTGGCAAGGTAAGTAAAGAGGAGATGTATCGTATGTCGTTCAAGCTTCACAAACTGCTTCCGCTCAGCGCAGCAGTCGTCGCATTCGCGGGCATTGCCGGTACGGCAAATGCGGATCAGGTCGTCAAGATCGGTCACGTCGGTCCGTTGACGGGCGGCTCCGCCCACCTCGGCAAAGACAATGAAAACGGCGCGCGCCTCGCGATCGAGGAAATCAACGCGAAGGGCCTGACGATCGACGGTCAGAAGGTCACGCTCGTGCTCGACGCGCAGGACGACGCAGGCGACCCGCGCCAGGCGACCCAGGTCGCGCAGAAACTCGTCGACGACAAGGTCGTCGCGGTGGTCGGCCACCTGAACTCGGGCGCGTCGATTCCGGCATCGAAGATCTATAGCGACGCGGGCATCGTGCAAATTTCGCCGTCGTCGACGAACCCAGCGTACACGCAGCAGGGCTTCAAGACGACCTACCGCGTCGTCGCGACCGACGCTCAGCAAGGTCCGGCACTCGCCGCCTACGCCGCGAAGACCCTGAACGTGAAGACCGTGGCCGTGGTCGACGATTCGACCGCCTATGGCCAGGGCCTCGCGAACGAATTCGAAAAGACCGCGAAGTCGCTCGGCCTGAAGGTCGTCTCGCACGACGCGACCAACGACAAGGCCGTCGACTTCCGCGCGATCCTGACCAAGATCAAGGGCGAGAATCCCGACGCGATCATGTACGGCGGCATGGATGCGACCGGCGGTCCGTTCGCGAAGCAGGCGCGTCAGCTGGGCCTGCGCGCGAAGATGCTGTCGGGCGACGGCGTGTGCACCGAAAGCCTCGCGGACCTCGCCGGTCCGGCGGCCGGCAACGTGGTGTGCTCGCAGGCCGGCATGGCCGTCGAGCGCATGAACGGCGGCGCGCAATTCGCGGCGAAGTACACGAAGCGCTTCGGTCATCCGATCGAATTCGACGCACCGTTCACGTACGACGCGGTGTATATCGTCGTCGACGCAATGAAGCGCGCGAACTCGACCGACCCGGCGAAGGTGCTGGCCAAGGTCTCGGGCACCGACTACAAGGGCGTGACCGGTCAAACGACGTTCGACGCGAAGGGCGACCTTCAGCACGGCGTGATCTCGCTGTACGACTACAAGGACGGCAAGAAGACGCTGCTCGACGTCGTGAAGATGTAAGAGCGCGGACGCATTAAAAGCGTTGAAAGCACGAAGGGCCGATGAAGCATCGCTTCATCGGCCCTTTGCTTTGACTGAAGCCGAGAGGCGCAAATCGGTTACACGACCGTTGCACCGATTAATATGTTTTACGACCTAATTGAGCAGAAAAAATATATTGGACGTCTTACTGGCGTTCTTGCACTATTCGTCTCCAGCGCCGACTCCGCGCTGCGATCCCCACGCCCGCGCGGGCGCTCATCAAAACCGATAACAGCAATACCTGAGGATACAGATGCCCAACTATCGCTCACGCACTTCGACTCATGGCCGCAACATGGCCGGCGCCCGCGCGCTGTGGCGCGCGACCGGCATGAAGGACGACGATTTCGGCAAGCCGATCATCGCGGTCGTGAACTCGTTCACGCAGTTCGTGCCGGGCCACGTGCACCTGCGCGACCTGGGCGCGCTGGTCGCGAAGCAGATCGAAGCGGCCGGCGGCGTGGCGAAGGAATTCAACACGATCGCCGTCGACGACGGTATCGCGATGGGTCACGGCGGCATGCTGTATTCGCTGCCGTCGCGCGAACTGATCGCGGACTCGGTCGAGTACATGGTCAACGCGCACTGCGCGGATGCGATGGTCTGCATTTCGAACTGCGACAAGATCACCCCGGGCATGCTGATGGCCGCGATGCGCCTGAACATTCCGGTCGTGTTCGTGTCGGGCGGCCCGATGGAAGCGGGCAAGGTCAAGTCGCCGACCGACGGCCAGGTGATTGCGAAGATCGACCTGATCGACGCGATGATCAAGGCCGCGGATCCGAAGATCAGCGACGCCGAAGTCGCCGAAGTCGAGCGCAGCGCGTGCCCGACCTGCGGTTCGTGCTCGGGCATGTTCACCGCGAATTCGATGAACTGCCTGACCGAGGCGATCGGCCTCGCGCTGCCGGGCAACGGTACGGTCGTCGCGACGCACGCATGGCGCAAGGGCCTGTTCGAGCAGGCGGGCAGCCTGGTCGTCGATCTGTGCCGCCGCTACTATCAGGAAGAAGATGCCTCGGTCCTGCCGCGCAGCATCGCCACCAAGCAGGCTTTCGAGAACGCGATGACGCTCGACGTCGCGATGGGCGGCTCGACCAACACCGTGCTGCACCTGCTGGCCGCCGCACAGGAAGCGGGCGTCGATTTCACGATGTCGGACATCGATCGCATCTCGCGCAAGGTGCCGTGCCTGTGCAAGGCCGCGCCCATGACCGACAAGTACCACATCGAGGACGTGCATCGCGCGGGCGGCATCATCGGTATTCTCGGCGAGCTCGCGCGCGCGGACCTGCTCGATCTGTCGTGCGGCAATGTGCATAGCGGCACGCTCGGCAACGCGATCGCGAAGTGGGACATCGCCGGCGGCGCGGGCGAGGAAGCGCAGAAGTTCTTCCGCGCGGCGCCCGGCGGCATTCCGACCACCGTCGCGTTCAGCCAGGAAGCGACCTACGCGACGCTCGACACGGACCGCAAGAGCGGCTGCATCCGCAGCAAGGAACACGCGTATTCGAAGGACGGCGGCCTCGCGGTGCTGTACGGCAACCTCGCGGAGAAGGGCTGTATCGTGAAGACCGCGGGTGTCGACGAATCGCAGTGGCTGTTCTCGGGCCGCGCGCGCGTGTTCGAAAGCCAGGACGATGCGGTCGATGCGATTCTCGGCGACAAGGTCGTGCCGGGCGACGTAGTGGTGATTCGCTACGAAGGTCCGAAGGGCGGTCCGGGCATGCAGGAAATGCTGTACCCCACTTCGTATCTGAAGTCGAAGGGTCTCGGCAAGAGCTGTGCGCTGTTTACCGATGGCCGTTTTTCGGGCGGCTCGTCGGGTCTCGTGATCGGCCATGCGTCGCCGGAAGCGGCGGAAGGCGGCACGATCGGTCTGGTCGAAGACGGCGACGTGATCGAGATCGACATTCCGCAGCGCAAGATGCATCTGGCGGTGTCGAATGAAGAGCTCGCACGCCGTCGTGCGGCGATGGAAGCGCGCGGCGCCGATGCATGGCAGCCGGCCAATCGCGAGCGTGTGGTGTCGCAGGCCTTGCAGGCGTATGCGGCGCTCGCGACCTCGGCCGATCGCGGCGCGGTGCGCGATATTTCGCAATTGAAGCGCAAGTAAAGCGCGGATCAGCGCGGCGGCCCGGTTCGCGGTGACGCGACGGGCCGAACAAAGACCGGTATGCGGGCGACTGCATGCCGGTTTTTTTTGCAGTGGCAGTGCCCCGCGCGGAGCCTTCCTTAAGCCGGAAAACTGGCAACGAGGTCATCGGCAGGCTGCGAAGACCCCGCCACCATCACGCAGTTTCTGCCGTTGGCTTTCGCGGCATAGAGCGCCGTGTCGGCTCTCGCCATTACCGACACAACGGTATCGCCATCGCCGAATTCGTCGACGCCAGCGCTGAGTGTGCAGGCGGCGTCGCCGGTCGGAGCACGCGCAACAGACGCCGCGACGAGTGCGCGCAACCGGTTCGTGAGACGGGCCGCTTGCTCTTTGCCGGTCAGTGGCATCAGCAGCGCAAACTCTTCACCGCCGATGCGGCCAAGGACGTCGGTTTGCCGTAGTTCGCGCGATATCGTCAACGCAACATGCGCAAGGGCCTGGTCGCCGGCCGCATGCCCGTATCTGTCATTGATGCCTTTGAAGTTATCGATGTCCAGGATCGCGATGGACAGCTTCGATTTCGCCACCTTTGCCAACTCGAACAGCGCCTCCGCGCGCGCGATGAAAGCGCGCCGTCCTAGCGCGCCCGTCAGATCGTCGATGGTGGCGAGGCGTTCCATCCGCTCCGCCAGCCGGTCATGAGCCAGCATCACCATGCCGACCGACAGGCATGGCAAAGTCAGGATGGCCATGCCGAGAAACGCGACGTTTAGCGGCGTTTCCTCCAGAAACACCGATTCATGCGCTAGCCCCGACCCATAGACGACACAGCGGACTGCGTGGACGACCGCCCCCAACACCGCGGCAACAGCCACGAAGTGGTAGCCGTATTTCGGTCTGCCCGCAGGCCGGTACCGCTGCACGACCCAGGCGATCACAAATCGGATGTACGCGAGAAAACCCGAGATCATCGCGCTCCGGGCACTGACATCAGGCCGCACGTAGGTCCAGTAAACGAGTCCCGCCAGGATCGCGCACAGCGCGCCGTACTCCCAGATCACCGATGGCGGCCGATGAAAGAATTGCCGGAAGCCGTGAATCGCGAGGAGCGACGCGGCGAGCAGCAATACGCTCGCGCCCAGTACGACGAGATCCGACCTACGGAACAGGAGGAGCGTGGCCGTGACGGCCAGCAGACCACTCGCCACGCACCAACGACGTATTCCTGGAACCTGAGTGTGAAACAGCGAGCCTAGAACGGCGACGCTCATCAGGCAGGACAAAATCGCAATGCCGATCAGCGCGTTCGGGATGGACATGGCAGCGTAACAATGGGTGTGATCCATGAAGGCGCCTGGCGCAATATGAGGTCGCACCGGTTACATCCGCTGCCTTCGCGCAAAGCGCATATCGTACCGGAAGAATTTTTCGCTTCGGATCGATTTTCAACGATTTTCGCCCGACGTTTTCCTTTCGAAACGCTGTCCACACTTCTCGGACCTCGACGCAACGGGGCGGTCGTCATGCCCGGGCCGGAGTTCGGCCTTATGCGAACTTCGCGTAACGGCCGGCTTGCGTCTATGCTTGACTCACTTGTTCGGCTGTCTACGACGTCGACGAGCTCTTCTGCAGTCTTCAATAATCGCCCGTTCACCAAGGGCAAACCCAACAGGAGAAAACCAGATGTCACGATCCATCACGCGGCGCGCTTTCATGGTGTTCGGTGGTTTGGCCTTAGCGGGTACGCTGACTTTGGCGCAAGCGGCGCCCGTCTCGTTCGAGGTGCCTTTGACGGGCGCTCAACAGGTGCCCCCGGTGCAGACGCCGGGCAGCGGCAACGCCAAGCTCACGTACGACTCCAGCACTCGGGTCGTCACCTGGAACATCACCTTCAGCGGATTGACGAGTCCGACCACGATGGCGCATTTCCACGGACCCGCTCCGGCCGGTAAAAACGCCGGCGTAAAGGTCTGGATCTCGCAGAAAGGCTCCACTGAGGTGACGAGCCCGATGACCGGTCAGGCCACGCTATCTCCGGACGAAGCGAAGATGTTCGAAGCGGGTGAGATGTACATCAACGTCCACACGAAGAACAATCCGAACGGCGAGATTCGTGGCCAGGTGACGCCGCCGAAGGGCGGCTGAAGCAGGCACGGCAACCGCGCCCCGAGATCGGGTGTGCGGCTTGCTCACAGATAAGCCGCAAGCAGCATCACCACGGCAACGCCGACGCCGAGCGGCAGCAGCGCCAGCAGCGCTGGCGCTTGGCGCGGCGCGTTCACGGACGAGGGCAGCAGTTTGTAGCCGGTCAGCATCGGACGCAGCAGGTTGTGTCCCTTCGCGACTGCGTAGACGGCGATCACGAGAACGTGCAGCGCCACGGCCGCGAGCAGCACGTACCAGAGCAGCCCATGCAGCGCCGAGATTGCGTTGGCGAGCCACGCGGGTACCAGTTCGCTCAACGGGCCTTCGTCGGCGATGTCGTTGTTGACGTAGAGCCCGCTCAGCGTCTCGGTCAGCAGCAAGGCGAGCAGAAATAGAACCATCCAGCCGCCGGCTGCATTGTGGCCGACCTGCACATCCGGTTCGCGATGAAACAGCCGGCGCAAATGACGAAGCGCGGCCGCGGGCGATGCCACGAAACTGCGAAAGCGCGCGGTTTCGCTGCCAAAGCAGCCCCATAGCAGCCGGAAAATAACCAGGGCGAGCAGCGTCTCGCCGACGCGCACGTGCCAGTCGATCCAGTTCAGCTTCAGGGTGATATAAGCCGCAGCGACCAGCGCGACCACCAGCCAGTGAAACAGTCGCACCGGCGCGTCCCAGACCAGCACCGGGCGGGACACTGGCTGTGTCGGCCGCGTGACGGGTTTATGTGCATCCATGTGTTGGGCCTACGTGCGCGATCGGCGGTTTGGCGGTGCGTGGACTGGCGGTAGCGGGCGATTAAGCATACCTCTCACTGATGCCTGACGTACTGCGCCGAATGCGCTCGAACTGAACTTCGATAAACTGCACTAGCGGCGTAATAGCATTTCGGGCTTCTGCGCCTTGGCGAAAATCGCCCAGGCGCTGGGCGTCAGGGTGCTTGCCGAAGCGCAGGAAGAACGGCTGATTGACGCGCTGATCCACGATGACATGGTCAGCGTGCTGCGAAGCTATCGCGCGAATCCGAAGCTGCTGCCGCCGTTCGAGCCGCGCCTGAACGGCTACGTGTCGGCGGCGGACCAATCACAGCTGACGCTGCCGTCGAGCGTCGCCGGGATGCCTGCCGGAACGCACGAGATCATCGTCGGCGACCAGGAAATTCACGTCGCCATTGCCGGGTTGGAAGGGGCACGGCTCTACCGTGTCTATGACTTCAGCCGTTACGAGAAACACTTCAAGCAGATGATCAACGTGCTGATGGCCGGTACGGGGCTTTTTGCGCTGCTGACCATCTGGCTTTCATTCGGCGTCTCGGGACTGCTGGTACGCCAGGTTGCCGGCCTTGCCCGCCAGGTCAATGCGCTTCGGCACGAAAACGCGGCGCTGATCGATCCGGGCAGGTATGACGAAGCCGAAATTGCAGGACTGGCCGAGGCTTTCAACGACTATCACCGACGCATGGCCAACATGATCGCGCGAGAAAAAGACTTACACGCAATAAGCAATGGCAGTGGTCGTTAACAAAAAAACCGCTACGAGTCTCGTGAACTCGTGGCGGTCTTCCGACAATCGTCGGTCTATACGACGATGGTTGATAGTCGAGGCGTCAATCAGTAGTCCCACTGCACCGGTACGAAACGGAAGCTTTCGCCGTGCTTCGCAACGTGACCGATGGACGGGAATGCGACATGCGCTGCTGCCAGCAGAGAGCCGGTTTCAGCGGCTTCGTTGAATAGCGCGATTCGCACGTCCACAGCCTTTTCAGGATCGTGCTCGAAGCCATTTTGCCAAGCAGGATTATCGAAGCCGACCTCGAAGATTGCGTCGCCTACGAACGTCAGCTTCTCGCCCTTTGATGCGACGTCGACGACGCAGTGCCCCGGCGTGTGCCCGCCCGTCACGCGTGCCGACACGCCCGCTGCGATTTCGACGGTTCGATCGAATCGCACGATGTTTTCGCCGTAGAGTTCCACGAACTTTGCAGCAGCCTTGCGAAGCGCCGGAGGAACCGATTTCGGCATCACCGTCTTGCTGAAGTCCGGCTTTTTCCAGAACTCCACTTCCGCGGCCGACACGTGAACGCGCACGTCGGGGCGCAGCTTGGCCTTGACGCCAGCAACGTTGAGCCCGCCGACGTGATCCATGTGCATATGCGTAATCACGATATCGGTAATCGCAGCCAGGTCGATGCCAGCCGTTTCCAGGCGCATCACCGAGCGACCGGCGCGCGAAAAGTATTCGAAGCCGTCGCCCACGCCCGAGTCGATCAGGATCAGGCGTTCGCCGCTGCGCACGAGCGCGATATTCAGTGCCCAGTCGAACATGTCACGTTGCAGGAAACGGCCATCGAACCATTCGTTGCGGTCCGCTTCGCTCACGTTAGTGGACATGGTGGAGGTGGGCAGCGGCAGAATGCCATCGCTGATCAGCACGACGTCGATGTCACCCACGCGCACGGCGTAGCGCGAAGATACGAGTTCGCCTGAATCTTCTTTGCCAAGGTTGGCGATAACCGGCTGCACATTGCGGGTAGTTGCGCTCATCTTCAATAGTCCTGTTGATTAAGTGGGGTAAGCCGCACTGGGCGACGCGGTTCACGAGTACGACCACGAGCTTCGCGCGCTTCGTTGTGCTCGCGTTTCGACTGATCGTCAGAGCGATTTTAGTTAGGCTGGCGAACGTAAGTAGTGTCGCAAATGCGTTTATCGTGTTGTCCGAATGGCAACAATCGAAGCCCATGTTGATTGATGTTCCGCGCGCAACACTGTGGGTGCCGGCAACGATCTACCGCAGGAAGCAGCACGTACGTACGATCGCTCGTGGATGGACCGCCGTCGCCGCGCACGCCGAATATGGCGCCATACGCGGCGGCAATCTGTAGAGGCAACATCGCATGGAGAAACTACATGAAGTTCATCGTCATTGGCGGTACGGGACTTATCGGCAGCAAGGTGGTGAAGAACCTGCGTGAGCGCGGCCATACCGCCGTCGCGGCTTCTCCAGCAACGGGCGTGAATACGTTCACGAACGAAGGACTGCGCGAGGCGCTCGAGGGGGCCGACGTCGTCGTCGATCTTGCCAATTCACCTTCGTTCGAGGACAACGCGGTTTTGGCCTTCTTCGAAACGTCGGGCCGCAACCTGTTCGCGGCGGAAATCGAGGCCGGCGTCCGGCATCACGTCGCGCTTTCTGTCGTCGGCACCGGCAGGCTTTCGCAAAGCGGCTATTTCCGCGCCAAGATCGCGCAGGAAAAACTCATTCGCGATTCGGGCGTGCCATACACGATCGTGCATTCCACACAGTTCTTCGAGTTCCTCGGTGGCATTGCGCAATCGGGCACCGAGGGCGACAGCGTCCGGCTCTCGCCCGCTTTCTTCCAGCCAATCTCGTCCGACGACGTGGCGGCGGCCGTGACGGACTTCGCGGTTGGCGAGCCGCGCAACGGCATCGTGGAAATCGCCGGGCCGGAACGCGTTCGACTTGCGGCAATGGTGCGACGCTATCTACAGGCGACGCATGATAACCGTACGGTCTTCGAAGATGCCGACGCGCGTTACTTCGGCGCGCAACTGCAGGACGACACGCTTGTGCCAGGTCCGCATGCGCGGCTGGGCTCTGTCGATTTCGACGCGTGGTTCCGGCAGGCCCAGGCGGCGAAGTAAACGCGACCCATGAAGGCGCGTTATCAGAGGTCTTAGCGTCGAGCTATTCCACTCGTCGATTAGCGCTCCCCCTGTTTGCCCGTCTGGTAAGGCGGGCTTTTTTTCTGTTCATACCGGAGTGCCCATACGCACGATCAGATGTCGCGCGTGTGTGGAATGATCACCGCCTGGCCGTGCAGTGTGCCGTTCGCGTCGAGTAGCTGCCACAGTGTGGCTTGCTCGATCATGAAGCGCTCGCCAGACTTGGTAACACGCACGCCCCGGTAGTTCGTCTCGTAGCCGAGCCGCTGCACGCGTTCGAGGAATTGCTGCCGTTCCTCACGATTCGGGGCCTCGGCGGAAAGCCGCGACGGCAGCCTGGTGATTTCATCCCAGCTATATCCAAAGCGGCGCTGTGCGGCCTTGTTGCCGTAAATAAAGACCGGGTCGGGATCGGTATTGTGCGCGAGTACCGCGAATGAGGCATGTTCATAGAGCCATTCGGTCGCTTCAGCAACGGGCATGACGTGAGGAACCAGACTGTGGCCGACTAGCCGGGCGTAACTATCGGAAAGGAGTTGGTAAAAAGACGGATCACGGTGAAGTGGAATCATCGGATTTATATCGACGAAGAACATTGGGGACACTGGGTCGCGGAATCCTGATCCAGATTGTCCATGATTGGTGCATCCAGGTCGACCAACCGAGACCTGACGGGGACAGCGGTGTTGAGCGGCCGGTCGAAACCATTGCCGCACCAAAAAGCCCGCCGAAGCGGGCCTATGTTAAACGTTAACTGCGCACGAAGGCGAGCAGATCCGCGTTGAGGACCTCTGCGTTCACCGTCAACATGCCGTGCGGAAAAGCCGGGTACGTCTTCAGTGTCCCGTTCTTCAACAGCTTGATCGACTTCAGCGCCGCAGCGGCGATCGGTACGATCTGGTCGTCGTCTCCATGCAGTACGAGCGTCGGGACGGTAATCGCCTTGAGATCTTCCGTCTGGTCAGTTTCCGAGAAGGCTTTGATGCCCTCATAGTGCGCTTCCGCACTACCCATCATTGCCTGCCGCCACCAGTTTTGGACCACACCTTGGTACACGGTCGCGCCGGGACGGTTGAAGCCGTAGAAAGGACCGGCCGCGACGTCGAGGAAGAACTGGGCTCGATTGTCTGCGAGCGCTTTCCGGAAACCGTCGAAGACTTCGACTGGTAGACCTTCTGGATTTGCGTCAGTCTTGAGCATGAGCGGAGGCACGGCACTGACCAGGACGGCTTTGGCTACTCGTCCCGCCGGCTGCCCGTGTTTCGCTACATACCGGGTTGCCTCGCCGCCGCCCGTCGAATGGCCGATATGCACCGCGTTATGCAGATCGAGTGCTTCAACGACGGCAAAGGCATCGGCAGCGTAATGGTCCATGTCATGACCGCCCGAGACCTGCGACGAACGACCATGGCCGCGCCGATCATGCGCGATGACGCGGTAGCCTTTCTGCACGAAGAACAGCATCTGCGTATCCCAGTCGTCGGAAGATAGCGGCCAACCGTGATGGAAGACGATAGGCTGGGCGTCCTTTGGGCCCCAGTCTTTGTAGAAGATATCGACATTGTCCATAGTCCTGACGTACGGCATGGTCATGCTCCTTTGACGTTATCCGCGCTAGGAGACGGATCATCGTGATCCGGCGCCCGCGCAACAGAAGTCACCGCTTCGGCACGAACGCTCGCAAAAAGCGGACGAAGCTAAGCGATGTGAAGACAGGCATTGGGACGGAACAAAGACGTACCGTCGGAAACATCGTAGCAGTCGCAAGGGTATGCGAACCATGCTTAATGTTGCCGGACATGCAACACGGTGAACCGTCCCGCCCGCCTCACCGTCCTCGGGCTACAGGGCGATCGTCTGCTGTTCGAGATCCTCCGTTCGCTCCCCTAGCATCGATCGAACATCGCGCTCGATGTGCGCGCACAGCGTCGAAATCGGCACGTCATTCGCGCTTCCTTCAAACGGGTTTTCAGTGCTGTCGCCCACCTGTTCGAGCGAGGTGTACATCCACGAGACGGCCACGCTGAACGGCACGACGAGCCATATCATGTTTCCGTGCATAAAGCCGCTCACGCTGTCGTTGAGCCTGTCGAATTCTCGCAGTAGGCCAAACGGAAAAAGCAGGCAGAAGAAGCGGACGAATAGCGCGCACACGGTTGCGTATTGACGGGGATACGGAAATTCCTTCAACTGTTCTGCCTTTGCTTGCAAATCAATGAAATCGCCCAACGCGCGTTGAAGTTCCAGATAGTACGACGGATGCAGTTTTCCCGCCGCGTGAAGCTTCTGCAGACATGCGCCTTGGGCGCTCAGCAGGCTTGTCGCGGCGCTCGGGGAATCGAGCGTCTGCTCGGTCTCCAGCACAGTCAAATATTTGCGCAGCGCTTCTTCGAGACTCCTTTCCCATTCGGGCACCCTGTAGTGCCGACGGTATTCGGTATTGAATCGCTTGCTCATGCTTTCCCACACGCGCGGGCGGCGCAGCGAGTAACGCAATGCAGTGAGCCAGGCGAGATGACGGTCGATCAACTGCCGGCTGGTGCCGTCGTCGTCCAGAAAATCGCGGGCAAGCTGGCCCCAGCGCCGGCTCGCGCTCACGATGCCTGTCCAGATCGTTTGGGCATCCATCGCCCTGTTATAGGTCTGAACGTTCTTGAAGCCGACAATGAACGACGTGGCGGTGCCAAGCAGAACGACGATCGTGAGCGGCACTGACAGCCACGCCATGCCGCAAAACTTGAAGAGAATGACGGGCAACGTGCCCCAGATGATGAGGGCATAGATTTGCCTTCTCGTCCAGAACAGGAACTCCGATAACTTATAAGATTTGCCGAGGTGCATGGCGCGGTTACCTGGTGACGCGGTGACGTTCGCCTGCGATTGACTCATGCGTGGACAGTCGCTTGAGGGCTCAGGCGGGATAAGGCCTTTCGACTCGCACGTGAAAGATGCAACCAGGCACGCAGAGCATGACCTGTGCATCCATCATCTGACGCTCCGTGGGGCTACCTCGGCTTGTCGCTGACGTGAATCCGCGCGGACGCAGTTCAGTTCGGCGCACTCTGGTACGTTGCGACGAAGCGCGCCTGTGCGACGATCTTGCCGTGCATCTGAAACGCAACGAGCGCCGGACTCGACGCAGCACTGACGTCGATATGTGGCACGTCAAGTGCGTACGCAGTGACCACATAGCGATGCGGCTTGCCTTGCGGCGGACAGGGCCCGCCGTACTTTGATATGCCGAAGTCAGTCAGCGTTTCAATGGCGCCAGCCGGCAGCAGTTGTCCGTTGCCGGAGGCGCCTTTCTGAAGCGACGTCTGCGAGGGCGGTATGTTGGCAACCGCCCAGTGAGTCCAGCCCAGCCCCCCCGTCGGCGCATCGGGATCGTGAATGGTCACGACGACGCTGCGGGCTTCGGCCGGTAGGTGCGACCAGGACACACCGGGCGACACGTTCTCGCCGTGGCAACCGAATCCGCTGTACACCTGTTCATTCCTGAAGCGGCCATGATCGAGGTCGGCAACTTTGAGGGAAAACGGTTCAGCGGCGGCGACCGCGGGCAGCGTTGCGAGTAGCGCGCATACGCAGACAGCTTTTCGTGGCAGGACAAAGAGTCCCATGTCAGCCTCCTGTGATTGAAGAAAGTGCAGTGACTTCGCTGTCAGACGGTATCGCGCGCCGGTGCGCGGTGGAAGCCGGGCCACGGAAACCACTGTGTTGCCTCGTGCGCAACAAGCACCTATCCCGTGAGCGTGATGCAATTCCAGAGGGCGCCCGCTCAGTGCGGATGCCTGGTCAACGAGGGCGCGAGGGGGGGACTGGCGTTCAACGGGACGATGGCCGATTCTCGGTTGTTCGAATCGATCCAGATCCAATGCAGGACTGCGGCTGGTTACTTCGCGCGATCACACAAACTGTGCGCGGCTTGAAGGAAGGATGCGCGCTTATCTGACGTGCATAACGCTAACTGGAACGCCTGCTCGTCACCGCCTCGATGGCAGCTGTCAGTTCTTTGGCACTCAAAGGCTTGGTCAGAAACGCACAGGCGCCCGTGGCTAGCGCTTCCTGCTGCAGTTCAGGCTTCGGATAGGCGGAGACAAATACTGTTGGTATGGACCGTCCGGTTTCGATCAGACGCAGAGTCAATTCGAAGCCCGACATGCCGGGCATCTGTACGTCCGAAATGATGCAATCGGGCTGCGTTTCTCCGGTACGTGCGATCAGGTCCGCTCCAGACTCGAAGGTCAAGACAACGTAATCGAGCGATCTGAGCAGGCTTGAGAGTCCAGATCGAAACGAGGGATCGTCATCAACGACCCAGATTACCTGTGGCGAGCGCAATTATCCTTCTCCCAGTCCGCGCCGGCTGCGACGGTTTGGCCGCCCTGTCGTGTGTGCGCAAACGAAGGATACTCAACGTAGGGCCCCGTTGAAAGCATACGCGGGTATATCGAGAGGTTAGTGCGGGTCGTGGGTGGAATGCGGGAGGCGAGTGAGCTACGCACTGCAGCGGGCGGTGCCGGCGATGCCGGCACCGCCTCGCCAGAATCCTACATTTAAATTACACTTCGGGAGGCAGTTTAAATCTTGGTGCGCAACCGATGCGTTGTGCACATCAGTACAGGAAAGGAACGCGAATGGAGAAAAATACCTTTCCAGCCGTAGCTAACACCGACGGTGCAATTGTCTATGTAATCGACGACGACGCGTCGCTTCGCTCGTCGCTCTCGAGCTTACTGCGTTCGTGCGGATATTCGGTACGAACCTTTGAGGGGACGCGCGATTTCATTTCGGCCGAAAAACCAGGTGTTCCGAGCTGCCTGCTACTGGACGTTCGCCTGCAGGGGGAGAGTGGTTTGACGTTCCAGTTGAGCGCGAGAAGGCATCAGGTCGACATGCCAATTATCGTCATGACTGCCCATGCGGATATTGAAATGTCGGTGGAGGCCATGAAAGCCGGCGCCGTTGATTTCCTGACCAAACCTGTCCGGGAGCAACGTGTTATCGACGCTGTTTCATCGGCGATCGGTCGTCATGCCGAGCAATTGGAGAGATCTCTGACAAGGGTTTCGCTTCTGGCGCGTTACGAGACGCTGACCGTGCGGGAGCGTGAAGTGATCTGGTACGTTGTGAAGGGGCTTTTGAACAAGCAGATCGCTGCTGAAATGAACCTGAGCGAAATCACCATCAAGATGTACCGTAGTGCTGCGATGAAGAAGCTTGAAGCGCTATCGCTTCCCGATCTGATCAGAAAGACGGACATCATCAAGGGTTGTGTCTCGACGAAACAGGAATGGTGATAGCGCACCTTCGCGAAGCCTGACAGCGCGGCGCTATGTCCTCCCGCTGGACGGAACAGGTTTCGCGTGCGTAATTGTAGTGAACCGATTTCCGCGTATTTGTGACATCGCGGACAAACAGTTGATCCGGTTTTTCATGAAACAGATCATCCTGATCGCTTTAGTATTTCATCTCTGCCGCTCTGGATTTCCCCTCATCTTCGATATGGGTATCTAACTGGCCGATCTTGTCGAGGAAGTAAAATAATCCATATCCGATTGGAAATTGTGACCTTGATCATCATGCGTTGAATTTTGATTTAGTGCTTCACTCTTATTGCCATGATTTTTCTGAAGGACCAATTTGTCCTACAGAAAAACAGCCGCCAGGAAGGAAAGAACGATGCTTAAGGATTTTGAAGGTCGTCTCGCTGTGGTCACGGGAGCGAGTTCCGGAATTGGGCTTGCGACTACCCGTCGCTTATTAAACAATGGGGCGCGCGTGCTGGCGATGAGTCGAACGAAAGGGGGTTTGGCGGCATTGCAGTCGACATTCGACGAGAGGCTCGTATGGATCAAAGGGGACGTCACACGAAGTGACGATCTCGAGTTGCTTTCTGCGGAGGCCCAGCGGCTGGGTCCGATCGACTTTCTGGTGCCGAATGCAGGCATCGCTATATTGGACGACGGTCTTGAAGCCGCGGCGTTCGAGCGTCAATGGGCAGTGAACGGAGCGGGTGCGCTGAACACGCTTTCAGTGGTGCGAGAACAGTTGGCGAAACCTGCGTCGGTTGTGTTCATCGGGACGTTTCTGTCACAGACAACATTTCCGGGGCTGGGCGCGTATATAGCATCAAAGGCGGCGGTCAAGGCGCATGCGCGGACGCTCGCAGTGGAACTGGCACCACATGGCGTCAGAATCAATCTGGTCTCGCCGGGACCAACCGCTACAGCAATCTGGTCCTCGTTGGGCTTGCCAGATGATCAGCTTTCCGCGATCGCGGAACGTGTCAATCGGCGTTTGCTTCCTGGCCGCTTCCTCGAGGCCGATGCGGTAGCCGACACAATCATGTTTTTGCTGTCGCCGGCGTCTCGCGGGATATATGGTCAAGACTTGATAGTCGATAATGGCTATACGTTGGCCTAGGACATTTATCTTCGGCCACGCGTCTGCACTCAGACGGCTATTCCGCTGAAATACATTTGGGACCCAACATCGCATTCGACTGAACGCGATGTTGCTTGCTGTCTCTCGGTCGGCTTGTTCAAGCCTTGTTCAAGCGCGCCGAGAATTGATTTGTCGTATCCTGACGCACCATTCCATCCGCCCTCGTCTCGCACACGACAAGGTGCGCGTTTGCATGGCCATCCATGCGCAAACGGCTTCGAAGCGGGAGCTCGACATCAACTGCGGTTTCAGACCGGCGAACGAGTGGGTAACGATAGACCCGCAGGCTGACCCGCGGCCTTTCCCGGGCGCTTGAAACGGGTGGCGAGCGCGAGATGCGGGCCGTCGAGCCTGTGGTCGATACTCCGACGCTTGCCCATGCCTTGCCCTCCACTCGTTAGGCCACGCTCCTACACTGTCTATAACCCCGAGTTCATCAAAAACGTCACCTCTGCTTCGTTCGCACGCGAGACCGTAATGACCGCACCGTTACCGGCATTGACCATCGAGATCGATCCGCAACATGAGTTGCCGATCTATCTGCAAATCTGCGAGCGCTTCCGGACTGCGATCGCCGCGGGGAATCTGCGCCCTGGAGACCGCGTGCCCGCATTGCGCGGTCTGGCCACGCAGCTGAATACCGCACTCGGCACGGTTGAACGCGCGTACACGACCCTCGTCGACGAGGGCTACCTGCAGGTGCGCGGCGCGGCGGGCACCTTCGTATCGCCATCGCTTCCGGTGTCGGCGATGCGATCGTCAAGGCTGCAAACCGTTCGGTACTCGCTCGACAGGCCTCGCGCGGTCGCAGGCGGAGTGACGACTGAGCCGGTCGCGCCGCACGGCAGTCAATCGGCGCTGGATCGACCGGTCGTCCCCTTCAGCGGCGAACCGCTGCCGTTACAACCGGGCTTGCCTGCGCTGGACGCTTTTCCGCGCAAGGTCTGGAACCGGCTGTTCTCGTTTCGCGTACGCAGCGGCGAACGTGCGGCACTCGCTTATCCAGCGCCGGCCGGCTACCAGCCACTGCGCGAACACATCGCTACCCATCTCGGACTGTCGCGCGGCGTCACCTGCCTGCCCGAACAGGTGTTCGTGACCGGGAGTTACCGCGCGACGCTCGAACTCGTGATACGCAGTCTCGCATCCGCGGGCGATCGCATGTGGTTCGAAGATCCCGGCTATCTGCTCGCACGCAGCTTTCTGGCCGATGCCGGCGTGCGGCTCGTGCCGGTGCCGGTCGACGGCGAAGGGATCGACGTCGAGCGCGGCATACAACTGGACGCGCAGGCACGCTTTGCACTCGTTACGCCGTCGCATCAGAGTCCGCTCGGACACACGCTGTCACTCGCGAGGCGGATCGCACTGCTCGATTGGGCGGAGAACGCCTCTAGCTGGATCCTGGAAGACGATTACGACAGCGAGTTCCGCTACACGGGCCGGCCTTTGCCGGCTTTGAAGAGCATTGACCGGCACGGTCGCGTGATCTATTGCGGCACCTTCAGCAAGGTGATTTTTCCGGGCTTGCGGCTCGCGTATGTGGTCGTGCCGGAACGGGCGATCGAGAGCGTCGAGCGGGTGACGCACAGCATGAACGCAGGCGCTTCGACATTGCTGCAGGCGGTTGCTTCGGATTTCATCGGGCAGGGACATTTCGCGCGCCATCTGAAGCGTATGCGCGCGTTGTACGAGGAGCGTCGCATGCTGATCGTGGACGCGTTGAAGGGGGCGTTCGGAGAACGGCTGATGGTCGATCCGCCATCGGGCGGAGTGCAGTTTGCGACCCGATTCGCCGAAGGCCCCAATGGCGCAATCGACGATGTCGCAGTTGCCGCGCGCGCCCGCGAAGCCGGACTTGCGGTTCTGCCGCTTTCGAGCTGGTACGCGGATGGCCGCGCACCGCACACTCCGCGCGGTCTGGTGATGGGCTTTGCGAACGTTGCCGATGCGCGGGAGGCCGAGCGTCTCGCGCGATTGTTGCGAGCCTGCCTGGACGACTGACATCACGAATCGATCAAGCGTTGCGACCGTTTAAATCATGGAACGGTCCGGATCGCGTGCAACGCTGCCGCCGGTCGGACACTACGCTGGCATCGCCGCAATGCAGTTCATAGCCTCGCTCGCATTGGCGCGGTCCAAATTATTCAAATCAAGCGCCCGGATCTGCTCAGTCATGAAATCGATAAAGACGCGGACCCGGATCGGCAGGTGTTCACGGCAAAGGTAGCAAATGTAGTAGGCGCGCTCCTTCGACACATGCTGGGTCAACGTCATCACAAGCTCCTGGCGCCTCGCGCAGTCCCAGATCTGATGCGCCGGCATCTGCGCAATGCCGCGACCACCGAGGACGGCATCGCGTACGAGATCCGCGTCATTGAACGTCAACTTGGAGGGAGGGAGGAATTTTTGAGTCCGGCCCTCCACCATGAACTCCCACTCGACCACTCGCCCAGTTGAATGTTTCATGTTGATGCACTCGTGCTGGCCAAGCTCGCCGAGGCTGGAAGGAAGTCCGTGCCGCTCGGCGTAGGCACGCGACGCGCAAACGACGAGCTGCATCGGAATCAGCCGCTTTGCGACGATGCGGGAGTCCGTGAGGTGTCCATCGCGGAACGCAACATCGATCTGGCCACCGGCGAAATCCACCGGTTTGTCATCGAGAAGCAGTTCGACCGAGATGTCCGGGTAGAGCTCGGCGAACTTCAACAATAGCGGCGCGACCACATTGCGCCCGAAACCGATGCCCGATGAGACCCGCAGCAAGCCACGAGGCGGACCGTGGCGCAGGTCGAGCATGTCGTTGACGGCCCCGACGATATGAGCCACACCAAGATTGCAGTGCTCAAAAAAGCGCTCTCCCTCGCGTGTCAGGCGCGTGGTTCTCGTCGTTCGAAGGAATAGGCGTGTGCTGAGCTGCTTCTCGAGCCGCTGGACACTGCGCGAGACGCTCGAGCGTCCAACTCCAAGTCGCTCGCCCGCTTTGGCAAAACTCCCTTCTTTAGCAACCGCCATGAACGTGACGATGCCTGCATAGCTGCTCGCAAAGCAGTTTAAGAAAGGATCGGCGTGGTTCAGAAAATCGGCAGGAAAGGCGGGTGGCGAGATATTCAATTGATTCATGAAACGCTCCAAAGCTATTCGACTTGCGGACGTTGAGACGCATGGGCATGTCGTCCCGCGCGAACGGGACAGAGCTCCACAGCGACGTTTCCCCAAGCCAAGTTACTTCGCACGCGTACCTCATACCAGTCTACGATCGTACGGACCCCGCATACCTTTGTTTGGTCAAGTGTTTCGATTCAAAATCGACCGTCGCTAATTGATTATCGAAAAAATTAGAGAGGAGGAAATCGGAGCCGGATTCGATAACAACGCTGTATTGGACATCGGGTAAGAGGGCAAATCCGACACTTGCCATCGTGCGTGATTGCAGAGCACTAAAAGGCTTACCTTGCATGACGCCGAAATGACGCGAACGACAGTGGACCGTTCCCGATACCTACGATGAGATGACGTTACGGTGGTCTCTACTATACGAAGGTATGAGCGTTTTAATCCGGTAAGTAGCTTATGCCAATTCAAAGTAGGGTGGCGACGTGGGTCTATCAGGGATACCGTTGACCATGACGATTCAGCCTGCATTTGCATCTGTTCAGCACGGAGATCGGACTAGCAATAGGAAGACGGACCATGAAATCTGCCTGACTGTGACCCGCCCACACCCGCAACACCGATTCGAGTAGAGCGCCAGCCGATCGATACCGACGGCAATCCTCTGATGTGTTTGTGCGGCGAGCGGTCCCGAAATGCCGAAATGACGTGTGACGCGGCGTAATCGAATTCGTCGATTCGCCTCTCGCAGCCGCCTGACGAGCAGCAATCATTCCAACTTGGAGGAACCCGTATGGTATTGGAACAATCGGATATTTGCGATCCATGGGCGAGGACCGTCGGGTTGCTGGGGCAATTGTCGGACGAGCTACCCGTAAACGGCGAAACGAGCGTTGCCGCTTTGTTCAAGCGGGAAGTGCAGAACGTGTCAACGGTACCGGTCGTGGGCGTCACGGTACGGCTGCTAGAGCGTTCGACTGCCACGAGAGTTACGCTCGCCTGGAGTGATCCCTTGCGTTGTGCTTACCATGATCAGGAGTGGCATCTGACTCGCGCACGCCACTCCGGAGTTTGCGCGATAAGTGGAATGAAAATCCGCCGGGGTGAGATCGTCTATCGTCCTCGGGCAACGCGCCCGAGGATGCCGCTCAACGCGAATGCGATGATTCATCCCATTGCGTTACAGGGCGATCAGTGAAGTCACTGGAATGACAACGCCAGGATTCGATCGATGGTCACTGTTCGTTATCGGCTATAGGCGGGGTCCATCACAACCCATACGTTATCGATGAAGCAAGCATGCTGTGATTGTTGCTTTTCTGGAAACTCAGAAGCATGCACTGCTGATCTTCTATCGGGGACAAGGCATTCATATGATGGTGAGTCAGATCCGATCCGCCCGGTAGATGGCTCGGTTGAACGCCGCGAAATGCTCTGAGTTTTTTGTTCTTTGCGATGCACTACTTGCCATCTGAATGAAAGCAATATTCGGCTCGCACACAGAGCTCTGAACTTTCTATATTTTTCCGTGAGACTTGTCGTGCATCGCGCATTTACTAACGCGTCGCTCTTCGTGTTGCTATGCCTCGCAGCAGCGTGCGTATTCGCCCAGTCACCGGCTTTGTCGTCCGCGATGGACGAGCGTATGCGCGCCTGCACGTCGTGCCATGGTGTACAGGGGCAGGGGCGCAGCAACGACTACTTCCCCCGCATTGCCGGCAAGCCTGCTGACTATCTGTTTAATCAGCTGTCCGCGTTTCGCGACGGCGCCCGGACCTATCCGCCGATGAGTTACCTGCTGGCGTTTCTGACCGATGAAGATCTGCGCAGGATCGCCCAGTACTTCGCTGGTTTTCAGCCTCCGTATCCCGATCCCGATACTGCCGCGGTGCCGCCCGATGTGCTCGACCACGGCAAGCAACTCGTGATGAACGGCGACGCGTCACGCAAGCTGCCCGCGTGCGCGGCGTGTCACGGAGCCCGCCTGACCGGCGCGAAGCCCGGCGTGCCAGGCCTGCTCGGTCTCCATGCGAGCTATATCGCCGGGCAGATGGGGACGTGGCGCTCGGGCACGCGACACGCAATCGCGCCCGACTGCATGCATGAGATCGCCGCGAGGCTGAATGATCGCGATATCTATGCGGTTTCCAGCTGGCTCGCGCGGCAGCCTCGGCCCGACGATCCCTGGCCGTCGCCGGCAGGCGGTTTAAAGCTGCCGCTAGCATGCGGGAGCCAAATGCAATGAGGAATCGAATTTCCCGTCCCGCTTCATGCGTCGTTACGTTCGTCGCTGCTATAGCCGCGTCGATGTTCGTTTGCACCACGGCGAGCGCGGAAACTCGGCAGGCGGCATCCGCCGATGCCAATACGCGGTCGGGGATCATCGCGCGTGGCGAATATCTCGCGCGCGCGGGCGACTGTATCGCCTGCCATACCGCGCCGCGTGGCAAGCTTTTCGCGGGCGGGCTCGCGATGGAAACACCGTTCGGCACGCTCTACTCGCCCAACATCACGCCCGATCCGCAGTACGGAATTGGCCACTGGAGCAAGGACGAATTCTTCAGGATGATGCGCACGGGCAAGTCACCCGACGGCAAGCTGATCTATCCGGCCATGCCGATCGCGCAGTACACGAAGGTCACCCGTGAGGACTCGGATGCGATCTACGCTTACCTGCAATCGATCGTGCCGGTACCGCAGCCGAATCGGCCGCATGAACTGAAATTTCCGTTCAACCAGCGCGAACTGCTTATCGGGTGGCGCACGCTTTACTTCCGCGAAGGGGCCTATCAGCCGAATCCAACGCGGTCAGTCGAATGGAATCGCGGCGCGTACCTCGTGGAAGGCCTCGGCCACTGCACGATGTGCCATACGCGGATCAACATGCTCGGCGGTTCGTCGCGCAGCGAAGAGTTCGCGGGCGGCCTGATCCCGGTGCAGCAGTGGTATGCCCCGTCGCTGACCTCCGACAAGGACGGCGGCCTTGGCGACTGGAGCATCAAGGACATCGTCGATATGCTGCAGGCGGGTCTCTCGGAGCGTGGCGCGGTGTATGGCCCGATGGCGGAGGTGACCTTCCACAGCCTCCAGTACCTGAGCGACGACGACGTCAAGGCGATGGCGATCTACCTCAAGGCGCTGCCGGACAACAAGGGCCGCAAGAACGGCCCCTCCGCGGCGACCGACACGAAGGTATTCGCGCGCGGCGCACAGGTGTACAGCGACAAATGCGCGATCTGTCACGGCAGCGATGGCAAGGGGAACGTGCCGAAGTATCCGCCGCTGGCCAGCAACCAGTCGATCGAAATGGATTCGGCGGTCAATCCGATTCGCATCGTGCTCAATGGCGGCTTCCCGCCGGGTACGCGGCGCAACCCTGAACCGTACGGAATGCCGCCGTTCGCGCAGGAATTGAGCGACGACGACGCAGCCGCGGTCGTGACTTACATTCGGACCGCGTGGGGCAACCACGGCCTGCCGGTCACGGCGAAAGAGGTCAACGAGCTGCGCAAGGCGCCATTGCGCTAGACGAGCACGACGACGCGCGGTATCCGGGCATCGTTTCGTATCACCACCTCCTCACTGAGAACCCCATGATGGAGACCAACGACAACCGCAAAGATCCGCTGCTGGACGCCACGATCGAGCTCATCGTCGCCGGCGGACCGCGTGGCGCGATCGCGCTGGCCGGTGTGGCCACCGTGATCGTGTTCGCGATCTGGTTCGCCTTCTATTTCCTCGCATTCCTGCCGCGCGGCCCTATCAGCTGATCATGTCGACCGAAACCTCGCACCAACCCAATCATGATGGCCGCTCGGTCGCGATGCGCGTCGAGCGTCGCTGGGCCGTCTTCGCCGGCGGCCTGATCGTGCTGCTCGTGATCGTGATGATCTACCTGGGCATGCACTCGGCGATGACGTCACCGTCGCGCGTGGAAACGATCAACCCGAGCCGACTGCAGATGTCAGGGGAATTCGTCGAGAGCAACCTGGGCAGCGCGGTCGAGCCGGATGGCTCCGTCACGGTGCGCTTCATTGCCCAGCAATACTCGTTCACGCCGCAATGCCTGCTGATGCCGGCCGATACACCGGTGACGCTGCGCGTCACGAGCGCCGATGTCGTGCACGGCCTCGAGATCATGGGCACAAATGTCAACGCCATGATCGAGCCAGGCTATCTCTCGACGCTCGCCACCGTTTTCCCGAAGCCGGCCGAACACCTGATGCCGTGTCACGAGTACTGTGGCTTCGGCCATCAAACCATGTGGGCTCACGTGAAAGTCATCGACAAGGCCACGTTCTTCGAGGCCGCCCGCCACTCCCGGAGGCTCAGCTGTGTTTCTCGCTAAGCGGCTCGTTCTCGCGCATTTCTGGCTCGCCTTTGTCTCGTTCCTTGTCGCGCTCGTGCTTGGCGCGTGGCAGATGCTCGTGCGCAGTCCACTGTTCGCGTGGGTGGGCAATCCCGAGATCTACTACCGTTCCGTGACGGCGCATGGAACCGTTATGGCCTACGCGCTGCCGACGCTGGTCGCAATGGGGTTTGGCTACGCAATCTGCGAGCTCTCACTCAGACAGCGGCTGATCGGACTCAAATGGGCATGGGCGGCCTTCATCCTGCTCGCGGTGGGCGCCTTGATGGCACTCGCGCCCGTTGCGACGGGCCATGCCTCGGTGCTGTTCACCTTCTATCCGCCGATGATCGGTAGTGTGTTCTACTACCTCGGCATCGTGCTCGTGGTAGTCGGCTCGTGGATATGGGTCGCGCTGATGTACGTGAATCTGCGTGCATGGAGGCGCGTCAATCCCGGTCAGCCGATTCCGCTCGCCATGTTCGCCAATGTGGCGGGCGCGTATCTTTGGGCGTGGACGGCGGTAGGCGCGGCACTCGAGATCCTGTTCCAGATCCTGCCGGTGGCGCTCGGCCTGAAGTCGACCATCGATGTGGGTCTCGCGCGCGTGTTGTTCTCGTGGACGCTGCACGCCATCGTTTACTTCTGGCTCATCCCGGCCTACACCGCGTACTACACACTGGTGCCGCGCGCCATCGGCGGGCGGCTCTACAGCGATTCGATGGCCCGCATCGCGTTCGTGATGTTCCTGGTATTCGCGATGCCCATCGGCATTCACCATCTGTACACCGATCCGCAGGTCGGCACCGGTTTCAAGTTCATACACCAGGTGTTTACGGCGATGGTCTCCGTGCCGACACTGCTGACCGTGTTTACGATTTGCGCGTCGGTCGAGATTGCGGGTCGCCTGCGCGGCGGCACCGGACTATTCGGCTGGCTCACGGCGCTGCCGTGGCGCAATCCGATGATGCTCGCCATTGCGTTCTCGTTCGTCATGCTCGGATTCGGCGGCGCGGGCGGGCTCATCAACATGAGCTACCACCTTGATTCGACGATCCACAACACGCAGTGGATCACTGGCCACTTCCATCTGATCTTCGGTGGCGCGGTCGTGATCATGTACTTTGCGATCGCCTACGACCTCTGGCCCCAACTCACAGGACGCAAGCCCGATGAGGGCTTGATCCGCAAGCAGCTGTGGCTGTGGTTCATTGGCATGCTGGTGGTGAGCTTCCCTTGGCACTACGTCGGTCTCCTGGGCGCTCCGCGTCGCATGGCGTATTACGATTACACGAACCCCGCTATCGCGCCGCAGGCAATATGGGTGGCAGTCTCCGCATTCGGCGGCATCGTGCTGCTCGTTTCCGGTGCGCTCTTTGTCTACATTCTCGCGAAGGCCCAGTTCGGTTCGTCGAACCGGACGCATGAAACGCCGGAACCGTTCGAGTTCAGTGTCTGCGTGCATCCGGTCGAGCGCGTGCCGGTAGCGCTCAATAGCTTCAGGCTGTGGATTGCCCTGATGGTCGGCCTCACCGTCGTCAACTACTCGGTGCCGATCGCGCAGCTGCTGCGTCTGCCGAACACGTCCGTTCCGGCCGTTGCCGTGGGAGCACCGCGATGAAACTGGAACGCGTGTTCAGCCTTCGCAACCCGTGGTTTACCGTGAGCGCCGGCGGGACATTTCTCGTCGCTGTCCTCGCGATTCTCATTGGCTTCGTCTGGTTGCCATCGATGCGGCGCGACTTCACGGCGAACGAGTTGTGGAGCGCGATCTGCAGCGCGGCGGGTGTGCCGTCGTCGGGGTCCAAGGACAGCGACATCGTGCCTGACGCACCGCCGAGCAATGTCGTCGTGCTGCCGCCGCTGCGCGCCGTTCGCATCGACGCGGTCTCGAGCGGACGCGGCGCCACGCTCGCCACGCAGCGTTGCTCGATGTGCCACGGCGCACAGAACCCGGCCGGCATAACGGCTCCGGCGCTCGCCGCCCAGTATGCCGATGCGATCTACAAGGAACTGCGCGACTTTCACAGCGGCGCACGGGAGAGCGCGATCATGCAGCCAATCATCGCGAGCCTGAGTGACCAGGACCTGCACGATGTCGCCGAATACTATTCGAGCCGGCCACGCCATACGCAGTTGCAGGAAGCGGGCAGCCGCGATTACGGCGCCGCACACGCGCTTGCGATGCAAGGCGCGCCGATCCGCAATATCGCTCCTTGTGCAGCGTGCCACGGCACGATCGACCGCAAGGGCGCGGCGCCCTCGCTCGACGGGCAGTCAGCCTCGTATCTTGCCGCTCAGATGCGCGCATTTGCTGGCGGCACCCGGCATAACGACATCGGGGAGCAAATGCGCAACGTCGCGCGGCAACTTCGACCCGAAGAGATCGACGGTCTCGCAAAGTACTACGCGGCTCAGCCGTGAATGCGCGATTTGGGCGACCGACTGCACAGCCGGGTGTTTTCAGGCAAATCCCCGACGACTACGACGGAACGCCGGGATGCATGGGTAGCCTGAACTGAACGCGCGCGCCGCGTGGGCAGCACCCACTGACCCACAGTCGGCCGCGGTGCGCATCGATGATCGAACGCGAGATAGAAAGTCCCATGCCACGGTGACCGCCCGCGTGTAGACGAAACGCCGGCGGCGACGCGCATCTGCTCAACGCGAACATTCCACCCCGGAGTGCCGGTGCGCGACACCCCGGCTCACGCGAAAAGGTCACACAGTCTGATTGGTGCTGCCCGAGCAACATCGTGAGCCGGTTGCTGCGTCTACCGGCTGGGGTCATGGGGTCCTAAGATGCCTTCGTGCGGGCTAGATGCTGCTGAACGCATCCCCCACGCCACACATATCTGTTCATTTCAACCAGGAGGCATCATGTCGCAGCGTATCAACTACATCCAGCAATCGCCGGAACTATTCAAGAAGTTTCTGGAGTTCAGCAATCTGTTGAAAGAGAGCGCGATTGAAGAATCGGTTCGCGATCTCGTATCGATTCGCGCTTCGCAACTCAACGGGTGTGCGTTTTGCCTCGACATGCACGTAAAGGAAGCGAAGATTCACGACGAGCGCGAATTGCGCATTCATCATCTCACGGCCTGGCGTGAATCGACGCTGTTCGCTCCGCGTGAACGCGCCGCGCTCGCCTGGACCGAAGTGCTCACGAAGCTTCCGGAGCAAGGCGTGCCTGACGATATCTACGAGCGCGTGCGCACGCAGTTCAGCGAAAAGGAACTCTCGGACCTGACGTTCGACATCATGGCGATCAACGCGTGGAATCGCGTGAACGTTGCGTTCAGGACCGTGCCGGGTTCGGCCGATAAAGCGTACGGCCTCGACAAGGCGAATCTGAGCTGAGCGCATCCTCTACACGTTTCGTCGGCGCCGGTCCGCACGCACGGACCGGCTCATACTGGAGCACACGAATATGCTTCGCCTGAAGAAAGCCCCACTCGTGACCTTGCTTGCCGTGGGCGCGTCGCTGGGCATCGCTCACGCTGGCACGCCCGCTGAGGCCATTGTCACTCCACTGATGACGCAACGCCTTGGCGATTATCCGGGCAAAGAAGCCTTGATGATTAGCGTCGAATATCCACCGGGCGCCGAGGACCCCGTGCATCGCCATCACGCGCACGGTTTCATCTATGTGCTGGAGGGATCCATCGTCATGCAGGTCAAGGGTGGCAAGGAAGTAACGCTGACGCCCGGCCAGACCTTCTACGAAGGTCCGAACGACGTGCATACGGTGGGGCGTAACGCCAGCCAGACGCAGCCGGCGAAGTTCGTCGTGCTGCTGCTCAAGAACCAGGGCGCGCCGGTCTTGGTTCCCGAGAAACAGGGCCATTGACTGTCGCGACGGCGGCATCCGCCAAAACGTTCGCACGGGTGAACGCGTCAGCGCACGCGTACCACCCGTTCGTCGCTTGCATTGTATAGCGGCCCGGCTCCGGCCGGCGCACGTCTCTTTTGTTTCGCGACTCAGCAGCGTGCTGCAAGTGACGGTCTTCCGATCCTCTCTCGACCCCGGCATTCGGCGCCAGATTGCAGCGCTGCTGCCGAGTGACTGTCATACACCGATATCCCGAGATTGACGGGCTCACGCCATTGCGTCAGCCCGTCACCCAACACACGTTCAAACGAGGCGGGTCTGATTGCGCAGGCGCAGTCTGGCGCCGTATTGTCCAATTGCCCGCGCTCGAACCACGCATAGCCTATAAGGCCACGAAGTGCAGCGCCGCGGTACGGCGTTCGCAATAGGTATTCATGACCTAATCAGATTGTCATTTCTTGTACCTTCCGATTTCGCCGCTGAATTCGTAAAGTTATCTTTTCGACGCGAATCCCGGCGATTTCAACCAGTCATTCGAGTCATGCGATTTGCGATGAACACAGGCACACTTTCCGCGCCGAACCACGAACTCTGGTTTCAGAAACCGAGTTCGCGCATACCTGAAACTACGACTTGCAGTTCGTTCGCCGTACTCGGCACACCGCGGGCGTAAATCCTGAATTATGAGTATTTGGGCGCGCGATCCTACTTAACCGGGGAACCGTAGGGTGGACACATTAGGTACCCTCAGCATATTTGTACACGCGGCGGAGACCCGCAACTTCACGCGAACTGCTCAACGGCTCGGCCTCTCCGCGTCAGCGATTGCAAAATCGATTGCCCGTCTCGAAGACCGGATGGGCATCCGCCTGTTTCATCGCAGCACCAGAAACGTAATGCTTACCCACGAGGGCGAAATGCTCCTGGAAAGCTGTCGACGGATCATCGAAGAACTGGAGATGATCGAGGAGCGCTTTACCAGGAGAGGAAAGGCTCCGAGCGGCAGGCTACGCGTGATTGCACAAATTCCCAGTGCCTATCTCGCCCCGGTACTCCGCAAGTTCATCGTTGCCTTTCCAGAAATAGAACTCGATATCGAGTGGGGAACTGGCGCTGCCGGTTTGATAGAAAGCGGATTCGATGTTGCAATCTGTCCCGGCCTCGATACAGACTCCCGACTGATGTCGAAGCACCTTGGGTACTCCAAGGTTTGTATTGCGGGTGCCGCATCCTATTTCGAGCGCTGCGGAATACCTGCGACACCGCAAGACCTTGCGCATCACGTCTGCATTCATCTGAAAGATGCCGGAAAGCTGATCCGATGGCCACTCGGGCTCAGCGAATCGGACGCCGGCGAACCGCCTGTCTCTATGGCGGTTTCGATGCTTGGCGCACTGGTCAATCTGGTGGAGTGCGGGTCCGGCATCGCATGCCTGCCAGAATTCGCGATCGAGCGGCAATTGAAGGATGGCTCAATGCGGCGCGTGCTGGGAGACCATGTTTCTGGCAGTTACCAGTGCGTGGCAGTGTGGCCATCCAGTCGGCATATGGCGACGAAAATACGGGCATTCGTGGACTTCGTGGCTAATAACCTATTCGGGGAGGCGAAGGGCGACGAAGCCTGACCCTAGCCTTTGGCCTGCCAGCGACGCGAGCCGCTATCCGGCACGTGTATGCCTTATGCCTCCAACGATAGCGGCTCCGTGATGTCCATGCGATCGGTTCGTTCGCATCCGGCGTTGTAAGTGACGTCGGCCTACGTGACCGCCAGGATGCCAGACGGCGCCCGTCATCTTGACGCGCCCGGAAAAGTACGCATTACTTGTGCGTTTGCAACTCCGATCGAGTTGCGCTCTCACCCGATGCATCCAGCGCTTCGAGCGCATTTCGAACACCCGCGCCATACAGCGGGTCTGCCTTCGTACAGTGAGCTATGTGCAACTCCCGGATCGGGCGTGAAACGCCGCGCATTGCGCGTGCGGTGTTCTCGAACAGGGCTTTCTGTTGTCCTGGCGACATTAAACGGAACAGATCGCCGGGCTGGGAATAGTAGTCCTCGTCAACTCTATGGTTCCAGTGGGCGGCTGCTCCCTCAATGGAGAGCGGAGGTTCGCTATAGTCGGGCTGATCGAGCCATGCTCCGCGCGTATTGGGATTGTAGGAAGGCATGCCACCTCGATTGCCGTCGACACGAAGCAAGCCGTCTCGATGATAACTGTTGTAGTGGCTGGTACCGCGCGGAGAATTCACTGGGATCTGATGATGGTTCACCGTTAGTCGGTATCGCTGCGCATCGCCGTAAGAGAATAATCGCCCCTGCAACATCTTGTCCGGGGAGAAGCTGATGCCCGGCACAACGTTTGCGGGATTGAACGCCGCCTGTTCGACATCCGCGAACCAGTTTTCCGCATTTTTGTTGAGTTCGAACTCGCCAACTTCAATTAGCGGGTAGTCCTTTTTCGACCAAACCTTCGTGAGATCGAACGGATTGACCTTATAGGTGGCGGCCTCCTTTTCCGGCATGATCTGGAAATACAGTTTCCAGCGCGGAAATTCTCCTCGTTCGATGGCCTCGTAAAGATCACGATGATGCGTCTCGCGGTCGGCCCCAACCAGTGCGTTCGCCTCCTCGTCGGTTATGTTCTGAATGCCTTGCTGTGTCGACATATGAAACTTGACCCAGAACCGCTCGTTATTCGCGTTGAGGAGGCTGAATGTATGGCTGCCAAATCCATGCATATGCCGGAAGCTGCGCGGAATACCACGATCGCTCATGACAATTGTGACTTGATGCAGCGCTTCGGGAAGCTGGGTCCAAAAGTCCAAGTTGCTGTCGGCATTGCGCAGGCCGGTTCGCGGATCACGCTTGACGGCGTGGTTGAGGTCCGGGAATTTGAGCGGATCACGGAGAAAAAAGACCGGTGTGTTATTGCCGACGAGGTCCCAGTTTCCTTCTTCCGTGTAGAACTTCAGGGCAAATCCACGAATGTCGCGTTCGGCATCGGCCGCGCCGCGCTCACCCGCAACGGTCGAGAATCGCGCGAACATTTCAGTTTTCTTGCCGACGGACGAGAAGATTTTTGCCCGCGTGTATTGGGTGACGTCATGCGTCACGGTGAATGTACCGAATGCCCCGGATCCCTTTGCGTGCATACGACGCTCGGGAATCACTTCCCGGTCGAAATGCGCGAGTTTCTCAAGGAGCCAGACATCCTGAAGCAGGGCAGGACCTCTGGGTCCTGCGGTTTGCGTGTTCTGGTTATCCGGCACCGGTGCGCCAAATGCAGTCGTGAGCTTGCCCATTGTGAAGTCTCCAGGAATGGGTTGATTGGGGGATAGGGGAACCACCGTGCGAACAGGCCTGGATTCAGCGCAATTACGTTGCCCGGCATTGCAGGCATCATGCGACGCAATACCTGGCGGAACATCCTGCAAAAAAGAACGTAATACAGAAACCGAACGGTTTAGTTGAATCGATCGGCTATTACGTGCCCGTTCTCGAGCATGATAATTTGAGCAGTGAGGTTCGCGCGCTGGAGCTGCGTCGTGAAAATGCAACGAAGGTAAGCACGACCCCGATCTCTACCAGCGTCGAAAAGATGGAATCTATGACTGCAGTCGTCGTTATTCGCTATTCGGCTTTATATCGCCACGGACGATCACGACAAAACCGCGCGATGCCGGGGTAGCTTGAACTGAACGAGCGCGCCGCATGGAGAGCACTCACTGACCCACAGTCGGCCGCGGTGCGCATCGATGATCGAACGACAGATCGAAAGTCCCATGCCAAGGCCCGTGGACTTCGTGGTGTAGAACGCGGTGAATGCGCGTTCGGCGCCGTCCGGACCAAAGCCCGGACCCGAGTCGCGCACCGTCACGAGCACGCACGCGCCGTCGACTTCACCGGTACTGATATGCACCTGTCGCACCCCATCGATGCCGCTCATTGCCTCCAGCGCATTGATGATCAGGTTGAGCATGACCTGCTGCAGTTCCACACGGTCGCCTTCGACGAAGGGCAAACACTCTGCAAGCTGCATCACGAGCAGGGCGCCGCATTTCCTTGCTTCGCCCCGCACGAGTTCGACGATCTCGCGGATCGCCTCGTTGATGTTCACCGGCTCCTTTTTCCGTGGCGCCTTTCTGATCAGTTGCCGCAGCCGCCCGAGCACCTCGCCGGCGCGGTTGCCATCCCTGAGGATGCCGTCGAGCGCCAGGCCGACCTCGGTGAGGTTGGCGGGCTCGCGGTTCAGCCATCGCAATCCGGCTTCTGCATGGGCCACCGTCGCGGCGATGGGTTGATAGACTTCGTGAGCAATCGAGGCCGCGAGCTGCCCCATAGTCGCCACGCGGTTCGCGTGCGCCAGATCGGTCTGTACTTCGCGGTAGCGCTGCTCGCTCTCGCGGATTTTTTGCTCCGCCTGCTTCTGCTCGGTCAGATCGAGTACGAACGCCAGGCCTTCCCGGCCGCTTGCGTCGAACGCAGCGAGGCCCACAATAATGGGAACGCGACTGCCGTCCTTCCTGATGTATTCCATTTCGAACGGCTTGGTGCGGCCAGTTTCCGTTAACTCGATGCGCGCGCGGATCGCGTCGTCATGCTTTTCCGGTGGCGTCAGATCCAGCCAGCGGACGCGGCCAGAGACCAGATCGTCGCGGTCATAGCCCACCATGCGCAGAAATACGTCATTGGCTTCGAGGATATTCCCGTCGGCATGCCAGACATTGATCCCAATGATGTTGGCATCGACGAGACGCCGGATCTTTGCTTCGCTTTCCGCGACATCGCGGTACAAACGGGCATTTTCGAGCGAAATCGCAGCCTGCGAGGCCACGAGCTTCAGCACGGCGATCCGGGCCGGGCTGAACACGCGGGCAGTGAGGTTGTTCTCGAGGTAAAGCGCACCCATGAGCTTGGCTGCGTTCATCAAGGGCAGGCACAGAATGGACCGGGCGCGATGCAGACGGACGTAGGGATCCGCGGCAGCCATGGGATCCGTTGCGGCATCGTCCAGAAAGATAGTCTCGCGCGTACGCAAGACCTGGTTGAGGATCGACTCCGGCAACATCGCTGCGGTGAGCGGCGCGTCGGAGAGCTGCACGTGGACCGCGTCGCCGGCGGTGGTGGCTTCCGCAGCGATCCGATGGCCGCCCGCATCCGACAGGATCAGCAAGCCCCGTTCGGCGCCCGCCTGCTCGATCGACGTGCGCATGACCATGCCGAGCAGCTTTTCCAGATGGATCTCGCCGGAAGCCGCCTGCGACACCTTGATCACGGTCGCCAGATCGAGGTGCTCGATGGGTGCCGCGATCGTATTCGTCGGTCCGGTCGCCGCCGCCTCGTCGGTTCTCAAGTACGGATACTGTTCCTCGAGTTGCCGCGCCTTGCCGATGGCGCCCCAACGCAGATAGCCATTGTGGGCGTCCTGCATGCAAACGCGCGCAAACTTGCGAAGATCGCGTGCGGCATAAAAGCGGGACGCAAGTTCGTTGGCCAGTGCCTCGACGTGCGCGAAATCGCTATCCTGCGCCAATCGGATGGCTTGTTCGTAGAGCATTTCGGCGTCGATCACGCGGTCTTCGATGCGGGCGATCTCGGCGCCGACCAGCGCGGTATGGCTGGCGAAGTTCTCCGCGCAGAGATCCGCCCAGATACTCAGTTGCTTTTGATGGGCGCGCAGCGTGTCAAGGTGCTGCGTACGCTCGCCAGCCGGGATGGCGTCGATCCGGCCAGCCCACGCCAGCGCGGCATAGAAGCAATATTCAGCCTCCTCGGTGAACGAGTACATGACCCAGCCTAGCTCATTCGCCTGTGCAGCCGCATGCGTGGCCGCCTCATAGTCGCCGGCAAGATAGCGTGCCTGTAGCTTCCGAATCCAATACATGCACACGTACGACACGGAGGTTTGAGACAGGTGACGTTCTGTGTGAAGCTCGTCGAACTCGGCGCAATCGAAGCTGCCGAACCCCGGTGTCAGGCCGCGGAGCGTCCGGATCAGTGCGAGCTGCAGCCCACTAAAGGCTGTGACCATCGGAAACTGCACTCTCTCGCAGTATGCGATGCCGGATTCTGTCTCCCGGTGCGCCTCGGATAGTGGTGCGCCGGTTACAAGCAGGGTCGAGACGACGTGATTGCGTGAGAACGCCCCCCACGGAATATCGCCGGTCCGATTGGCCATGTCGAAAACGCGGTGCATCTGCTCTGCGCAATTGCGCATGGGTTGAACCAGGCGCGCAGCATACATGTAGTAGGACAGATACGTGCGCGCTTTGTAGCGTTCGAGGCCACGCCGTTCGACCAGTTGGCAGCCGAGCTCGCCGAACTGGAAACCGGCCTGATAGTCGCCGAAAACGCGTCCGGCGAACCTCGGAAAATTAGCGTAGGCCACGGACGAGGCGTCGCTATTGCCGTGCTCGAGGCTCAGCGTGATTGCCTTGCAGATCGTCAGGCAAGCGAGGTTCCCGTCGCTGTGGAGGGCAGGCGGGACTAGCGAGATCACTGCATCGATGGTTGCGAGGGCGACCGCGTCCTGCATCGGCGGCAGATCGATGAGCTCCTCGATGGCCCGCTCCCCAAGTAGCGGCCAGATGCGCTCGTATTCGCTGCGCACGGCCGCGTCGTCCGGATGCGGTGACCAGTCGATGCCCACATGCCGAAGGAAGGCGAGGCACACAGCGACCCCGATCTCGCGCTTGCCGAGCATCAGGAATACATCCATCTGCAAGCACGCGACCCGGGCGCGCTCGACGGTGGTCGTAGCACGCCTCGATAACTCCGCCAGTCGCGTTTCGGCAGCCAGCAGTTGTCCCGTCAGGAGCTCGCATTCGGCCCGGTTCAGCTCCAGTGCAAAGGTCAACTCATGCCGGCGTTCCCGGCCATTGTCATTCAACAGCTCTGCGCCGGAGGTGAAATAGGCGAGCGCCGAGGCATAGGCTGCCGACGCCCTGGCGCGCTGGCCAGCGCGCAGATTGAGTTCGGCCAGTTGCTCGCGTTCATTCCGTTCGGTGATCAGCACGGCGCCGCGATTGAGCTGCCCGACAATTTCGAAGATCGCTTCCTCGCGTTTTTCCGCCGGGGCCTGCGCGATGAGCAGGCGGCCGATCCGCAGATGCGCGTCGGCGCGCGATGATTCAGGAATCAGGGAATAGGCGGCCTGATGAACCCGGTCGTGAACGAACGCGTAGGCGCCTTCGAGCCGCACGACGAGTTCCTGGCGAACCGCCTCCCAGACCACGGCGTGAATCCCCGCCTCCGGCATGCCGAGCACGGCCGACAGGGTCGCGATGTCCGCGGTGTTCCCGAGACAGGCAAGCTGCTGCAGCGCGCGTTGCGTCGCGGGCGGCAGGCGCGTCAGCTTGCCGGCCATCAGGTCCACGACGTTGTCGGTGTAACCGCTGGCCTGGATGCGTTCGGTATCCCAGCGCCACTGCCGCGCATCGTGATCGAATGCCAGCAGACCGCCTTCGGCCAGCGCGTGCAGGAACTGGATCACGAAGAACGGATTACCACCGGTCCGGTCGGTCACGAGGCGCGCCAGTGGCGCAAGTTTTTCAGGCGCACAGTGCAGCGCGTCCGCGATCAGATTCCCGATGTGCGCACCGGTCAGCGGCGCGAGCCGGATTTCCCCGATCTTCGCGCCCGCGCTGCGGATCGCTTCAAGCCGGGCCGTCAGCGGATGGGCGGCATCCACCTCGTTGTCGCGATAGGCGCCGATGACCATCAGGTAGCGCAGTTCCGGCTGGATCAGCAGGTCC
>NZ_JBFPKG010000290.1:0-359 GCF_040948665.1 Paraburkholderia sp. BR14320
GGCTTTGTCCGGATGGGGGTATTGTAAAGATGCTGCGGGTTGTGTAAAAGCGCAACATCATGAAGCCAGCTTGAATAATGCCATATAAAGCCAGACTAAAGACGGGTGAACGGCGCAAGCGCAAGAAGCCGGGGTACCGGGTGACGAACGCGCGGGCGTATAACCAGAGCCTGAGAAAGCGCGGCATGATCAGCCTGTATGTGCCGGGCGGCGATCTGAAGGCGCAGCTTATCAACGCAAAGATCCGTACGCCGGGCGTGTCGGGGCGTGAGCCGACCTACACCACGGCGTACATGGAGCTGATCTTTACCTTCTACCGGCTGTTCGGTTGGGGGATGCGGCAGATCACCGGCTATATG
>NZ_JBFPKG010000291.1:0-358 GCF_040948665.1 Paraburkholderia sp. BR14320
TGCACGGCCGCCGCCCGGAACTCCGGCGTGTACGCCTGTTTTGGTACCTTGAACATCTCTTCTTTCCTTCCTTTGGGTCGAGTTTACACACGACCTGCTGGAAGGCGAAATTTCAGGGGAAGCTCAGAGGATCACTTAGCAGCGTCGGAGCGCAAGGGACCATCTTCAGGGCGCGCTGCAAACATGGACTGTCTCCATTAGACCGACTGGTCGGGACACGACGAGGCCCTCTCAGAGGTGGCGCCGGAATTTCGGACAAGGTCGGTAAGTGGAACGGTCGGGGCCTGAGCTGGTCATAGGGACCAGCAAAAGGAACCCAAAGATGGCAAAAAGAAGCCGCCGGTCGCATAGCCCGGCA
>NZ_JBFPKG010000292.1:0-357 GCF_040948665.1 Paraburkholderia sp. BR14320
CTCTTCGGCCCCATCGGCAACATTCCACCTGCCGAGGCAGAAGCCGCTTACTATGCAAATCTCGCTGAGTCTGTCACTGTGGCATGACGCAAGCAAAACGGTCTCCGGAAAACCCGGGGCGGTTCAAGATCGAGGCAAGCACGTGCTGGTCGATTTCCGAACGAAGATCCGTCAGCACGTCGGCCGGCAGATCGACGCCAAACTGGCTTGCGTCAGGAAACGGCAGCACGGCGAGCTTGACGCCGAACTTCTCCGACATGCGGGCAAGCGTGGGATAGTCCGACTCGTTGAACAGCCCGTTGAGTTCCGCCCGTGCCTGTTCCTTCAGATTCAGGTAGTCGGTCAGGAAGACGGAAA
>NZ_JBFPKG010000293.1:0-355 GCF_040948665.1 Paraburkholderia sp. BR14320
TCACCTTCGCATACCGAAACATATCGTCGCATCTTCAGCATGCCGTGCCCGACATCGATTTGCGCCTCAGGTTTGTTCGTCTGCTCCGTGCATAATCACCGTCGAAACTAGCAACCAGTTGGATGCCGCAATGAAAATCGACAGGCCAGTAAGTCCAGATGATGGAGGCGACAATGAAAGGGTTGAGGAATCAGCACCCAGGCGATCCGGGACGGGGCCAGGGGGGGGCGCGGATCGGCACACACGTCCGGCCCTTGACATGCGGCTGGCGGCGCTACCGGTACATCGCCAGCCGCGCGGGATGCAGGCTTATCCGGGCGCCCAGCGGCAGCGGACGTTTTCCTCGCGGCCTCAT
>NZ_JBFPKG010000294.1:0-352 GCF_040948665.1 Paraburkholderia sp. BR14320
GTACGGTGCCAGGAACGTCTTGAGCTGGCTGATACCGCCTTCATAGCCGGCTTCCTGCAACTCCCGCAGCAGGACCGTTGCCGGAATCCAGTGCGGTCGTGCAGCGGCCACACGCTCAAGGAGATAGTCCTTGAACGGGTCGAGCTTGGTCGGGCGTGGCTCACGTTGCCTGTAACGGCCCGCCTGCCCGTCGCGCAGATAGCGGCGCACCGTGTTGCGCGACAGGCCCGTTTGCCGCGCAATCTCGCGTACCGCCGTTCCCCGTCTTGCCAATACCTTGATTTCCACTGCTTGCTCCTGAGTCAGCATCGGCGGCAAAAAGCCGCCATCCTCTCCCAGGTGGGTCAGGTTT
>NZ_JBFPKG010000295.1:0-347 GCF_040948665.1 Paraburkholderia sp. BR14320
CGTGGTATCGCGGTGGATCATTCGACGGTGTACCGCTGGGTCATCAAGCTGCTGCCGCTCTTCGAAAGGCGCTTCCGCAAGCACAAGCGTCCGGTTGGGAAAAGCTGGCGAATGGACGAGAGCTATATCAAGATCAAAGGCGAGTGGAAATATCTTTACCGGGCAGTGGACAAGGCGGGCGACACGGTCGACTTCCTGCTCAGGGCCAGGCGGGACAAGCTCGCTGCCCGGCGGTTCTTTGAAAAGGCGATCGCCCATAATGGTACGCCAGAGACCGTGACCATCGACAAAAGCGGCTCCAATCTGGCCGCACTGGATGCGGTGAATGCCGATCGCGAGACGCCGAT
>NZ_JBFPKG010000296.1:0-346 GCF_040948665.1 Paraburkholderia sp. BR14320
CAATTGGCAATCTGCTGGACGGCGGCGCAAATGCGATTTCAGGGGGCTCGTCCGCCCAAGGCGATAGTCCATCGGACAAGGAAGCGACTGGATTGGAAAGTGAGTTCTAATCGAAGCGCTTTCATGTTCGGGAATTTCTCCGACTCGCCAGACAGTGCTTCGCTCGCACGGGCTTTGTTCAGCAGGGTCCTTGCGCGGCGACCGTGGGTCCGGTAGAACGAGCCCAGTGATCTATCCGACAGGCGAGCTTTCATGCCTTACAAGGCAAGACTGAAAACGGGTGGGCCGCGCAAGCGGCCCAAGCCGAACTACTCGGTCACCAACGCGCACGAGTACAACGAGAGCC
>NZ_JBFPKG010000297.1:0-345 GCF_040948665.1 Paraburkholderia sp. BR14320
CTCTTCGGCCCCATCGGCAACATTCCACCTGCCGAGGCAGAAGCCGCTTACTATGCAAATCTCGCTGAGTCTGTCACTGTGGCATGACGCAAGCAAAACGGTCTCCGGAAAACCCGGGGCGGTTCAACCTGAACAACATTGTCGAACAGGACCATCGGGCTATCAAACGCCGGACCCGGCCGATGCTGGGATTCAAGAACTTCCACCGTGCGAGGGTGTTCTCGGCGGCATCGAGGTAATGCACATGATCAGGAAAGGACAGATGAAATGTGCGGGCAAAGACCCGTCGTCTGCTTCCCAGCAGTTTTACTCCCTTGTGTCATAAGCAATACTTATCATATCGAC
>NZ_JBFPKG010000298.1:0-342 GCF_040948665.1 Paraburkholderia sp. BR14320
GGAATCACCGGCAGCACACCACAGGTTGACCATGCCTCGGTCTGCGCAATACTGTAGTACGCGCCGTCGGCGATCACGCAGTCGACGTTCGCCTCGACTGCCAGCACCGCATTCAGACCCGCCTCGTCGGAGACGTTGTCCCCGGTGATCGCGATCTGGTGGACATTCATCTGCGGGTCGATCGACAGGTGCATCTTGCGCCACGGCGTCTGGCCCGCGTCGCAGCCGTACTTCTGGCGATGCCATTCGCTGGCCCGGCCAAACTTCATCCCGCTGCTGTCGACGATCAAACTGATCGCCTCGCCTCTGGACAGGCAATCGGCGACGCGCTGGCAGCGCTGT
>NZ_JBFPKG010000299.1:0-341 GCF_040948665.1 Paraburkholderia sp. BR14320
CGCCGGGCAAGCAGATGCAAGCCGACTTCACGGTCATCCGTCGCGGCCGCGCGCCGCTGCTGGCGCTGGTCGCGACGCTCGGATACAGCCGTGCGAGCTTCGTGCGCTTCACCGCCGGGGAGGACGCCGCCACGCTGTGCGAGTGCCTGCGCGAAGCGTTCGTCTACTTCGGCGGTACACCCGAGCAGGTGCTATTTGATAACGCGAAGTCGGTGATTATCGAGCGAGATGCGTTCGGCGACGGCGAGCATCGATGGAACACCCAACTGCTTGCTCTGGCCGAAACCTACGGCTTCACGCCCAAGGTCTGCCAACCCTATCGGGCCAAGACCAAGGGGAAG